>NZ_JBEZBT010000039.1:68594-80526 GCF_040647235.1 Streptomyces sp. NPDC042638
GGCTGGCAGGACCACCGGGACATCCGGCGACGGCTCGACCAGGGCGCCGATCCGGAGACGCTGCCGTGCGGGGAACGGCCCCTGCACCGGGCCGTGGCGTTCGGCTCGCCCGAGGTCGTCGCGGAGCTGGCCGGGCGCGTCGCCGACGTCGACGCCCTGGAGGACGGTACGACCGCGTTGTGGGAGGCGGTGGTCGGGCACCGGCCGGAGATCGCACGCGTCCTCGTCGCCGCGGGAGCCGACCCGTGGCGGCCGGTGCTGGCCGGCTGGTCACCGGGGCGGCTGAGCCTGGCCGGGCCCACACCGGACCTGTTCCCGCTGCCCGGGGGCGAACCGGGGCTCAGCGAGGCGGAGTCCGCGGCGGCGCGGGAAGGCCGGCGCCGCATCGCCGCCCTGGCCGACGTCGGCTACTACGACGGCACGGGACTGGCCTGCGTGGCCGGCATCGACGCGCAGGAGGCCGTACGGCGCCTGGCAGCGGTGCCGCCGGACGCCGGGCTGCTCGCCGAGCTGCTGGAGGACCCGTACGGCGTCGACACGGACGACAGCCTGCGCATCGTCGGGGTGACGACCGTACCGGGCGGTTGCGTCGTCACCCAGCCCTGGGGGTACGGGCCGCAGATGCCGGGCGTACAGGCCCTGCTCTCCTCCGGCACCGTCTGCTACGGCATGTACGCCAACCCCAAGAGCGGCAACCAGGGCAGCCTCGTGCGCGACGGTGTCGTCGAGGGCTGGGACCTGCACCCCGGCGGGGGCCCGTGCGCCGGTATGCCTCCCGAGGAGGTCCTCACCGCGTACCTCTACGGCTCCCACGCGATCGCCGAGTGCTGCGCCCACGCGGGCCTCTTCCCCGCCGACCCGCGGCCCTTCACCGGGCCCCCCGACCTGTGGGTGGAACTCCCCGAGCGCGACTACTGGCAGCACTGACCGGTTACCGCTTGGGAGGGCGCCCCCGCGTCGGGCTGCCTGCCCGCCGTCCCCGGGTGCGGCGGGCCGTGCACGGACCGGGGGCGGGGCGGGTGGTGAACGAACCGGGGGCCTTCCGCGTCGTGTGCCACAGACCGACCTTCCGGGAGGTGCTGTGATCCTGTTTGCCCTGCTCATGCCCGTGGCGATGATAGCTCTGCTATTCGGGGTGACCGCTTTTGAGGAGCGTCTTTTTCCGTAGCCGTCGGTCACAGAGGACGCCGGCCCGTCGGCACCTCCTGCACCCACCCGCTGAGCAGCAAGGCGCCGGGTGCGTGCAGAGTCAGTCAGCGCTTGGTCACAGTCCTTGGTACGCATCGTCGGCTGAGGCCGCGGGCCGAGACTGGCAGTCGAACTTCACCTCGCGCACCACCCTCCTCTACGCCACGCTGACGGAATGCGTGACTCAACAAACAGGCATGCCGTTGACGTTCACGCCCTGATCCGGCCTCGGGGATCAATGCGATCAGCCCGTCAGCGCTAAGCCGCCCCCTCCGGCCGTGGCCTGGCGTCACCCCGATCCCGCGCGCGCCGCAGTCTTCAGCGTCAGTCCTATGCCCCATGGTCCGCAGGTGCTCTGCCTGCTGGACTGGCACGGTGAGCCCCCCTACGGCTGACCGCGCTGGGTATCGCCCCGGACCGGCTGACCGAGGCGAGGAGCGCCCGGGACGATGCTGCCTGCCTCGCAGCGGAAGGGTCCCGCTGGCCGAGTCTCGGTGCTTACCAAACCGTTGACCGAGCCGAGCCCGGCGACCGGCAAAGGAGGAGCGGCGGCGAACCTGCCCACCGGCAGCGCCTGCTCCCCCGTCCTCAACGCCATCGTGGTGTGGACGGCCCGGTACATCGACGCCGCCGTCGCCCAGCTACGTGCCGAGGGCCACGAGACCAGGGACGAGGACATCGCCCGGCTCTCCCCGCTCAAGCACAAGAACCTGAACCTGCTCGGCCGCTACAGCTTCACCGCCTCCACCCCCACCGCCGGCGCCCTGCACCCGCTGCGTGACCCGGACGTACCGGAACTCGACGAAGACGAAGACGGCGAGAACTGACACCCGACGGGCTTTGCGTCACCTCACGGAACAACGGGCTTGGCCTGCAGCCGGGACTCGGCAAGAGCGAGGGCGGCGATCGCCCCGAGCAGGATCACCGTGCCCGCGACGGTGGCCGCGGTGAGCTGTTCGTCAAGGAACAGCACGGCCAGGACGGCGGCGCTGACCGGTTCGAGCAGCATCATCACCGACGCGGTGGCAGCCCTGAGGACGGCGACGCCGGCGAAGTACAGCGGGTAGGCGAGCGCCGTGGTGACGGCGGCGATGTACAGCATCAGCAGCGCCGCCTCGGTGAGGTCCCCGCCCTGCGGGACAAGGCCCTCGTGGACGGCCAGCGGCAGCATCACGGCCGCGCCGATGAGGAAGGAGAGCAGGGTGAGGGTGAAGGCGTCCTCGCCGGTGCCGTGCCTTCCGGTCCACCGGCCCAACAGGTTGGAGACGGCGTAACCGGCGGCGGACAGCAGCGCCATCGCCACGCCCGCGGGGTGGACGACACCGGGCTGGTTGCCCAGTACGAGCACGGTCAGCCCGGCCAGCGCGCCGGCGACGGCCAGTACCCCGGCGCGGCCCATACGCTCGCCCAGAAACAGACGCCCGCCGGCGGCCGTGCACACCGGTGCGGCACCGAGCGTGACGATGGTGCCCACCGCCAGGCCGGTGTCCCGCACGGCGGCGAAGTAGGCGGTCTGGAAGACGGCCAGCCCGACTCCGGTGCCCGCCAGCAGCAGCACACGCCGCCTCGCAGGCTGCGGCGCGCGGGGCGCCTTGCGGGCCGGGCGCAGGGCCCAGGCCGGTAGCAGCAGCTCCGCTCCGGCCAGGAAACGCCAGAACGAGATAGCCATGGGCCCCAGGCCGCTGGTCCGGTAGATGACCTCCACGGCCGCGCCGGTAGTTCCCCAGGCGATCCCGGCGAAGGCGAGGAAGGCGAAGCCGCGCCGCACGGAGAGCGAGCCGGTCAGTGAGCGGCTCCCACACCGGCCCAGCGTATCCGCGTCGACGGGGAGGTTCTGTGAGGTCTTCATCTCCTCACCGTGCGCCTCCGATCGTGATACACAAAATGCATCCAGCGGACTATCGATACGCTGAGCGTATGGATACGCGCGGAGAAAACGGTGCAAGGCTGGAGCTGAAGCACCTGCGCTGTCTGCTCGCCATCATCGACACCGGCAGCTTCACGGACGCGGCCCTGGAGCTGGGCGTCTCCCAGGCCACAGTCTCCCGCAGCCTGCTCGCCCTGGAAAAGATCCTGGGAGTGCGGCTGCTGCACCGCACCAGTCGCACGGTCGAGCCCACTATGGCGGGGGTGCAGATCCTCGCCCGAGCCCGTCTGCTGCTGGCCGGCGCGGACGAACTCGTCGCCGAGGCCACCTCCGGCCACAGCCGCCTGCACATCGGTCACGCCTGGTCGGCCTTCGGGCGCCACACCACCGAGTTCCAGCGCCGCTGGCACCACGACCACCCCGACATCGAGCTCCGGCTGGTGCGTCACAACTCCTCCACCGGAGGGCTTGCCGAAGGACTGTGCGACCTCGCGGTCATCCGCAGCGCCCTCGACCTCCAACCCTGGGCACATGCCTTCGTCGGCCACGAGGACCGTTACCTGGCCCTCGCCTCCGACGACCCCTGGGCCCGCCGCCGCAGCATCCACCTAGCCGAAGTCGCCACCCGCACCCTCGCCATCGACCGCCGCACCGGCACCACCACCTTGAACCTGTGGCCCGAGGCAGAACGGCCCGCCACCGAGTACGTCCACGACATCGACGACTGGCTCGCCGTCATCGCCTCCGGCCGCTGCGTCGGCGTCACCCCTGAGGCCACCGCAGCCCAGTACCGCCCCTCCGGCATCACCTACCGCCCCCTGCGCGACGCAGAGCCCGTCCCCGTCCACCTCATCTGGCGCCGACAGGACCCCCACCCCGCCACCCGCGCCGCCGTCGCCCTCGCCATCGACCTCTACCGCACAAACCACCAAGCCCCGCGCCGCTCCCGCAGATGAGCGGCAGCCGCCTGCCGCGCTGCCCTGCCACCGCTGGCGTTCCGGTTCCTGGCCCAGCAGCCCGAGCACGCCGTGACCGCCTCGGCCATCGCACGCGGCAGCATCCGTCCGGGGCGCCTTGGCTCTTTCTAGGCCAGCTCGCCGACCAGCCCGTCACCGCCCACTGCCTCACCGCCAAGCTGCGACGCTGCGGCCTCTCGGTCGTCCCCCTGCGCAACTCCACCCTGGTCACCCGCGCCGCGGACCCAACCCCGTCCGTCCCCAGCTCCCTGCTCGGCATCAGCCTCACCAATGCACTTCAGTGGACCCGGCGTGCCGGCTGGGACTGGAACGCCTACCTGGTTGGCCGCACCTGACCGCCGTACGAGGCTGATCGAGGTACCCGAGCGCCGTACGACGACTGGCCGGTCACCGGGCGCAGCCGCACGGCGACGTCCAGGCCGGTGCCCGGTGCCCGGTGCCCGGTGCCGGGTAATGGTGCCGCCGGAGGCGTCGACGAGGTGGCGGACGATGGGAAGGCCCAGGCCGGTCCCGTCGTGGTGGGAGTCGGAGGCACGCCAGAAGCGGTCGAAGGCGCGTTCGCGGTCGATCTCGCTCATCCCGGGCCCCTGGTCGACGATGTGCAGCTCGCCGCCAAACATGGACGGCTCCTCACGTACGGGCCGCCCCACTGATCGAGGCGGCCTCGGAACCGATGCTCGGCTCGCGGCCCTGTGGACAGAGTCCGGCCGCTGGCGGGGGAGAACTCTCCCTCCCGGCTGATGTGACCACGACCGATAGATGGCCATCTCGATTGATAGTTGGCCAGTAGTGGGCGGGTACGGCGCACCCGGGCCCGGCGGACCGCCGGTCTGAACGATGGCCATGTCGCTGCGGCTAGGACATGTCCTGCCTCGCTGCTCTGGCGCGTCAGGTGATGGTGGGGCTGCGTCGCTCGACGAGGACGACATCGCGCCACTTGCCGTGGTGGCGGCCGATGCGCTCGCGGGTGCCGATGACGCGGAAGCCGGCACGCGCGTGCAGGGAGAGGCTGGCGATGTTCTCCGGGAAGATCCCGGACTGAACGGTCCAGATGCCTGCGGCTTCAGTGGAGGCCAGTAGTGCGGTCAAAAGCGCCAGGCCCACGCCGCGGCCCCGGGCGTCGGGGTGGACGTAGACGGAGTGCTCGACGACGCCGGCGTACGCGCACCGGTCGGAGACCGGGACCACGGCGGCCCAGCCCAGCACCCGGGCGCCGTCATCGAGGGCGACCAGGCGGTGCGCGGTCAGCTTGGCGACATCGAACGCCTCCCAGGTCGGTGCGGCGGTCTCGAAGGTGGCGTTGCCCTCGTCGACGCCGAGTTGGTAGATCTCCAGGACCTGGTCCGACTGCTCGGGTCCCATAGGTGCGATGCGCACGCCCGTCGCAGCGGCGGTCACCTGGCCGCCTCGATGCCGAGTTCGGCGAGCAGGCCGCGGATGCGCTGCTCGATCTCGTCGCGGATCGGCCGGACGGCCGCCACGCCCTGTCCGGCGGGGTCCTCCAGCTTCCAGTCCATGTACCGCTTACCGGGGAAGTACGGGCAGGCGTCCCCGCAGCCCATCGTGATCACGACGTCGGAGGACTGCACGGCCTCCACCGTGAGGACCTTGGGGGTCTCGGCGGAGATGTCGATGCCGACCTCGCGCATGGCCTCCACCACGGCCGGGTTCACGGCGTCGGCGGGAGCGGAGCCGGCGGAGCGGACCTGGACCTTGTCCCCGGCGAGGTGGGTGAGGAAGGCGGCGCCGATCTGGGAGCGGCCGGCGTTGTGCACGCAGACGAACAGCACGGACGGGGCGGCGGGAGTGCTCATGAGGCCAGGGCGCTTTCTTCAGCAGGTCGGGCAGGGTCGGCGGGCTGCTGCTCGCCGTGCGGGAGGACCACCTCGTCGCCGCTGGCGCGGGCCGGACGGCCGAAGCAGGCCACAACCAGGGCCAGTCCGAGGACGGCAGCCGGCCAGCTGGGCGGCGAGGAACGGGGCAACGGAGGCGGGGGCGATCCCGGCGAAGGTGTCGGTGAACGCGCGGCCGATGGTCACCGCCGGGTTGGCGAAGGAGGTGGAGGAGGTGAACCAGTAGGCCGCCCCGATGTAGGAGGCGACCGCGACCGGTGTCAGGTGCGCGCGGCCGGCGCGGGCCAGGCCGAAGATGAGCCAGACCAGCCCGGCGGTGGCGACCGCCTCCGCCAGCCACAGGTGGCCGGCGAAGCGGTCATGCCCGGCAGACCAGCTTGTTTCGACATACCTCTATGTTGACATCCATCTAATCCAGTGCTCAACGTCGCCTGTATCGACAGCCGTCGAAACAAGATGCTTGGCCATGACCGGCATCGTGGCCGGTGTGCCGTCCCTCGTGGGGCTGCCGCTCGGGACGCGGCTGGCCTCGCACACGGGATACGGGCCGGTCTGCACGCTGTCGCTGATCGCCTCGCACGAGGGCGGCGAGGCGTGCGTGTGTGACCTCATCGGCCCGTTCGACGTCTCCCAGCCACGCGGTCTCGGCTTCGCGTTCACCGTCGTGGCGGGCGGGGCACTGACGGTGTCGCTGATCCCGCCCCAGCGCCGCGGCGAGGGTCCCGGTTCATCGCCGGATCTGTTGCTGGTGACCGATCGGGAGAGCCCTGAGCCGCTCCGCTCGCAGGTGGAGCGTCGGTTGCGAGAGGCGATCCGGGCCGGCCGACTGCACAGTGGCGAGCGGCTCCCGTCCTCCCGCTCTCTGGCCCGCGGTCTCGGTGTGTCCCGCGGTCTGGTGCAGGAGTGTTACCCCCAGCTTCAGGCCCAGGGCTACCTCGTGACCCGTGCTGGCTCGGGCACCAGGGTCGCTGTGTACACACCCGTACCGCAGCTGCCGGTCAAGCGCGCCACGATGCGGCCGGCCCTGCTGGCGGACTTCCAGTGGGGCGTGCCCGACCTGCGGTCCTTCCCCATGGCCGACTGGCTGTTGGCCATGCGCGAGTCCGCCCGGTCCGCCTCCGTCTCGGCGCTCGCCTACGGGGACGCCCGGGGCAGCGCGGTGCTGCGCGAGGTCCTGGCAGGCTATCTGCGGCGGGTACGTGCCTGCGTGGCTGATCCGGCGCGGATGGTGGTTTGCTCCGGATATGCCCAGGGTCTCGGTCTCGCGCTGCACGCCCTGGCCCGCTCGGGGGTACGTACGGTCGCATACGAGGATCCGGGTGCGCCCGCGACGACGCGTTCCGCTGTGGCACGGGCGGGAATGGCGTCGGTTCCGGTGGACGAACGGGGCATCGACGTCGAGGCACTCGCCGCGACCGACGCCCGCGCGGTGGTGGTCACCCCGGCGCACCAGTGGCCCACGGGGGTCGTGCTGGCTCCCGAGCGTCGGCTGGCGCTGGTCGACTGGGCGGTGCACCGGGACGCCGTGATCATCGAGGACGACTACGATGCTGAGTTCCGCTACGACCGGGATCCGGTCGGAACCCTGCAGGGCCTCGCCCCGGACCGTGTCATCTCCAGTGGAACGGTCAGCAAGTCTCTGGCGCCGGCGGTGCGACTCGGCTGGCTGCTGTGCCCGCCAGGCCTCGACGCTTTGGTCGCAGAACACAAGCACCTCAGCGACCGCGGCTCCCCGACGCTGGACCAGCTCGCCCTGGCGACGCTCATCGAGTCCGGCCGCTACGACCGGCATCCGCGCCGGGTGCGTACCCGCTACGCGGCCCGGCGCACCACCCTGGTGGAGGCGCTGGCCGCACACGCCCCGGGAGTCGCGGTGACCGGTCTGGCGGCGGGCTTCCACGCGGTCGCGCACCTCGGCCCAAACGCCGACGAATGGGCAGTCGTCACCGCGGCGCGGGAGCGGTCTGTCGGCCTCTACGGCATGAGCACGTGCCGTACGTCGGGGGCGACCACGTCGGCCCGCCCGGCTCGTCCTGGGTTTCGGGAACGTGAGTCACCACGCCCTGGCCGTCGGCGTCCAGGTGGTGGGCGACCTGCTCCGCGGTGACGGCCGTCAACCGCGTGGTCGTGCTTCCGGGCAGGTGTGAAGCACAAGCCAAGGGGAAGGGAAGGATAGGGTTACCTTGGCCAGTCACCTTATCCATCGCGAGAATCCTGACTTACCTTGTCTACTGGTAGCCGCTCGTCCGTGATGTCTGCCTGACCGTCAGGCTGCTCGGGCGACGGCTCGGCCGCCCCAGCGGATGCCTTCTCACCACGGATGCGGGCGCGCTCAAGCCGTTGGACGGTCGGCACCTCGGGATTGCGGGCGCTCTTGTTCCGCCAGCGCAGGTAGCCGTGCAGGGCGCGCGTCCGGACGGTGGGGTTGCGGTAGTTGGAGTTGGCGACGGTGCACTGCCGCCTTCTCTGGGGGTAACCGTGTGGCGCGAGGCAAGCGGAGAGCACTTCGTGCAGCTCAGCGCCGGTGTGATCGACGCTATCGTGTGCAACACATGTGGCGCCACTGCCGGGTCGCCGAGTGGGATCGCCGCGTCAGCGTGGTGCAACGCCACCTCATTCCCCACCTGTAACGTCGGCCTCCCCATTCAGACCTTCGAGCCCGGCCTGCTGGCGGCGCATCGGGCTCTCTACGTGTTGTGGGGCGGGCAGCCCTGGGCGGCCGCGCCGGATTCTTGTGGCGGCCAGTCGGGGGCAGGGTCTTCGGCGAGCAGCGGCCGGAGGGCGCCGAGAACTGCGCCGATGCAGACGTCGCGCAGCTGAGTGCGGGTACAGGTCCCGTGGGTAAGCCAGTCGACGCAGAGGACCCGGACGAAGACAAGCCAGCTCTTCAGGACATCGGACACTGCCTCGTGGGCGCTCTCGTCCGCGAGTGGGAGTACGGCCAGCAGTCGGGCACGGAGTGCGTCCAGCTCGTTCGTCATGATCGTCTGGATCACCGGGTCGCCCGCGAGGACTCGGTTCGCTGCGAGGACGGCGTTGCGGTTCGCCACGAAGTAGTCGAGATGGACGTCCATGCCCTGGATGAGCTGCTCCGCCAGGGGGGCGTCGGGGTCGAGCTGTGTTCCGGCGAGCAGTTGGTCCGCTGCCTGCTGGTAGACGGCTCCGAAGAGGGCTTGTTTGCTGGGAAAGTGACGGTAGAGCAGGGCCCGCGAAACACCGGCTTGTTCGGCGACTTCCTCCATCAGCACATCGGCGTAGGGGTGTGAGGCGAAGAGCCGTGCGCCGACGGTGAGGAGCTGGGCGCGGCGGTCGGCGGGGCTGAGTCGTCGGCGCGGAGACATACACAGAGCTTAGTTGACATGGGTCCACTAGTGCACCCATCGTAGTAGACGCATGTCAACTAGACGTCGTTCAGGACGGCTTGGAGGAATCATGGCCAGGACTCTGCGTCTACTCGCACAGCTGATGGGCTGGACCTGTGTGGCGATCGGCCTCTTCCATGTGGCACTCGGCAACGCGGCGATCCCCGGTGCCGCTTCCGCCGGTACGACGGTCGACAGCTGGGGCCGGTTCATGGGCGCCGCGTTCGCCGGCTACGGGCTGGCTTGGCTCTGGGCCGTGCGGCAGCATCCGATCCCGGCTCGAGTGGTGCGGTGGCTGGCCGGCGTTTTCCTGCTGGGTGGCGCGGGCCGACTGCTCTCGCTCGCCGTGCATGGCTGGCCGCAGTGGTTTCAGATCGCACTGGCGGTGATCGAGCTCGGCCTGCCGCCGGTCTTCTTCTGGTTGGCCGACGCAGAGGAGCGGACCCTGCTCAGCGGTGTGGGAGTCACGCCTGCCGGGCGGTGAAAGTGCCTGAGCGCGCCCGGATCGGCCACTTGGACGGGGAAGTCGACGCTTCCGGTGGGGAATCGGGTGATCGCTGGCAGCGGTCCGGTGTCAGCGATCGGAGTCCTTGGCACCGGTGCCTGAGATCGGCATTCATCCGGAAGCCTTGCGGCACTGGGTGAAGCCGGCCGCCACAGGCCGCGTGTGGCCGCCCCGCCAGCAGGGCGGCGCTCGATCTCGAAGTCGCTTTCCTCGGCGTAACCTTGACGTTTAACGTCGCAGGTCACCCGACCCGCTGATCTGCGCTTCTTTCCGGGACAGCGGGGGCGGCCGTGCTCCACGCTTCGAGATGTCGAGTCACGAAGTGCAAGAGAACGGCCGCTGTGTATGTGTCTGTCTGTCGATGCGCCCGTGGGCGGGGCCTTGGATGTGTTGTCCCGCTTTCGGGTCGAGTTCTACGAATGCCTCTACGCTCGCGCGGATGCGCTCTTCGAGCTCACCGACGCGGTGCTGTGCGCGGACGGACCGGTGAACACCCTGGTCGAGCTGTCGCTGGCGGTCGAGCACCGGCGCGCGCACGGTGCGCTGTATGCGGCTTGGACCGCGGCTGGCTGGAACCCGCGCGCTTTCGCCGCACGCTGGCCGATCTGCCGCTGCCGAAGGCGGCCGACGGCCGGATCGTGCCGGCCGTGGACGTGAGCAACTGGCTCCGCCCCAATGCTCCGACCAGCGACGACCGGCTGTTCTGCCACGTCTACGGACGCGGTGACCGCAAGACGGACCAGCTCGTGCCGGGCTGACCGTACTCCTTCGTCGCCGCCCTGGAGTCGGGCCGCACCTCCTGGGTCGCGCTGCTGGACGCCGTGCGCCTGGGGCCCGCCGACGACGCGACACTCGTGACCGCCGCCCAACTGCGCCATATTAGCGAGCAGTTGACGCAGGCCGGGCACTGGCAGCCGGGCGACCCCGAGATCCTGATAGTGATGGATGCCGGCTACGATGTCGCCTACCTGACCTTTGCCTTGGACGACCTGCCGGTCGTGCTGGCTGGCTGTGAGTGGGCGGTGCACCGCTGCACCACGACCCTGGCCCGAGCGAACCACTGGCCGGCCGTGAGGGTGGCTTGCCCAATGCCACAGCGCGCGCACCGGCTCGCCCCCGCCTCGCCGGGTGCGGGGCGATGGCACCGAACCAGCCGAGGGCGATAGTCCGGGCGTGCTCCATGCACCCGAGCCGCGGGTCCGCGTCCTGGTCCGGGTCCGAACGTGGCTGCGCCCTGCTGTGTGTGGTCGGTGACGGCAGGCATCGCCACCTGCATCCCGTAACCGCCGCCGACAGCAGACGGCGATGACGGCGAACCGTGGCTCAGAGCTTGTCCGGCAGCCAACTGCAGAGGCCGAAGAAGGAGGCGATACAGACCAGGACCCGACGGGGAAGGGTCGCAAGCGGTGGACCATGCGCTGGAAAGCACCCCTGAACGCGTTCCAGATCGCTTTCGAGGGCCGCCTGACTCCGAGCAACAACTGACCATCAACAACCAAGATCAGCCGTTAAATTGACACACCCTGCTTCGGCTCACACGGGCAGGTCCGGTTTCCCGGTCGCTGCCGGGGTCAGTAGTCGAGGTCGAGGTAGTCGGTGTCGTTGAGGGTGACGTCCGTGAGTCCCAGGGCGCGGCTGTCGCTGTCCTGGAAGTAGATGTCTGTGAGTCCTTCGGCGATGATCTGGCGCATCTGCTGGTCGCTGGCTCCGGCGTCACGGGCGTTGAAGAGGCGCTGTGCGTAGGTGGGGGGCAGGTGGACGGTGAGTCGGCGGAAGCGTCCGTCGTCGGTGGTGCCGATGGGCGCGGTGTAGCCGAACCGGGCCCGTGTCTCCACCGAGATCCCGCCGGTGGTGGCGGCCTGTTTCCGGCGGCATCTGCGGACCTGGGGCTGCCAGCGCGCCCGTACGGCCGCGTTGATCCGTTCGGCGATCGCCTGGGGCGGGTGCTTGCGTTCGCCCTTGCGGTAGCGCTACACCGACCGTTGGTTGACTCCGATCTCCTGGGCGACTGCTTTGGTCGTCTTGAGCTGCTTGATCAGGAAGTTGAGGAAGTTGATGCGGGCCTGGAGGGTCTTGGGCGGCTGGCGAGCGCTTACTCGCCTTCGTCGAGGACGGTGTCGCCGCCTGAACCGTTCCGGGTTCGGTAGAGATCTCAGTTGTTGGGTGTGACCTGGGGTTTC
>NZ_JBEZBT010000040.1:0-78199 GCF_040647235.1 Streptomyces sp. NPDC042638
CCGAGGCGGAGCTGCGCGCGCTGGTCGACCTCGCCGAGAAGGAGTCCCTGATCGAGGACGAGGAGCGCCGGATGGTGCACTCGGTCTTCGAGCTGGGCGACACGCTGGTGCGCGAGGTGATGGTCCCGCGGACCGACCTGGTCGTCATCGAGCGGTACAAGACCATCCGCCAGGCCCTCACCCTCGCCCTGCGCTCCGGGTTCTCCCGCATCCCGGTCACCGGCGAGAGCGAGGACGACATCGTCGGGATCGTGTACCTGAAGGACCTGGTCCGCAAGACACACATCAGCCGTGAGGCGGAGGGCGACCTGGTGTCCACGGCCATGCGCCCGGCCGTGTTCGTACCCGACACCAAGAACGCCGGCGACCTGCTGCGCGAGATGCAGAAGGAACGCAACCACGTCGCCGTCGTCATCGACGAGTACGGCGGCACCGCCGGGATCGTCACCATCGAGGACATCCTGGAGGAGATCGTCGGCGAGATCACCGACGAGTACGACCGGGAGCTCCCGCCCGTGGAGGACCTCGGCGACGACCGCTTCCGGGTCACGGCCCGCCTGGACATCACCGACCTCGGCGAACTGTACGGGCTGGAGGAGTACGACGACGAGGACGTGGAGACCGTCGGCGGCCTGCTCGCCAAGGCGCTCGGCCGGGTGCCGATCGCCGGTGCCTCCGCCGAGGTCGAACTGCCCGACGGGCGCCGGCTGGAGCTGACGGCGGAGGCCGCCGCCGGCCGCCGGAACAAGATCGTCACCGTTCTGGTGGAGCCGGTGCCCATGCCCGTCGCCGAGGAGGCCGAACCGGAGTGACCCCGAAGGAGCTGCGGGCCTTCTGCCTGTCCTTCAACGCCGTGGTGGAGGACTTCCCGTTCAACCCGGAGACCTCGGTCTTCAAGGTGCTGGGCAAGATGTTCGCCCTGACCGACCTGAACGCGCGGCCCCTGACGGTCAACCTCAAGTGCGATCCGGAGGACGCGATCCGGCTGCGCGGCGAGCACGAGGGGCTGATCGTCCCCGGCTGGCACATGAACAAACGGCACTGGAACACCGTGACGGTGGACGGCCGGCTCCCGGACCGGCTGGTCCGGGAGCTGATCGAGGACTCGTACGACCTGGTCGTCGCCGGTCTACCGCGCGCCGAGCGGCTGCGCCTCGACCGTCCGTGACCTGAGTCCCAGACCGATCAGGACGGCCGCCACGAGGACCACGCCCGCGTCCAGGGCGAGGACCGTGTGCGCCCCGGCCAGCAGGTCGTCCGAGGTGGTTGCCAGCACGCCCAGCAGCGGGATGCCGACCGTGATACCGACCTGCTGGGTGGAGGTCACCAGGCCGGTGGCCAGGCCCTGCTCCTCGTCGGGGACCCCGGAGGTCACGGTGAGCCCGTACGAGATGATCGCGCCCAGGTGGCACATGCTCGCCAGGGACACCGCGGCGGTGGCGAGCCACACCGACCAGACGTGGGCGTTCAGCAGGACCAGGGTCGCCACCAGCGTGCCCTGGCCGGCCAGCGAGCCCACCAGGGTGCGGCGGGCGCCGAAACGGCCGATGACCCTGGCCGCGAGGGTGCCGGCGACGGCCGACAGGACGCCCTGGACGCCGAAGACCAGCCCGGTCTCGAAGGCCGACAGACGCAGGACCTCCTGGAGGTACAGGGTCAGCACGAAGACCACCGTCGACATCATCGAGAAGGTGACCAGACCGCCCAGATTGCCCCAGGCCACCGTGCGGCGGCGCAGCATGGGCAGCGAGACGAGGGGGGCCGCCGAACGGGACTCGATCACGGTGAACGCGGTCAGCAGCAGCAGGCCGGCGACCAGCGTGGTGATGACGTCCGTGTGGCCGAAGCCGTGGTCGGCGGCCGTGGACAGGGCGTAGATCAGCGACAGCAGACCGGTGGTGACGGTGACCGCTCCGGGGATGTCCAGCCGCGGGCGCTGGGGGGTGCGGGACTCCGGCAGCAGGCCGGGCGCCAGCGGCAGGACGATCAGCGCGAACACCGTGAGCAGGGCCATCGTGGAGCGCCAGCCCAGCGTGTCGGTGAGTACGCCGCCCGCGACCATGCCGATGGTGAAGCCCAGCGACAGCAGCGTGCCGGAGATGCCGAGGGCGCGGTCCCGGGCCGGGCCCTCCGGGAAGGTGGTGGTCAGCAGGGACATGCCGGTCGGCACGATCGCCGCCGCGCCGAGGCCCTGCAGCGCGCGTCCGGCCAGGAAGGACGCCGGGTCCCAGGCCAGCGTCGCCAGCAGCGAGGCCGCGCCGAACAGGGCCAGACCGATCAGGAACAGTCTGCGGCGGCCGTACAGGTCGCCGATGCGGCCGAACAGGAGCAGGAAGCCGCCGGAGGGCAGCGCGAACGCGGTGACCGCCCACTGCAGGGCGGACTGGCTCATGCCGAGGTCGCTCCCGAGAACGGGCAGGGCGACGTTGAGGACGGAGAAGTCCAGCGCGACCATGAACTGGGCCGCGCACAGGACGAACAGGACGAGCTTGTCGCGCGTCGACAGCCGGGGGGTGCCGAGCGATTCGCCCGCGGGGGCGGTGGGTTGGGTGGTGGTGTCGATCGCCATGGCAAGAGCTTGTGGCCGCCGGAACAATCCTGGGGAGTCGGAACTTATGGTGGTGGTGGTACCACCAGAGACGACGGGGGAGGAGCGGTACGTGCCTGCTGTGGGGGCGACGAGGAGCGAACGGCACAACGAGCTGCGCGAGTTCCTGATGAGCCGGCGGGCCCGGGTCAGTCCCGAGGACGCCGGACTGCCGGTCGGCGGGGGCCGGCGCCGTACGCCCGGACTGCGCCGTGAGGAGGTCGCCGTGCTCGCCGGCGTGGGCGCCTCCTGGTACCAGTGGCTGGAGCAGGGACGGGACATCTCCGTCTCCCCCCAGGTCCTCGACGCCGTCGCCCGGGTGCTCCGGCTCAGCGACGCCGAACGCCGGCACCTGTACCTGCTGGCCGGGCTGAACCCGCCCACGCCCGAGGTGGCCCCGGGGAGGCGGGACATGTGCGACGGGCTGCGACGGCTGATCGACACCTGGATGCCGTACCCGGCGCACATCATGGACCTGTACTACAACTGCGTGATGTACAACGACGCGGCGGCCATCGTGCTCGGGATGCGGCCGGGGAGCACGCAGAACTGCCTGGTCGACTTCTTCGTCGATCCGCTGTACCGGTCGCGCAGCAACAGCTGGGAGCGGAACGCGCGCACGGTCGTGGCGCAGTTCCGGGCCGCGTGCGCGGCCCGGCCGGACGACGAGGGGTTCCAGTCGGTGCTCGCCGAGGTCAGCGCGGCCAGCGCCGAGTTCCGGCAGATGTGGGCGCAGCGGGACATCGAGGACCAGGGGCAGATCCGCAAGGAGCTGAACCATCCGGCGGCCGGGCTGCTGGTGGTGGAGTCGACCGCGATGAAGGTGCCGGCCCGGCCCGACCTGCTGATCGTGCTGCACACCCCGCTGGACGAGGCGAACACCGCGGCGAAGCTGGAGTGGCTGGCCTCCCCCGAGGGGCGGCGGGGCGCGATGTACCCCGTGGCGGGATGACGGCGCGAGGGCTTCGTATGCTCTGGGCATGACTGAGAGCAGCGGGCTTGACCCCGAGGACCGCAAGATCGTGACCCTGGCCCGTTCCGTGCGGGCCCGCAACGGTGTGCCCGAGGGGGCGGCCGTACGGGACGACACCGGGCGTACGTATGCCGCCGGGTCGGTGGAGCTCGCGTCGCTGAAGCTGAGCGCGCTGCGCACGGCCGTCGCCATGGCGGTGGCGTCCGGTGCCACGTCCCTGGAGGCGGCGGCGGTGGTGAGCGAGGCGGAGTCGGTGCGGGACGAGGACCGGGCCGCCGTCGCCGACCTGGGGGGCGCTCGGACGCCGGTACTGCTCGCCGGGCCCGACGGGAGTGTGCGGGTCACGGTCACCGCCGGCTGAGCGGGCGTCGAACCGAACAGAAGGTCGGCTGGAATTCAACCTTGTTGGGTCCTCCGTGTCGCGGGTCAATGGGCCATAGGTTCCGACGGACCGTCAGATCCGCACCGCCGTGCAGTGTGCCGCACCCGCCTGCTCAGGCCTCCCCGTCCGTCGGCGTCGCCACATGGCACCCCCCCACACGGAAAGGGAAGCGGATCCCCATGAGAGGCAAGCGCACGGCAACAGGTGCGGCTCTGGCCGCCGGGGCCCTCGCGGTCACCGGACTCGCCTTCGCGCCCACCGCGGCCGCCGTCACTCCCCAGACGGCGACCATCAACGCGAGCTGCGGCATCTTCGGCGGTGGTGCGGCCACGCTCACCGCCACCCAGAGCGGCACCTCGGCCACCCTCACCCTCACCTCGTCCGCGATCACCACGCCGGTCGCGGTGGCCAAGGACTCGATCAGCTCCACGCTCACCATGGCCAAGGCCAGCGGCGGCACCGTCGTGTTCAGCGGCACGAAGAACCCGGCCATGAGCGCGGGCTCCCCGGTCAGCGTCGGCCCGCTCCCCGGCACCGTCACCTCCGGCGCCATCCTGGACGCCTACGGCGGCTCGCTGAAGATGGTGATCTTCGGCGTCACCGTGACCTGTACGGCGACGGCGAAGCAGTCGCCCGGCCCGTTCGTCTTCAGCTGACGGGACCGAGCGATCTGTTCCGGATGCCGCAGAAACTGATGAACCGTCAGCTTTCTGCGGCATCTCCATTGACTTCTCACCCCCGCTCCACATCAATGCCCCCTGTCGGCGCAGACGAGCCGCTGCGCCAGCAACCCTCAGGAGGGGGCCCATGGGTCCGACACCCCGAAGAGCCCGACGGTGGCGCTGGGCGTCACTGCTCGGGGCGACCGCCCTCGCGGTCACCGCGGGCGGAGCGCTGGCCTGTCCGGCCGGCGCCGCCGGCACGAACGTGGACTTCGCCACGCACTGCATTCCGCCCGCCGTCGCCGGCATCCCGCCGATCGACGGCACCACCACCGCGAACGTGTCGGTGGACAACACCACTCCCAAGGTCGGCGACACGGTCACCGTGACGTACACCGTGGTCACCGCCGCCGCCAGCAACCCCACCGACCTGGCCCTGCCGGCCGACATCATGACCCCCACCGGCAAGGTCACCCTCGGCGGCGCCCAGACCGGGGGCGTCACCGTCGCCGGACCGAAGAAGAACCCGCCGGTGCCGGGGAAGGCCGCCTTCCCGTCCTTCTCCATGACCGGCACCTTCACCGTCACCAAGGCCGGGCGGATCACCCTCTCGCCGGGCGACTACAACATCCACACCAGCTACATCCTGGAGCTGGACACCCCCTGCACGGTCATCTCCCCGCCCGCCCCGGCCTCGCAGACCATCACCGCGACCGACGGCACCCCGGCCAACACCCGCGCCATCTCGCTGAGTTCCGCCTCCGGTGACGCCGGTGCCGGGGTCACCGTCAGCGGGTCGCACTTCACCCCGGGCGCGACCGTGACCCTGGCCGGGCGGGCCGGCGACACCCAGACCGCGGACACCGCGACCGTGACCGCGAACGCCCAGGGTTCCTTCAGCGGCTCCCTCGTCGTCAACGACAGGACGACGACCGGGATCGTGGCCTACGAGGGCGGCTCCTGGAACGCGGACAAGGGCGCCGGTCCCGCGGCCTACGTCGTCAACGACACCACGCCCGTCCCGGACGGCAGCCAGAAGCTGACCACCACCGTCAAGGCGGGCACCCTGTCCATGTCCCAGGCCGGGGACTCCGTCGCCCTGTCGGCGGTCGACTTCGGCCAGGGCGGGGCCTCCACCGGCAGCCTGAACACGGTGACCGTCAAGGACTTCCGCGGCGGCCCCGCGGGCTGGTCCCTGACCGGCAAGGTCACCGACTTCACCGGCCCCGGCGCCAAGATCGACGCGGGCGCGCTGAGCTGGACGCCGGACTGCGCGACCAAGGCGGGCAGCCCCAGCACCTGCCAGGCCGGTTCGGCGGGCACCGTGGGCACCTCGGGAGCGACTCTCGCGTCCACCCCGAACGGCACGCTCACCGGCGGCGAGTTCACCGTCGGCGCCGGCCTCTCCCTGGACGTACCGGCGTTCACGCCCCCGGGCGCGTACTCCGCCGTCCTGACCCTCACCCTCACCTGACCGACCGCACCCCGCCACCGGTGGCCGGGCGCCCCGCCGTACGACCGGGGCCGCATCCGCCCGACCGCCGCCGCCCGCCCGAGCCCATGGGGGGTCCGCACCCGTGCGCAAGCCGTACGTCCTCCTGCTGAGCCTTCTCGCCCTGCTCCTCGCAGGCGCCGAAGTCCCCGCCCACGCCGCCGACAACGGCAGCTGGGCCGTCTACCCGGTCGCCTCGCAGACCGCCGCGCGGCCCTACTTCACCCTCGCCGCCGAACCCGGCCAGACCCTCACCGACAAGGTCGCCGTCCAGAACAGGACCGGCCGGCCGCTCACCTTCCGGCTGTACGCGGCCGACGCCTACAACACCGCCCGGGACGGCGGATTCGCCGTGCGGACCGTCCGGGAACGCATGCGCGGGGTCGGCGCCTGGGCCAAGCCCGCGAAGTCCCGGATCACCGTGCCCGCCCACCGGACCGTCACCGTGCCCTTCACCCTGCGCGTCCCCGACGGAGCCGGGCCCGGCGACCACCCTGGCGCCCTCGTGGCCCTGGACGAGCGGGTCGACCGGGGCGGCGGCGGACTCGCGCTCGGCGTGCAGCGGGCCGTCGGCGCCCGCGTCTACCTCCGCGTCGGCGGACCCGCACTGACCGCGCTCTCCGTGGAGCACGTGCACATCAGCCACCACCAGCCGCTGCTCCCCGGCCTCGGCGACAGCACGGCGACCGTCTCCTACACCCTGCGCAACACCGGGAACGTCACCCTCGCCCCCAGGGTGCGACTGACGGCGCGCGGGCTGTTCGGCCGGACGCTGCTCGACCGGGACCTCACCCGCGTGCCCGCCGAACTGCTGCCGGGCCAGCGGGTGCGGCTCACCGAGACCTGGCCCGGAGCGCCCCAGTTCGACCGGGGCGAGGTGACGCTCACCGCCCGCGCCCGGGACACCCGCCAGTCGGCGAGCGCATCCTTCCTCGCGCTGCCCTGGCTGCCGGTGCTGCTGGTGTTCGCCGCCGCCGCGCTGGCCGGGGCGCTGCTGGTCAGAGCGCGTCGGGTCCGCGCTCGCCGGTCCGCACCCGCACGACCGTCTCCACGGGGACGGACCACACCTTCCCGTCCCCGATCTTCCCCGTCTGCGCGGCCCTGACGATCGCGTCGATCACGTCCTCCGCCACGGCGTCCTCCACCACGACCTCGATACGCACCTTCGGCACCAGGTCGACCCGGTACTCGGCCCCCCGGTACACCTCGGTGTGGCCGCGCTGCCGGCCGTAGCCGCTCGCCTCGGTCACGGTCAGACCGTGCACCCCCAGCTCCTGCAGGGCGGTCTTGACCTCGTCCAGACGGTACGGCTTGACGATCGCGGTGATGAGCTTCATGCCTGGCTCTTGCCCTTCTGGGCGGGGGAGAGGACGGACGAGCTGACCGGGGCGCCGTGGCCCAGGACGCCGTGATCGTATGCCGTCTCGGCATGCACCGTCAGGTCCAGTCCGGTGTGCTCCTGCTCCTCACTCGCCCGGAAGCCCAGCACCCTGCCGATCAGCCTGCCGAGCCCGTACGTCACCGCGAAGGCGTACCCGGCCACGGCCGCCACGGCGAGCAGCTGCCTGCCGAGTGGGGCGAGCCCGCCGCCGTACAGCAGACCCTGCGTGCCGCCGGTCATCGCCTTGTCGGCGAACAGGCCGATCAGCACGGTGCCGATGATCCCGCCGACCAGGTGCACACCGACGACGTCCAGGGAGTCGTCGTAGTTCAGCCTGAACTTCCAGCTCACGGCGTAGGAGCAGACGACACCGGCGGCGAGGCCCACGACGAGCGCGCCGAGCAGGGAGACCGTGCCGCAGGACGGGGTGATCGCGACCAGGCCGGCCACCGCGCCGGAGGCGGCACCCAGGGTGGTGGGGTGGCCGTCGCGCCGCTGCTCCACGAAGAGCCAGCCGAGCAGCCCGGTGCAGCCGGCGGCCAGGGTGTTGAGGAACGCGGCGGCGGCCAGGCCGTTCGCGCCGAGCGCCGAGCCCGCGTTGAAGCCGAACCAGCCGAACCAGAGCAGACCGGCGCCGAGGATCACCATCGGCAGGTTGTGCGGGCGCATGGCGTCCTTCTTGAAGCCCAGGCGGGGGCCGAGGACGAGGCACAGGGCGAGACCGGAGGCGCCGGAGGTGATCTCGACCGGCAGACCGCCGGCGAAGTCCAGCGCGCCGAGCCCGTCGAGAATCCAGCCGCCCGGCCCCCACACCCAGTGCGTCACCGGAACGTATACGAGGAGCGCCCAGAGGGGGACGAACACCAGCCAGGCCGAGAACTTCGTCCGGTCGGCGACCGCGCCGCTGACCAGCGCGGCGGTGATGACCGCGAAGGTCAGCTGGAAGGTGGCGAAGAGGAGGGTGGGGACCGTGCCGTGGACGCTGTCCGGGCCGAGGCCGCGCATGCCGGCGTGCCCGAGCCCGCCGATCAGCCCGCCGCCGATGTCGTCCCCGAAGGCGAGGGAGTAACCGGCCGCCAGCCACACCACCGTGACCAGGGCGATCGACACGAAGCTCATCATCAGCATGTTCAGGACGCTCTTCGTGCGGACCATGCCGCCGTAGAACAGGGCCAGGCCCGGCGTCATCAGCAGGACGAGGGCGGTCGCGGCGAGCAGCCAGGCGGTGTCGCCGGTGTCGACGTGGGCTGCGGCGAGGGTCACGGGCGTCTCCAACGGTGCGGGGGCTGCGTCAGAGGGTCACGGGTGTGCGTTTCCGGCCGCCTACGGGTGTGTTTCCGTGACGTTTCATCGCCTGAGGGTCACCGGAAGCGTGCGGTACGGCGGACCTCCGTGGATCAGGGACAATGAACGCCATGAGCGTTCGCACCCCGTCATCCGAGCAGCCGGCCGAGACCGTCCACCGCGCCGGCTTCGCCTGCTTCGTGGGCCGCCCCAACGCGGGCAAGTCCACCCTCACGAACGCTCTGGTCGGGCAGAAGGTGGCGATCACCGCGAACCAGCCGCAGACCACGCGGCACACGGTCCGCGGCATCGTGCACCGGCCCGACGCCCAGCTGATCCTGGTGGACACGCCCGGGCTGCACAAACCGCGCACCCTGCTCGGCGAGCGGCTCAACGACGTCGTGCGCACGACGTGGGCCGAGGTCGACGTGATCGGCTTCTGCCTGCCGGCGAACGAGAAGATCGGCCCCGGTGACCGGTTCATCGCCAAGGAACTGGCCGGGATCAAGAAGTCCCCGAAGGTCGCCATCGTGACGAAGACCGACCTCGTCGACTCCAAGGCCCTCGCCGAACAGCTGATCGCCATCGACCAGCTGGGCAAGGAGCTGGGCATCGAGTGGGCGGAGATCGTGCCGGTGTCGGCGGAGGGGGCCAAGCAGGTGGACCTGCTGGCCGACCTGCTGATCCCGCTGCTGCCCGAGGGGCCGGCCCTCTACCCGGAGGGCGACCTCACGGACGAGCCCGAGCAGGTCATGATCGCGGAGCTGATCCGCGAGGCCGCGCTGGAGGGCGTCCGGGACGAGCTGCCGCACTCGATCGCCGTGGTCGTGGAGGAGATGCTCCCGCGCGAGGACCGGCCGGCGGACAAGCCGCTGCTGGACATCCACGCCAACGTCTACATCGAGCGCCCCAGCCAGAAGGGCATCATCATCGGCCCCAAGGGCAAGCGCCTGAAGGAGGTCGGCATCAAGTCCCGCAAGCAGATCGAGGCCCTGCTCGGCACCCCCGTCTTCCTCGACCTCCACGTGAAGGTGGCGAAGGACTGGCAGCGGGACCCCAAGCAGCTGCGCAAGCTGGGCTTCTAGCCGACGGCTCCCCGCGGAGCCATGTCCTGCAGACCCACCACCCGCAGCAGCTGCAGCCTGTCGTGGGACTCCGTGCCCGGGCGGGCCGTGTGCAGGACGAGGTGGTGGTGGTCCTCGTGGCTCAGCAGGACCTCGCAGTCCACTTCCAGCAGACCCACCACCGGGTGCAGGAACCGTTTCGTGGCCGGGTGGCGCAGGGACACCTCGTGGGTGTCCCAGAGCCGGGCGAACTCCTCGCTCGCCGCGCGCAGTTCGGCCACCAGGGCGGCCGGTTCCGGGTCGTCGGGACGGGCCGCCGCCACCGCGCGCAGGTGGGCCACATGGTCGCGGGCCCGCGCCGGGTGGTCCTCCGGCGGGAACAGCTCGCGGGCGGCGGGGTCCAGGAAGAACCGCCGGGTCAGGTTCCGCTCCCGCGGCGGGCGGGCGAGCACGTCGCCGATCAGGGCCCGGGCCAGCGCGTTCTGCGCGAGCACCGTGCCGCAGTCCGTCACCACCTGGGCCGGTGAGTCGTACACCCGGTCCAGCACCAGCAGCAGCCCGGGCCGGACGTGGGCCGAGGCCGGGTCCCGGCGCGGCGGCTGCTCGCCCACCAGGTGGAAGAGATGGTCCCGCTCGTCGTCGGTCAGCCGCAGCGCACGGGCCAGCGCCGTCAGCATCTGGCGGGAGGGGCGCGGGCCACGGCTCTGCTCCAGGCGCGTGTAGTAGTCCACGGACATCCCGGCCAGCAACGCCACCTCCTCCCGGCGCAGTCCGGGCGTACGGCGGCGGGCGCCGGGCGCGAGGCCCACGTCGGAGGGCTCCAGACGGGCACGGCCACGGCGCAGGAAGTCGGCGAGTTCCGTTCGGTTCACCCCTCCAGGCTGCGCCGGACCGGCGCACTTATCCAGGGACTGCCGGTCCCCCGATCAGGAGGTCTCTCCCGCCCCCGCCGGCACCGGCCGAGGGTGGGAGCACCGAACGAGAGGAAAACAGCCATGCTGACCCTGATCACCGGCGCCACCGGACAGGTGGGACGCGGCTTCGTCCCCCGGCTGCTCGCCCAGGCCCGGCCCGACGAGCGGATCCGGGTGATCGTCCGCGACGAGAGCCGTGCCGCCGCCCTCGCCGACCGCGGCGCCGAGGTGGTCGTCGGCGACCTGCGCGACACGGAGGTCCTCGGCAAGGCGCTCGCCGGAGCGGACGCCGTCGTCAACATCGCGGCGTCCTTCCGGGGCGTGCCCGACGAGGAGGTGTGGGCCGTCAACCGGGACGCCGCGCTGGAGCTGGGCCGGGCGGCCGTCGCCTCCGGGGTACGCCGGTTCGTGCAGGCCAGCACCGTCCTGGTGTACGGCGCCGGGCGCGGCCGGCCACTGGTGGAGGACGACCCCACCGTGCCGGGAGGACCGCTGTGGACGGCGTACCCGCGGTCCAAGGCGGAGGCCGAGCGCGGGCTGCTGGCGCTGGACGGGCTGGACGTCCGGGTGGGCCGCCTCGGCTTCGTCTACGGCGACGGCGACCCGCACCTGGTCAACGCCCTGCCGCAGACCGCCGGCTGGCCCGCCGCCAAGCGCTTCTTCCAGCTCGCGCACGTCGCCGACGTCGCCCAGGGCCTGCTGCGCCTGCTGTACGCCCCCGGTGCGGCCGGCCGCGCCTACAACATCGCCGACGACGCCCCCGTCACCCTCCTGGAAGTCCACCAGCTCCTCGGCATGGAGCCGCCGGCGGACGGCCCCGACCCCGACCCCTGGTACGCGATCGCGTCCACCGACCGCATCCGCCGCGAGCTGGGCTACCGGCCGCTGTTCCCGACCCTGTGGTCCGCCCGCGACGCCGGAGCCCTCTGACGCACTCCGCCCCTCGGTCCGCCCGCGCGGCGGGTGGTCATCTCTGCGCCCGCAGCAGCTCCCGGAACCAGTGGTAGGAGGACTTGGGCGTGCGGGCGAGCGTCGTGCGGTCCACGTGCACCAGGCCGAACCGGCGGGCGTAGCCCTCCGCCCACTCGAAGTTGTCCATCAGGGACCACACGAAGTAGCCGCGCACGTCGACCCCGGCCTCGACCGCCCGGTGCAGGGCCCGGATGTGGGCGTCCAGGTAGGTGATGCGGTCCTGGTCGTCGACGCCCTCGTAGGAGCAGCCGTTCTCGGTGATGACGACGGGCGGGAGCCGGTCGCCGTAGCGGTCGCGGAAGCCGGTGAGCAGTTCGGTGAGCCCCTCCGGTACGACCGGCCAGCCGAAGTCGGTCACCGGGCGGTCCCGGATCTCCCGCACCGAGAAGGGGAGTCCGGCGGGGAGGGCGAGCCCGCCGTACTCCCCGCCGCCGCTGCCGGGAGCGCCCACCAGGGAGGGCGCGTAGTAGTTGACGCCGTACCAGTCGACCGGCTCGGCGATGACCAGCAGGTCCTCCGGCACGTCCCCGGGCATCAGCTCGCCCATGCCGTCCGGGTAGGCGCCGAGGATGACCGGCTCGGCGAACAGCCGGTTGAGCAGGAGGTCGTAGAAGCCCGCCGCCTCCACGTCGGCCGGTTCCCCGGAGGCGGGCCAGGTGGGGCCGTGGGAGTTGGCGATCCCGATGTCCGTGGCGCCGGCCGCGCGCAGCGCCCGTACCGCGAGGCCGTGCGCGAGGAGCTGGTGGTGGGCGACCGGGAGGGCGTCGAAGAGCAGCCGCCCGCCGGGGGCGTGGGCGCCGATCGCGTGCCCCAGCAGGGTGTGCTCGGCGGGCTCGTTCAGCGTGATCCAGGTGCCGACGCGGTCGCCGAGCCGCGCGGCGACGGCCGTCACGTAGTCGGCGAACCGGGCCGCGGTGTCCCGTTCCAGCCAGTCCAGCGAGGCGGGCAGGTCCCAGTGGAAGAGGGTGGGGACGGGGCGTACGCCGGCCGCGCACAGCTCGTCCACCAGACGGTCGTAGAAGTCCAGGCCGCCGGGGGAGTTCACCCGGGGCCAGGAGACCGAGAAGCGGTACGCGTCCACGCCCAGACCGGCGAGCAGGGCCACGTCCTCGGCGTAGCGGTGGTAGTGGTCACAGGCCACCGCCGCAGTCGAGCCGTCCTTCACCCGCCCGGGCTCGGCCGTGAACACGTCCCACACGGACGCCTCCCGCTCCTCGGCCGCCCCCTCGATCTGATGGGCGGAGGTCGACACGCCCCACAGGAAGCCGGCCGGGAACCGGGGGATCTCGGTGCCTGCGTCAGTCGCCATGGGCGGATCATCCGTACCCCCGGTAACAGAAGTCAACGCCCCGGAGGGGAACGGTCCTCACGCCCCCTCCTTCAGCACCCGTGACACCAACTCCCTTTCCGTCTCCGTCAGCCGGGGGTCCGCCGTGTACACCGTGCGGCCGTCCACCGTGATCTCGTAGCCGAAGCCGTCCGGGACGCCTGCCGGAGGCGTGCCCCGGCCGCACGTGAGGACCTCTTCGGCCAGGGTCTGCCACTCGTGGGCGTCGGGCCGGCCCGAGGTGTCCACCTCGGCCCGGCGCTCGATGCCCGCGAAACCGCCTGTGCGTCGTACTCGAATCCGCATGGGTCCGATGTCTAGTACGGAACTACAGAGTCCGCACCCCCACCTGTTCCCACGCCTTCTGCACGGCCCGGAGTTCGTCCCCGGCGCCGTACCGCTCCCGGGTCGCCTTCACCGTCAGTGTGGCGAAGTCGGCGAAGAGGGCGTCCTTCTTCAGCTCGCCGCCGGTGAGCACGTCGTACCAGATCTGCCCGGCCTTCTCCCAGGCGTGGCCGCCGAGGGCGGTGGCGGCCAGGTAGAAGGCGTGGTTGGGGATGCCGGAGTTGATGTGCACCCCGCCGTTGTCGCGGCCGGTGCGGACGTAGTCCTCCATCGTCGCCGGCTGCGGGTCCTTGCCGAGGACGTCGTCGTCGTACGCCGTGCCCGGGGCCTTCATCGAGCGCAGGGCGGTGCCGGTGACGCGCGGGGCGAGGAGCCCGGCGCCGATCAGCCAGTCGGCCTCGGCGGCGGTCTGGCCCAGCGTGTACTGCTTGATCAGCGAGCCGAAGACGTCGGAGACCGACTCGTTGAGCGCACCGGGCTGCCCGAAGTAGGTCAGGTTGGCGGTGTGCTGGGTGACGCCGTGGGTCAGCTCGTGGCCGATGACGTCGACCGGGATGGTGAAGTCGAGGAAGATCTCGTTGTCGCCGTCGCCGAACACCATCTGCTCGCCGTTCCAGAAGGCGTTGTCGTAGCCCTCGCCGAAGTGCACCGTGGCGTCGAGGGGGAGCCCGCTGTCGTCGATGGAGTGCCGGCCGTACGCCTTCAGGTACAGCTCGAAGGTGGCGCCGAGACCCGCGTAGGCCCGGTTGACGGTGGCGTCGGAGCCGGGCTCGGAGCCCTCCTCGCGGACCTTGGTGCCGGGCAGGTCCTGGGTGTGCCCGGCGTCGTAGACCGTGCGGTGCGGCCGGTCGGCGGCGGCGCCCGCGGGCGGGGCGACGGAGGGTGCGCCGATCACCGTGGTCAGCCGGCGCTTGGTGCGCTGGTAGGCGTCGTGCTCCAGGGACCGGCGGGCCGGGCCGGAGAGTGCGGGGTCCTCGTGGCGGGCGAGCCTGTCGAGGACGTGCGGCGGCACGATCGTGCAGAAGACGGGCTCGAAGCCCCCGTTGGTCGTCATGTCCGGCACCATCGCACTGCGTGACCCAGGTGTCACTACCTGCCACCATGATTGGTGAAATACCAGGACACGGAGCGCGACGCTCCGTGACGATGTGGTAGAGCGATGTGGGGCGGCGCACTTTTTGTCCCCTTTTGCCGCACGGTCCCGCATACTGGGACAGGCCCGCGCACCCCGGAGCGGCTCGGCTAGGCTGCGGAGCATCATGCGTTTCGGGCTGCTTCTTCTTAGCTGCCGCGGCGAGGGCCTGTAGTCGAGGCCGACTCCCTCCCCGCGGAGCTTGGCGTTGCGTCGTCGGCCGTCCTTCCGGACACTCTGAGGAGCCTTACGCATCATGGCCAACCGCCAGCAGCCCAGCCCCATGCCGATCCACAAGTACGGCCGCTACGAGCAGGTCGACATCCCGGACCGCACCTGGCCCGGCAAGCGGATCACCACCGCGCCCCGCTGGCTCTCCACCGACCTGCGTGACGGCAACCAGTCCCTGATCGACCCCATGTCGCCCGAGCGCAAGCGCCGGATGTTCGACCAGCTGGTCAAGATGGGCTACAAGGAGATCGAGGTCGGCTTCCCCGCCTCCGGCCAGACCGACTTCGACTTCGTGCGCTCGATCATCGAGGAAGAGGGCGCGATCCCGGACGACGTCACCATCTCCGTGCTGACCCAGGCCCGCGAGGACCTGATCGAGCGGACGGTGGAGTCCCTGAAGGGCGCCAGGCGGGCCACCGTCCACCTGTACAACGCCACGGCCCCCGTCTTCCGCCGGGTGGTGTTCCGCGGCTCCAAGGACGACATCAAGCAGATCGCCGTCGACGGCACCCGCCTGGTGATGGAGTACGCCGAGAAACTGCTCGGCCCGGAGACGGACTTCGGCTACCAGTACAGCCCCGAGATCTTCACCGACACCGAGCTGGACTTCGCGCTGGAGGTCTGCGAGGCGGTCATGGACGTCTACCAGCCCGGCCCGGGCCGCGAGATCATCCTCAACCTGCCCGCCACCGTGGAGCGTTCGACCCCGTCCACGCACGCGGACCGCTTCGAGTGGATGCACCGCAACCTCTCCCGCCGTGAGTACGTCTGCCTGTCCGTCCACCCGCACAACGACCGCGGTACGGCCGTGGCGGCGGCCGAGCTGGCCCTGATGGCCGGCGCCGACCGCATCGAGGGCTGCCTGTTCGGGCAGGGCGAGCGCACCGGCAACGTCGACCTGGTCACGCTGGGCATGAATCTCTTCTCCCAGGGCGTCGACCCGCAGATCGACTTCTCCGACATCGACGAGATCCGTCGTACGTGGGAGTACTGCAACCAGATGGAGGTCCACCCGCGCCACCCGTACGTGGGCGACCTGGTCTACACGTCCTTCTCCGGCTCCCACCAGGACGCCATCAAGAAGGGCTTCGACGCCATGGAGGCCGACGCCAAGGCCAAGGGCGTCACGGTCGACGACATCGAGTGGGCGGTGCCGTACCTGCCGATCGACCCGAAGGACGTCGGCCGCTCCTACGAGGCCGTCATCCGGGTCAACTCGCAGTCCGGCAAGGGCGGTGTCTCCTACGTCCTGAAGAACGACCACAAGCTGGAACTGCCGCGCCGGATGCAGATCGAGTTCTCCCGGCTCATCCAGGCCAAGACCGACGCCGAGGGCGGCGAGATCACGCCGAAGGAGATCTGGGCGGTCTTCCAGGACGAGTACCTGCCGAACCCGGACAATCCCTGGGGCCGCATCCAGGTGAGGACCGGCCAGTCGACCACCGACACCGACGGCGTGGACACCCTGACCGTCGAGGCCACCGTCGACGGCGAGGACACCGTCCTGACCGGCTCCGGCAACGGACCGATCTCGGCCTTCTTCGACGCCCTGCAGTCCATCGGCATCGACGTACGCCTGCTGGACTACCAGGAGCACACGATGAGCGAGGGCGCCTCCGCGCAGGCCGCCTCCTACATCGAATGCGCGATCGACGGCAAGGTCCTGTGGGGGATCGGCATCGACGCGAACACGACGCGTGCTTCGCTCAAGGCGGTCGTCTCCGCGGTGAACCGCGCGACCCGCTGACCCCGCCCGACCGGGCCTTTCGACGCCCTGACCGCCGCTCACGGCGGTCAGGGCGCCGTCGATTGTCGGCCATCGCGCCCCTCAGATCACGGAAAGGTCTCCGACGGGGTACTGACTCCACCTCGGTGATGTGGCTAACATCACGCCAGCGCGGCGATGTTGCCGCGCGGTTACGGAGGTGCGACGTGCTGCCAGTACGGGGACGAGACGGCCGTGCCGCCAGGGCTGCGCGCATCCTGGGCACCCGCACCGCGTGGACACCCGTCGGGGACGGCGAGTTCTTCTGCCCCGGCTGCGGCGGTGACCGCAACTACCAGCGGCTCACCGGCCGCCGCAGGCTCACCCTCCTCGGGGTGCCCGTCCTGCCGCGCGGCGCCACCGGGCCCGTCGTGGAGTGCGCGGCCTGCCGGCACCACTTCGGCACCGAGGTCCTGGACCACCCCACCACCCGCCGCTTCTCCGCGATGCTCCGCGACGCCGTGCACACCGTCGCCCTCGCGGTGCTCGCCGCGGGCGGCACCTGTTCCCGTCCGGCCCTGGAGACGGCCGCCGCCGCGGTCCGCGCGGCCGGCTTCGCCGACTGCACCGAGGACCAGCTGGCCGCCCTCGTCGAGGCCCTCGCCGCCGACACCGGCCGGTTCTTCGAGCAGCCCTGCGGGGCCGGGCTGACCATAGAGCTGCACGAGGCCCTGGACCCGCTCGCCCCGCACCTGGCCCCGGCCGGCCGCGAGTCCCTGCTCCTCCAGGCCGCCCGCATCGCCCTCGCCGACGGCCCCTACACCCCCGCCGAACGCGACGCCCTCGCCACCGTCGGCGCGGCCCTCACCATCTGCGCCGACGACGTGACCCGCTTGCTGGCGGCGGCGCGCACCCCCTCCTGATCACCCGTTCGGAGTAAGAGCGGCGCCCCCGTCGCGGGCAGCATCAGGGCGTGATCCCGCGCAGCCGTTCCCTCCTCGCCAGCCTGGTGCTCCTCACCTCGCTCACCGTCCGGATGCCCGCGCACGCCGCGCCCGGCGGCTGCGGATCCTCCGAGCCGTACGTCTCCGGGCAGGGCGGCTACGCCGTCTACCGCATCCCCGCCGTGGTCAAGACCCGGCACGGCACCGTCCTGGCCTTCGCCGAGGGCCGCCGCGGCGGCGCCGGTGACACCGGTGACATCGACGTCGTCCTGCGCCGCTCCACCGACGACGGCTGCACCTGGGGCCCGCTGACGGTGGTGACCGCCGGGCGGGGCCACACCCGGGGCAACCCGGCGCCCGTCATCGACCCGCGCACCGGCGCGGTCGTCCTGGTGACCTGCGCCAACGGCGGAACCGTGACGGAGGCGCAGATCATGCGCGGCGAGGCGGCCCCGGGGCAGGGCCGCCGGGTGTTCGTGCAGCGCAGCTGGGACGACGGCAGGCGCTTCACCGCACCCCTGGACATCACGGCCCAGGTGACGCGGCCGGGCTGGCGCTGGTACGCCACCGGCCCCGGCCACGCGCTCGCGCTCACCCGGGGCCCGCACTCCGGCCGGCTGGTGATCCCCGCCAACCACTCCGCGGCCCCGCGCCCCGGCTCCCGCGACACCGGGCGGGAGCCCCGGTACTACGGCGGGCACGCCCTCTACAGCGACGACGGCGGCCGGCACTGGCACCTCGGCTTCGTGGACGGCGGGTACGACGGCGTGACCAACGCCAACGAGACCAGCGCCGCCCAGCTCCCGGACGGCCGCGTCTACTTCAGCGCCCGCGACCAGAACGGCACCGCCCCGGGCAACCGGCTCGACACCTACTCCAGCGACGGCGGCCGGACCCTGGACCGCCCCTACGCCCCCCAGCCGGCCCTGAACGCCGTCCCCGTGGTCCAGGGCAGCGTCCTGCAGATGCGCGGCCCCTGGGGTCCCCTGCTGTTCTCCGGGCCCTCCGTGCCGACCGCCCGCCGCGCCCTGGCCCTGTGGGACAGCACGGACGCCGGCCGCACCTTCACCGGGCTCGGCACCCTCACCCGCCGCCCGGCGGCCTACTCCGACCTCGTCCAGCTCACCCCCGGCACGGTCGGCGTCCTCTACGAGACCGGCGCCGAGAGCCCGTACGAGACCCTGACGTTCCGCAGGATCCGGCTGTCCTAGACGCCGGCGCGTGTCACGGGCGGGACGGCTGTCCCGTCGTACGGGGTGCGACATTCCTCGATCAAGGAGCGGATGATGAACCTCGTCCTGTGGCTCGCCGCCGGACTGCTCGCTGCGGTGGCTCTCCTCGGCGGCGTCACGAAGACCTTCGTGCCCAGGGAGAGACTGGCCGCCGTGCACGGCGGTGGATGGACCGGGGACGCCGGCGCCGGCTTCGTGAAGGCCCTCGGGATCCTGGAACTCCTGGCCGCCGCCGGCCTCGTCCTGCCCGCCGCGCTCGGCGTCGCGCCGGTACTGGTGCCGGTGACCGCCGGGTGCTGGATCCTGTTGATGGCCGGTGCGATGATCACACACGGCCGGCGCGGCGAGACCGCGTTCGTGCTGCTGAACCTCGTCTATCTGGCACTTGCCGCGTTCATCGCATGGGGGCGTTTCCTGTGAGCAGGACCGAGGAGTTCCAGGAACTGCGGCCCCTGCTGTTCTCGATCGCGTACCGGATCCTGGGCAGTGTGAGCGAGGCGGAGGACGCCGTCCAGGAGACCTGGCTGCGCTACTCCGCCACCCCCACCGAGCCCAGGTCGGCCAGGGCGTTCCTGTCGACCACGGTCACCCGGCTCTCCATCGACGTGCTGCGCTCGGCCCGCGTCCGCCGCGAGACCTACGCCGGGCCGTGGTTCCCCGAGCCGCTGCTCGCCGACCCCTACGAGGACCCCGCGCGATCGGCGGAGCTGGCCGACTCGGTGTCCATGGCGGCCCTGCTGCTGCTCGAACGGCTCAGCCCGCTGGAGCGGGCGGTCTTCGTCCTGCGGGAGGTGTTCGACTTCGGTTTCCCCGAGATCGCCTCTGCGGTGGGGCGCTCGGAGGCGGCCTGCCGCCAGCTGGTGGTACGGGCACGGCGCCACATGACCGAGGGCCGGCCCCGCTTCGAGGCGGACCGCACCGAACGGGAGGAACTGGCGTCCCGCTTCTTCGACGCCCTGCGCGAGGGTGACGTCGCCGGGCTGCGGGAACTGCTCGCCGCCGATGTGTCGATGGTCGGCGACGGCGGCGGCAAGGCACCCCAGCTGGCCCGGGCCCTCCTGGGCGCCGAGCGCGTCTCCCGGGTGCTCGGCACCGTCTTCCCCCAGATGGCCGGACTCGACGTCACGTTCGAGCCGCACGAGGTCAACGCCCAGCCGGGCGCGGTCTTCCGGGACCGGGACGGCAAGGTGCTGCACACCATGACACTCGACGTGCTCGACGGCCGGATCCAGGCGATCCGGCTGGTGGCCAACCCCGACAAGCTCGGACACGTGGGCCCGGTCGCGGACGCCTGGGCGGTCCACCGGGAACTGGGGCGGGCCCGCCGGACCGCGCGATGACGGCCCCCCGGCCTCAGCGCCGGTCCGTCCCCGCGCCGAGCAGCCCGGCCGCGGCCAGGAACTTGCCGACCTGTTCGACCTCCTCGCCGGACAGCGGCACCTGCGGCTCCGCCGTCACCGGGCAGTCGATGACACCGCGCAGATGCAGCGCCGCCTTGAACGCGCCCAGGGCCGAGGAACTGCCGCCCATCCGCGCCGGGGCGCCGGCGCCGACGATCCCGAACAGGGCGCACAGCCGCTCCTGCTCGGCCCGCGCGCCCTCCCAGTCGCCCGCCCGGCACTGCCGGTACAGACGCACGTAGCCGTGCGGGTCGACGTTGGCGAGACCCGGGACGGCCCCGTCGGCGCCCAGCGCCAGCGCGGAGTCGGTCACCAGCTCGGAGCCGGTCAGGACACTGAACCCGGGGTGGCTGCGGGCACCCGTGACGATCTCCCGGAAGGCCGCCAGATCCCCGCTGGAGTCCTTGATCCCGGCCAGTACGCCGTCCCCGGCGAGCCCCAGCACCAGATCGGCGGGGAGTTTGGTGTGCACGGCGACGGGGATGTCGTAGGCGATCACCGGGACCGGGCTGGCGGCGGCGATCCGGCGGTAGTGGTGGACGATCTCCGAGGGATGGGTGCGGGCGTAGAACGGGGCGGTGACGACGACGGCCTGCGCGCCGGCCGCGGCGACCGCCGAGACGTGTTCCAGGACGCGCGGGGTGGTCATGTCGATCGCACCCGCCAGGACGGGCAGCTGACCGCCCACGTGCGCGGTGACCGCCTCCACCACCTGCCTGCGCTGCCCGTCCGTCAGGAAGGCCGCCTCCGAGGTCGAGCCGAGCAGGAACAGCCCGTGCACCCCGGCCTCCAGCAGGAAGTCCACCAGACGCAGCAGCGAGGGAACGTCCACCTCCCGCCCGGGCGTGAGCGGCGTGCAGACGGGCGGGACGACACCGGTGAGGGGCGCGGGGAAGGTCATTCAGGGCTCCTGGCGAGCTAGGTCTCGGGTCGACGTGTCCTCCTCCACAGGATGGTGACAACGGTAGCGGTGTCCGGGCTGCGACGCGGCCGAGAAGTCCGGCATCACCCGGGCGCACACCTCGTCGGCCTTCCAGCAGCGGGTGCGGAACGGGCAGCCGCTCGGCGGCCGGGTCGCCGAGGGCACCGGCCCGCTCAGCGGGATCGGTTCGATCGGGTCCAGCAGGCCGGGCGTGGCCGAGAACAGGGCACGGGTGTACGGGTGCCGGGCGGCGTCGGTGACCCGGCCCGCCGGGGTCTCCTCCACGATCCGGCCGAGGTACATGGTGACCACCCGGTCGCTCATCCGCCGTACCGTCTGGATGTCGTGCGAGACGAACACCAGGGCGAGACCGAGGCGTTCCTTCAGGTCGAGCAGCAGATTGAGGATCTGCGCCCGGACCGAGACGTCCAGGGCGCTGGTCGGCTCGTCGGCGACGACCAGGGCCGGGTCCAGGGCGAGCGCGCGGGCGATGGCGACGCGCTGCCGCTGCCCGCCGGACAGCTGCCCCGGCAGCGCGTCGGCCAGCGCCCGGGGCAGGCCCACCAGGGCCATCAACTCCCGGACCCGGTCCTCCCGTTCGGACCGGGTACCGCGCCGGTGGACGTCCAGCGGGTCCCGCAGGACCCGGCGGACCGTCAGCCGGCGGTTCAGTGCGGTCGACGGGTCCTGGAAGATCATGCCGGTGCCCGCGCCGACCGTGGCCCGGCGCTCCGCGGCCGGCATCGCCCACAGGTCCCGGCCACCGAACGACACCGACCCGGAGACCGGTCGCTCGATGCCCACCAGCACCTTCGCCAGCGTCGACTTCCCGCACCCCGACTCGCCGACCACGCCGACCGTCTCACCGGGCGCGACGCGGAGATCGGCGCCGGTCAGGGCGTACACCCGGTCCCGCCGGAACAGGCCGCCGCTGCGCGCCCTGTGCACGACGTGCGCGTCCCGCACCTCCACGACAGCGGTCACGACAGGGCCTCCTCGCTCTCCGCGGACGTCAGCTCCACCGCCGGGTGGTGGCAGGCGGCCGTGTGCACCGGGGTGCCCGCGAGGACCGGGGCGGTGCGGTGGCACACCTCGGTGGCGAGCGGGCAGCGGTCGGCGAACCGGCAGCCCGCCGGGAAGTCGGCGGGCGCCGGTACGACCCCCTGGATCTGCGTCATCCGCTCCTCGGCCGACTCCAGCGAGAGCACGCTGCCGAGGAGCCCGCGCGTGTAGTGGTGGGCGGGTGCCGCCACCAGGTCCGCGGTCACCCCGGTCTCCACGATCTGCCCGCCGTACATCACCACCACCCGGTCGGTGATGTCGGCGACCAGCGCCAGGTCGTGCGAGACCAGGATCAGCGCGAAGCCCAGCTCCGCCCGCAGCCTGAGCAGCAGCTCCATGACCTGTGCCTGCACGGTGACGTCCAGGGCGGTGGTCGGCTCGTCGGCGACGATCAGCTTCGGCTCGCGGGACAGGGCCATGGCGATGAGCACGCGCTGGCGCTGCCCCCCGGACAACTCGTGCGGATAACTGCGCAGGGTGCGCTCGGGATCCAGGCCGACCAGCGACAGCAGCTCCCGTGGGCCGCGGCGGCCACCGCGCCGGACGAGCTGCTTCAGCTGGGCCCGGATGGTCATGGCCGGGTTCAGCGAGGACAGGGCGTCCTGGTAGACCATGGCCATCTCGTGGCCGAGCAGCCGCCGCCGTGCCCGCATCGGCTCGGCGAGCAGATTCCGCTGCCGGAACCGCACCTGGCCGCTGATCCGGGCGCCCTTCGGCTGCAGGCCCATGACCGTGAGCGCGGTCAGCGACTTCCCGCACCCCGACTCGCCCACCAGGCCGAGCACCTCACCGGGGTGCACCTCGAAGCTGACCCCCGCCACGATGTCCACGCCCCGGTGCCGGTCCGGGAAGCCGATGGCCAGGTTCTCCACGGCCAGCACCGGCTGCCCGCTCCGGTCGGGCAGCGGCCGGGCCCGGGAGCGCAGCCGCCGGGCGGCCTCGGTGAGCTCGGGCAGCGGGAGCACCTCGCCGCTGCCGGGCCCGGGCGTCTCCAGCCGGTCCTGCGGCGCCCGCACCTCCCGCGGGGCGGGCGCGGCCCACGCGTCCGACACGCCCTCGGACAGGACGTTCAGCGACAGCACGGTGAGCAGGATCAGCAGCCCGGGGAAGACGGTCGCCCACCAGCCGCCCGTCAGCACCATGTTCTTGCCGTCGGCGATGACACTGCCCCAGGACGGGTCCGGGGGCCGCACGCCCGCGCCGATGAAGGACAGCGACGCCTCGAAGACGATGGCCTCGGCGACCTGGACCGTGCAGAACACCAGCACCGGGGCGGCACAGTTGACGGCCACGTGCCGCAGCACGATGTGCGGGGTGCGGGCGCCGATCACCCGCTCGGCGGTGACGTAGTCCTCCCCGTACTGGTCCAGCACGTTGGCCCGCACCACCCGCGCCACCGGCGGTGTGAACAGGAAGGCGATCGCGCAGATCAGCACGGTGATCCCACCGCCGAACACGGCGACCAGCACGGCCGCCAGCGCGATCCCCGGGAACGCCATCACGACGTCCAGGCAGCGCATCAGCGTCTCGTCCACCGCCTTGCGGGAGGTGGCGGCCAGCGCCCCGAGCAGGGCACCGGCGACGAGCGCGAGCGCCGTCGCGCCCAGACCGATCGCCAGCGACCAGCGGGCGCCGTACATCAGCCGGCTCAGGATGTCCCGGCCCAGGCTGTCCTGCCCCATCCAGTGCGCGGCGGACGGCGCCCCGGACCCGCCGGCCGGGTCCTGCTGGTCGAGCGGGTCGTCCGGCGCCAGCACCGGCGCGAGGACGGCGACCAGGACGACCAGGGCCAGGAAGCAGACGGCGACCTTCGACGGCAGCGGCAGCCGGCGCGGGCCGCGCAGCCGGACGCCGGGCCGGGACAGCCGCTCCGTGAGGCTCGCGCGCGTGACCATCAGCCCGCCCTCAGTCGTGGGTTGACCAGCAGATACAGGATGTCGATGACGAGGTTGACGACGACGAACCCGGTGGCCGTGGTGAGGACGACCCCCTGGACGACGGCCGGGTCGCCGTTCTGCACGGCGTCGATCATCAGCTTGCCCATGCCGGGCAGCGAGAAGATCGTCTCGATCACGACGGCGCCGCCGAGCAGATAGCCGACCCGCAGACCGAGCACGGTCAGCGGATTGACCAGGGCGTTGCGCAGCACGTTCCGTCCGACCACGACCCGGGGCGGCAGTCCGCTCCCGATGGCCGTACGGACGTAGTCCTTGTCCAGCTCCTCCACCACGGAGGTCCTGACGATCCGGGTCAGCTGGGCGGCGACCGGCAGGGACAGGGCGAAGGCGGGCAGGGCCATCGTCCTCAGCCAGCCGGTGACGGAGTCGGCGGGGTTGACGTAGCCGCCGGTCGGGAACCAGCCCCGGTCCACGGCCAGGTACTGGATCATCAGCAGCGCCAGCCAGAACCCCGGCGCGGCCACCCCGACCAGCGAGACGACCCGGATGACCTGGTCCGGCAGCCGGTCCCGGTACACCGCCGCCGTCACCCCGCCGGCCAGCGCCAGCACGACCGCGACGGCGAGGCCGAGGAAGGTCAGCTGGAGGGTGAGCGGCAGGGCGGTGGTGACCTGGTCGACCACCGGGGCGCGGGTCAGGGCGCTGGTGCCGAGGTCGCCGTGGACCAGATCGCCGACGAAGTGGACGTAGCGCACGGGCAGCGGGTCCAGCAGCCCGTTGCGCTCCCGGAAGTCGTGCAGCTGCCGCGGGGTCGGATTGGCGCCCTGGAAGAACGCGGACGCCGGGTCGACGTCCGAGAACCGCATCACCAGGAACACGAACAGCACGATGCCGAGGAGCAGCGGCACCAGCAGGGCGACCCGGCGGAGCAGGATCCGTACGACGGTCGTCATCCGGTCAGATCCACTGGGCCTGGAGGAGGTTGACGCCCGGGTACGGCTGCGCCCTTATCCCGCTGAGCTTGCGCGCGTCCCAGGCGGTCATCAGCTCGTTGTGGACGACCGGGTAGAGCACGGCCTGCTCGGCGACGACGTCGACGTAGTCCTGGACCATCGCCTTCTTCTTCGCGGGATCCGGCTCCCGGGTCGCCCGGTCCATGTCCTTGAAGAGCTGTTTGGCGACCGGGTCGTCGGCCCACCGCGTGTACTGCATCCACAGGTTCCCGGGCCCGTAGTTGTAGTGCATGATCAGGTCGGCGTCGAGCCCGAACTGGTTGGGGTTGGAGGCCGCCGCCACCACCTGGTAGTCCTGCTTCTGGTCCATCTTGGTGAACACGGCCGTGGTCTCCTGCGGCGCCAGGGTGGTCCGCACGCCGATCGCGTCCCAGGAGGACTTGATGGTCGGCAGGCAGTCCACGATCCAGCTGACGTTGACCGCCAGGATGTCGACCTTCAGGTTCGTCACCCCGGCGGCCTTGAGCAGCGCCTTGGCCCGGTCGGGGTCGTAGTCGTAGACGGTCCTGGCCCGCCGGTAGCTGGGATTGCCCTCGTTGAGGAACGAGGACGCGGGCTTCCCGTGGCCCTTCAGCGCGACCTGCACCATCTTCTCGGTGTCGATGGCGTAGTGCAGGGCCTGCCGCACCCGGACGTCGTCGAAGGGCTTGTGCCGGGTGTTGAACATCAGGAAGAGGTTGTTCATCCCGGCGCCGCCGGCCACCTTCAGCCCGCCCTGCTCCAGGCGCGCGATGTTGGCGTAGGGGATGTTGTCGGCGATCTGCGCGCCGGCACCGGTGCCGGAGATCTTCGCCACGCGCGGGGCCGCGTCCACTATGGTCAGCCAGTTCATCCTGCGGAAGGCGGGCTTGCGGGGGCCGTTGTAGCCGGCGAACGCCTCGAAGGTGGTGTTCGACTTCGGGTGGTGCGCGGTCTGCCGGTACGGCCCCGAGCCCACGGCCAGCCCCTTGATCGCGTCGTCCCAGGCGCCGGGCCTGGAGTAGACGTGCTTCGGCATGACCTTGGCCAGCGTGAGCCGGGAGAGCCCGTCCGGGAAGGGGAACTTCAGGGCCAGTTCGACGGTACGCGCGTCGACCCTCCGCACCGAGTCCAGCCAGGGGGCGAAGAAACCCTTGGCGAGGGTCTGGGTCTTCGGGTCCAGGATCCGGTCGAAGACGAACACGACGTCGTCGGCGGTCACCGGCTTGCCGTCGTGGAAGGTGGCACCGGGGCGCAGGGCGAACCGCCAGCGGGTGGCGCCCGGATCCTTCGGCACCTCGGTGGCCAGTGCCGGATACGGCGCCCGGGTGATCGGGTCGGTGTCCAGCAGCCCCTCGTAGATGTGGTTGTTGGCGGCCATCGCGAACGCCGACGCCGTCTGGGTCGGGTCCCAGCTGCCGTCGTTGCCGTAGCCGATCACGGCGGTCAGTGTCCGGTTCCTGCCGGTGCCGCCGCCGGTCTCGTTGGTCGACTCCGGTCCGGTGGAACAGCCCGCCAGCAGCGCGCCCGCCCCCAGCGCTCCGGCGCCCTTCAGCAACGACCGGCGGCGCGGTGCCGGTACGTCGGGGTTCACGTCGTCGCGCACGGGTCCTCCAGCAGGTGGGTGGGGGAGGGGTGGGGTGATACGACGTCCTACGTCCTACGTCCGGTCGGTAGCGCGACCATAAGAGGGCCTGTGGGGGCGGTCAAGACAGCGCACACGAATGGCCTAGCCGCCAGAGGTCGCACCACTGGGGGTGCCGCCCGGGCGGCCGGCCCCAGCTCCCGGCGCCTCTTCAACTCCGCGCTGAAGAACTCCGGACCGCCTGCCGTGAACCGCTGGCCATAGCCAACCCCCTTGACCTGCCATGCACTTGTAGGGCGCAGACGCCTGTCGAGTGTAGACGCGGAGCGTCACCCTGGATGTACGAAGCGTGAAATCCGGAAAGGAAGGGGAGCACGGTGAAGGCGCGACGTACCACCCACGCGGCGCTGTGTGTCGAAGAAGCGGAGGAAGCGTTGAAAGAATTGCGGTCGGCTCTCGAAAAGGCCGGAGTTGTTCTCCCGTCATTGGGGCTCGACCCGCTGAGTCTCGCGCGGGAGGCGCCCTGTCCGCTCGTTGAGCTGGGGCGCTGTTCCCCGGAGACCGCACGCCGGCTCGCGGCGGCGCTGGCGGCGGTGGCGCGGTGAGGCCCGCCGTCGGCAGCCATGTGATGGACACCGGCACCGGAAGGGTCGGCATCGTCATGGGGCACGAGGGACCGTACGTACAGCTGAGACCGTACGGCGGCGGGCGGGAGTGGGACGCCGAGCCGGACGCGCTGCGCAGCGCGACCCCCGCCGAACGGCTGAGCGCGGCGACCGCTTACGCCAACGCCCGCAGCCGCGGCGAGGCGCTCTAGCCGTCCGGACCGCTTCCGGCATGGGCGAGAATGGTGGGCATGAGTCTGTTCCGCGACGACGGCATCGTGCTGCGCACCCAGAAGCTGGGTGAGGCGGACCGGATCATCACGCTGCTCACGCGTGGTCACGGGCGGGTGCGGGCAGTGGCGCGCGGGGTGCGGCGCACCAAGTCGAAGTTCGGGGCCCGGCTGGAGCCGTTCTCCCATGTCGACGTGCAGTTCTTCGCGCGGGGCAGCGAGCTGGTCGGGCGCGGTCTGCCCCTGTGCACACAGAGCGAGACGATCGCTCCCTACGGTGGCGGGATCGTCACCGACTACGCCCGGTACACCGCCGGGACGGTCATGCTGGAGACGGCCGAGCGGTTCACGGACCACGAGGGCGAGCCGGCCGTCCAGCAGTACCTGCTGCTGGTCGGGGGCCTGCGGACGCTCGCCCGGGGCGAGCACGCCCCGCACCTCGTCCTCGACGCCTTCCTGCTGCGCTCCCTGGCCGTCAACGGGTACGCGCCCACCTTCACCGACTGCGCGAAGTGCGGGATGCCCGGCCCGAACCGGTTCTTCTCGGTCGCCTCCGGCGGCTCCGTCTGCGTCGACTGCCGGGTGCCCGGCAGCGTCGTACCGTCCCCGCAGACCCTGGTGCTGCTCGGGGCGCTGCTTACGGGAGACTGGGAGACGGCCGACGCGTGCGAGGCGCGGTACGTCCGCGAGGGCAGCGGGCTGGTGTCCGCCTATCTGCACTGGCATCTGGAGCGCGGGCTGCGCTCCCTCAGGTACGTAGAGAAGTAGTTCACGGTCGAGGAGACGAGAAGGACATGGTCGTACGCGGGATCCTGGGGCGCCAGCGGCGCGAGTACACGGCGCCCGAGCCGCATCCGTCCGGTGCCCGCGCGCCCAAGCTCCCGGGTGAGCTGGTGCCGAACCACGTCGCGATCGTCATGGACGGCAACGGGCGGTGGGCGAAGGACCGCGGTCTGCCGCGCACGGAGGGGCACAAGGTCGGTGCCGAGCGGGTGCTGGACGTGCTCCAGGGCTCGATCGAGGTCGGTGTGCGCAACATCTCCCTGTACGCCTTCTCCACCGAGAACTGGAAGCGTTCCCCCGACGAGGTCCGCTTCCTGATGAACTTCAACCGCGACTTCATCCGCAAGACCCGTGACCAGCTCGACGCGCTCGGCATCCGGGTGCGCTGGGTGGGCCGCATGCCCAGGCTGTGGAAGTCGGTGGCCAAGGAGCTTCAGGTCGCCCAGGAGCAGACCAAGGACAACGACCTGCTCACCCTGTACTTCTGCATGAACTACGGCGGCCGGGCCGAGCTGGCCGACGCGGCGAAGGCCCTCGCCGAGGACGTGAAGGCCGGTCGCCTCGACCCGTCGAAGGTCAGCGAGAAGACCATCCAGAAGTACCTGTACTACCCGGACATGCCGGACGTCGACCTGTTCCTGCGCCCGAGCGGCGAGCAGCGCACCTCCAACTACCTGCTCTGGCAGAGCGCGTACGCCGAGATGGTCTTCCAGGACGTGCTGTGGCCCGACTTCGACCGCCGTGACCTGTGGCGGGCCTGCATGGAGTTCGCCTCCCGGGACCGGCGCTTCGGCGGGGCCGTGCCGAACGAGGAACTGCTCGCCATGGAGGCCGGCATCAAGGGTGACTCCACCTCGTAGCCGCCCGGCATCCACGCGGACCGCCGAGGACGCGGGACTCATGAGGCCCCTGTCCTGCCCTCGGCGCCCTGCTGCTCGCGGCTCTGCCCGCGCCCGCCGCGTCCTGTACGCCGTGCTGCTGTACTTCTGGCCGCGCTAGTCGGACCCTCTCCGCGAGACGTGCCTCAGTCGGTCGGCACCGCGCAGTCGGCGCACGTGCCGAAGATCTCCACCGTGTGGGCCACGTTGACGTAGCCGTGTTCGGCGGCGATGGCCTCCGCCCACTTCTCCACCGCGGGGCCCTCCACCTCCACCGCCTTGCCGCAGGTGCGGCAGACCAGGTGGTGGTGGTGTTCGCCGGTCGAGCAGCGGCGGTAGACCGACTCGCCGTCGGACGTGCGCAGGACGTCGACCTCGCCGGCCTCGGCGAGGGACTGGAGGGTGCGGTAGACCGTGGTCAGACCGACCGAGTCGCCCTTGTGCTTGAGCATGTCGTGCAAGTCCTGCGCGCTGCGGAACTCGTCGACCTCGTCCAGGGCCGCCGCCACGGCTGCACGCTGGCGGGTCGCGCGGCCCTTCACGGGCGGTCCAGCGGTCGTCACCGTTGCCTCCTCACGTCTGGCGTCTGCCGGGGCCATTGTGCCAGCCCGGGCCACCCGCGGTCAGACGCCGACCTCTTCCCCGGTCCCCCGCGCGGCCGGAATGGTGCACTCCGCCGGGTCTCCGGCGCTCTGTGCCTCGGCCGCCGCACGGGCGCGCCGCCGGGCCAGCGGGGTGGCCAGTGCGGTCAGTGCGACGAACGCGGCGATGGTCAGCAGGACGATCGTGGCGCCGGGCGGGACGTCCTGGTAGTACGAGGTGATCGTGCCGCTCACGGTCACGGCCACGCCGATCGCCACGGCGATCACGAAGGTGACCAGAAAGCTGCGGGTGAGCTGCTGCGCCGCCGCCACGGGCACGACCATCAGCGCGGACACCAGCAGCAGGCCCACGACCCGCATGGCGACCGTCACGGTCACGGCCGCGGTGACCGCCGTCAGCAGGTTCAGGGCGCGCACCGGCAGCCCGGTGACCCGCGCGAACTCCTCGTCCTGGCTGACCGCGAACAGCTGGCGGCGCAGGCCCAGCGTGACCAGCAGCACGAAGGCCGCCAGGACGCAGATGGCCGTCACGTCGGACGCGGACACCGTCGACAGCGAGCCGAACAGGTACGAGGTCAGGTTGGCGTTGGAGCCGCCCGGCGCGAGGTTGATCAGCATCACGCCGCCAGCCATACCGCCGTAGAACAGCATGGCGAGGGCGATGTCGCCGCGTGTCCTGCCGTACCAGCGGATCAGCTCCATCAGGACCGCGCCGAGGACGGAGACGGCCGTCGCCATCCACACGGGGGAGGTGGACAGCAGGAAGCCGAGGCCGACGCCGGTCATGGCCACGTGCCCGATGCCGTCGCCCATCAGGGCCTGGCGGCGCTGGACCAGGTAGATGCCGACCGCGGGCGCGGTGATGCCGACCAGGACGGCCGCGAGGAGCGCCCGCTGCATGAATGCGTAGTTCAGGAAGTCCATCAGCTCAGCAGTCCCGTGCGGATCGGTTCGACGCCCGCGGGGGCGTGCGGGTGTACGTGGTCGTGGCCGGGCAGCGCGTGCTGGCCGACCGCCCGCGGGGGCGGGCCGTCGTGCAGGACGCAGCCGTCGCGCAGGACGACCGCCCGGTCGATCAGCGGCTCCAGCGGGCCCAGTTCGTGCAGCACCAGCAGCACCGTCGTACCGGCCTCGACCTGCTGCCGCAGTGTCCGGGCCAGCACCTCCTGGCTGGCCAGGTCGACGCCGGCCATCGGCTCGTCCATGATCAGCAGTTCGGGCTCGGCGACCAGCGCGCGGGCGATCAGCACCCGCTGGTGCTGGCCGCCGGAGAGGGCGGTCACCGAGTCCTTGGCGCGATCGGCCATGCCGACCAGCTCCAGGGCACGGCGGACGGCTTCCCGGTCGGCCTTGCGGAAGAGCCCGAAGCGGGTGCGGGAGAGGCGGCCGGAGGAGACGATCTCGGTGACCGTCGCCGGGACGCCGCCCGCGGCGGTCGTCCGCTGCGGTACGTAGCCCACGCGCGCCCAGTCCCGGAAGGACCGCCGCGGGGTGCCGAACAGCTCGACCGTGCCGCCGGCGGCCGGTACCTGCCCGATGATCGTGCGGATCGCCGTGGACTTGCCGGAGCCGTTCGCGCCCAGCAGCGCGACGACCTCGCCGCGGCCGACGGTCAGGTCGATGCCGCGCAGTACGGGCCGCGCGCCGAGTTCCGCGGTGACCCCGCGCAGGGCTATGACGGGCTCACTGGTCATCTTCTCTCCCGTGCCGCTCATTTGGCGCCCAGGGCCTGGCGCAGGGCCTTGAGGTTGGCCTCCTGGACGGCGAAGTAGTCCTTGCCGCGGGACTTGTCGGTGATGCCCTCGATCGGGTCGAGGACGTCGGTCTTCAGGCCCGCGTCGCCCGCGATGGTCCGGGCGGTCTTGTCGCTCACCAGCGTCTCGTAGAAGACGGTGCTGACGCCGTCGGCCTTGGCCATCTTCTCCAGCTGCCGCACCCGGGCCGCGCTCGGCTCCGACTCGGGGTCGAGGCCGTTGATGGCCTCCTCGGTGAGGCCGTAGCGCTCGGCGAGGTAGCCGAAGGCGGCGTGCGTGGTGATGAAGACCTTGCTCCTGGTGTGCGCGAGTTCCTGCTTGAACCGGAAGTTCAGGGCGTCCAGTTCGCCGACGAGCCGCACGGTGTTCTTGCGGTAGTCGGCGGCGTGCCCGGGGTCGGCCTTCTCGAAGGCCGCGCCGACGCCCTGGGCGACCTGGGCGTAGCGCTGCGGGTCGAGCCAGATGTGCGGGTCCCTGGCCGCCCCCTCCTCGCCCTGGTGGGTGTCGTGCTCGGCCGCGTGGCCGCCCACCTCGTTGCCGTGGTTCTCCAGCGTGGTCAGGGAGGCGGCGTCGATCTTCGTCTTGACCGGGGACTGGGCCACCGCCTCGTCGACGGAGGGCTGGAGGTCCTTCAGGTACAGGACCGCGTCGGACTCCTCCAGCGAGGCGATCTGCCGGGGGCTGATCTCCAGGTCGTGGGGTTCCTGGCCGGGGGAGGTGAGCGTGGTGACGTGGACGTGGTCCCCGCCGATCCGCTCGGCCAGGAAGGTCATCGGGTAGAACGACGCGACGACGTCGAACTTGCCGGTGCCACCCGCCGCCGCGGTGTCCGGGGAGCAGGCGGTGAGCGTGCCGGTCCCGAGCGTGACCGCGGCGAGGGCGGCGGCCGGTATGAGGTGTCGTCGTACGTTCATGACAGTCATTTTCAACAAATATGGAAACCGTTGTCAACAATGCTCACCAGGTGGTCGGAGCGGGGGCCGATTTGGTCGTGGGGGAGCCTGCGCCGGTAACCTGAATCATTCGCTGGAAGCATCTCGCTTCACACGCCCGTCGTCGTAATGAAGAGAGCACCGTGGCCGCCGACAAGATCGACACCATCGTCAGCCTGAGCAAGCGCCGTGGCTTCGTTTTCCCGTGCAGTGAGATCTACGGCGGACAGCGTGCCGCCTGGGACTACGGACCCCTGGGTGTCGAGCTCAAGGAGAACATCAAGCGCCAGTGGTGGCGCTACATGGTGACGTCGCGCGAGGACGTCGTCGGTATCGACTCGTCCGTCATCCTGGCCCCCGAGGTCTGGGTCGCCTCCGGCCACGTCGCCACCTTCACGGACCCGCTGACCGAGTGCACCTCGTGCCACAAGCGGTTCCGCGCCGACCACCTGGAGGAGGCGTACGAGGAGAAGAAGGGCCACGCCCCGGCGAACGGCCTGGCGGACATCAACTGCCCGAACTGCGGCAACAAGGGCCAGTTCACCGAGCCCAAGCAGTTCTCCGGCCTGCTGTCGACGCACCTCGGCCCGACCCAGGACTCCGGCTCCGTCGCCTACCTGCGCCCCGAGACCGCCCAGGGCATCTTCACCAACTTCGCCCAGGTGCAGACCACCTCGCGCCGCAAGCCCCCGTTCGGCATCGCCCAGATGGGCAAGTCCTTCCGCAACGAGATCACGCCGGGCAACTTCATCTTCCGCACCCGCGAGTTCGAGCAGATGGAGATGGAGTTCTTCGTCAAGCCCGGCGAGGACGAGCAGTGGCAGGAATACTGGATGGAGCAGCGCTGGAACTGGTACCGGGGCCTGGGCCTGCGTGAGGAGAACATGCGCTGGTACGAGCACCCGAAGGAGAAGCTCTCCCACTACTCCAAGCGCACCGCCGACATCGAGTACCGCTTCCAGTTCGGCGGCAGCGAGTGGGGCGAGCTGGAGGGTGTCGCCAACCGCACCGACTACGACCTCGGCGCCCACGCCAAGGCCTCCGGCCAGGACCTGTCCTTCTTCGACCAGGAGGCCGGCGAGCGCTGGACGCCGTACGTCATCGAGCCCGCGGCCGGTGTCGGCCGCGCGATGCTGGCGTTCCTGCTCGACGCCTACGTCGAGGACGAGGCGCCGAACGCCAAGGGCAAGATGGAGAAGCGGACCGTCCTGCGGCTCGACCACCGGCTGGCCCCGGTGAAGGTCGCGGTGCTCCCGCTCTCCCGCAACGCGGAGCTGTCCCCGAAGGCCAAGGGTCTCGCGCAGGCGCTGCGGCAGAACTGGAACATCGAGTTCGACGACGCCGGTGCCATCGGCCGCCGCTACCGCCGTCAGGACGAGATCGGTACGCCGTTCTGCGTGACCGTCGACTTCGACACGCTCGAGGACAACGCCGTCACCGTGCGCGAGCGTGACTCCATGAAGCAGGAGCGCGTCTCGCTGGACCAGATCGAGGGTTACCTGGCCCAGCGCCTGATCGGCGCCTAGTCACCACGCCGGATGCCGGACGAGCTGATCCGCTCAGCTCGTCCGGCATTCGTGTGTCCGCCCTCGCTCAGCGGCCCTGCAGCGCCTTGACGTTGTCGCCGAAGGTCCAGTTCTTCGATCCGTCCCAGTTGACCGACCAGGTCATCAGGCCCTTGAGCGATGTGCCGTAGTGCTTCCACGCCTGGGAGACCAGGGACGGCGGCAGGTAGCCGCCGCCCGCGCCGGGCTGGGCGGGCAGGCCCGGGACCTGCTTGTCGTACGGCACCCTGACCGTCGTGCCCTGCACCACCAGGCCCTTGTCGAGGCAGTCGGTCTGCGCGGTGAAGCCCTGCACGGTGCCGGCCGAGTAGGAGTCGCCGGAGCAGCCGTACATGCTGCCGTTGTAGTACTGCATGTTCAGCCACCACAGGCGGCCGTTGTCCGCGTACTTCTTGATGACCGGCAGGTACGCGCCCCAGATCGAGCCGTAGGTGATGCTGCCGCCGGTCACGTAGGCCGTCTCGGGGGCCATCGTCAGCCCGAAGTTCGACGGCATCTTCGAGAGGACGCCGTCGATGATGCGGATCAGGTTGGCCTGCGACGCGGAGGGCTGGTTGATGTTCCCGCCGCCCGTCAGGCCCGTCTCGATGTCGATGTCGATGCCGTCGAAGTTGTACTTCTTCAGGATCGGGACGATCGTCGCCACGAAGCGGTCGGCGACGGCGGAGGAGTTCAGGTCGATGCCGGCCGCCGCGCCGCCGATGGAGAGCAGGATCGTCTGGCCGGACGCCTTGGCCGCGCACATCTCGGCGGGCGTGGCCACCTTCACGCCGGTGTCCATGCCGTCCTCCCACAGGGCCGTGCCGTCGGAGCGGATCACCGGGAAGGCCGCGTTGATCACGTTGTAGCCGTGGGCGGGGATGCGGGAGTCGGTGACCGGGGTCCAGCCGAAGGGCGGGTGGACGCCGTTGGCGGAGCCGTCCCAGTTCTCCCAGTAGCCCTGGAGCACCTTGCCGGCGGGTCGTGACTTCACCGCGCAGGTGTCGGCGGCGGAGGCGGTGGGCGCGGCGGCGATCGCGAGCGGGGCGAGGACGGCGGTGGTGAGGGCGGCGGTGAGCAGGCGCAGGGTGCGGCGGAGCATCGGGCCTCCCGGCGGGGATCGGCGAGGTGTCGTAGACATGACAGTCCTATGGTCCAGACCTCTCGTCAATAGGTCTGGACCACGCCAGAGACAGGGTCGACAAAAATGGAATGACAGATATTGAAATCTGTCAGCCGTCATGCCACTCTGGTGGCATGACGATGCGAACCCGAACCCTCGGAACCACCGGCCCCCAGGTCTCCGCCCTCGGCCTCGGCTGCATGGGCATGTCCGCGCTGTACGGCGACGCCGACCGCGCGGAGTCCGTCGCGACGATCCACGCCGCCCTGGAGGCGGGCGTGACGCTGCTGGACACCGGCGACTTCTACGCCATGGGCCACAACGAGATGCTCATCGGCGAGGCCCTGCGCACCGCGCCCCCCGCCTTGCGCGAACAGGCCCTGACCAGCGTCAAGTTCGGCGCCCTGCGCGACCCGGACGGCAACTGGAACGGCTACGACGGCCGGCCCGCCGCTGTGAAGAACTTCGCCGCCTACTCCCTGCAGCGCCTCGGCGTCGACCACATCGACGTCTACCGGATCGCGCGCCTCGACCCGGACGTGCCGATCGAGGAGACCGTCGGCGCGATCTCCGAACTGATCGAGAAGGGACACGTGCGGCACGTCGGCCTGAGCGAGGTCGGCGCCGAGACCATCCGGCGGGCCGCCGCCACCGCGCCGGTCGCCGACCTCCAGATCGAGTACTCGCTGATCTCCCGGGGCATCGAGCGGGAGATCCTGCCGGCCACCCGCGAACTGGGCATCGGCATCACCGCGTACGGCGTGCTCTCCCGCGGGCTGATCTCCGGCCACTTCACCGGCGACCGGCAGCTGTCCCCGACCGACTTCCGCGCCCACTCGCCCCGCTTCCAGGGCGAGAACCTCCGGCACAACCTGAGCCTGGTCGAGGCGCTGCGCAAGATCGCCGAGCAGAAGGGCGTCACGGTCGCCCAGACCGCCATCGCCTGGGTGCTCTCCCGCGGCGAGGACATCGTGCCGCTGGTCGGCGCCCGCACCCGCGAGCGGCTGGGCGAGTCGCTGGGCGCGCTGGACGTCACGCTGGACGAGGCCGACCTGACGGCGATCGAGGAGGCGGTGCCGGCGGGCGCGGCGGCCGGTGACCGCTACCCGGGTGCGCAGATGACGCACCTCGACAGCGAGCGCTGACACGGGTGCCGGGTACGGTCTAGCCATGCCACCGACCAGCCAGACCCTGACCGCCGAGCGCATCCTCGAAGCCACCGAGGAGGTGCTGCGCCGGCACGGCCCGGCCAAGGCCACCGTGGTCGACGTGGCCCGCGCGCTCGGCGTCAGCCACGGCAGCGTCTACCGGCACTTCCGCACCAAGGCGGCGCTGCGCGAGGCGGTCACCAAGCGCTGGCTGGACCGGACCTCGGAGCGGCTCGCCCGGATCGTCACCGCCGGCGGCAGCCCAGAGGAGCGGCTGCGGGCCTGGCTCGCGGCCCTGTTCGAGGCCAAGCGGCACAAGGCGGGCGACGATCCCGAGCTGTTCGCGACCTACACGGTGCTGACCGACGAGAACGGCACGGTGGTCGGCGAACACATCGCCGACCTGACCGGGCAGCTGACCCGGATCATCGAGGCGGGGACCGGCTCGGGCGCCTTCATGGCACCCGACCCGGCCGCCGCGGCCCGCGCCGTCTTCCACGCCACCGGCCGCTTCCACGACCCCGGGTACGCCCGGGAGTGGCAGCGGCCCGGCGTCCAGGAGGAGTTCGAGGCGGTCGTGGATCTGCTGCTGCGCGGGCTCACTTCACCTTGACCGTCACGGTCGGTGAGTAGACCTTCCCGGAGGAGTTCACGCTCGCGATCCGCAGATGCTCGGTGCCCTTGGTGTTGAGCTTCGCGGTCAGGGCGTACGAACTGCCCTTCTTGACCTTCGCGGTCGCCTTCAGCGAGGTCCACTTGCCGGACTTCTCGTGCTGGAGCACCAGCGGGTTGCCGATCTTCAGGCCCTTGGTGCGCCCGGTGAACACCACCTTGTCGCCGGCCTTCACCGATGTCTTGTCGGCCTTGACGCTGATCGAGGCGGTGCCCTCGTTGGGGCTGGGGCTCGGGGTGCCGCCGGCGGCCAGGGCTCCGGCCGTTCCGCCGGAGAGCAGCGCCATGGACAGGGCGCCGGTGCCGAGCAGCCGCAGGCAGTGGTGGCGGAGTACGGAGGTCATGTGTGTCTCCCGTCCTGTCGCTCGATGGACCTTCCCAGGCTGGCGCCCGACCGCCGAACCGGCCACTCGAGACAGCCGGAAAAACCCCCGCTTTCCGGTAAAAAGAGCAGGTCAGAGCCGGTGAAAAGACAGTGGCCGACTCACCGTGTCCGTACCCGCCGTACCCGCCGTACCCGCCCCGCGCGGTCCTCAGCGCTGCGGCTGGCGGGGCACCGTGGGGTCGACCGTCGCCTGGTGGGCCTCGGCCAGGTGCTCCTCCGCCTTCAGCCACGGCAGGAACTGCGCGCCGCGCCGCCAGCCGCAGGTCTCGCACCGGATCGTGCGCTGCACACCGGTGCGCAGCACCTGGACCACGTGCTCCCGGCCGTGCTGGTCCCACCGGCTGACCCTGCTCGTGCCGCTGTCCCTAGGCATCACGCCCCCTCCCCGCCGGACCGCCCGGCCGCAAGGAGTGTGCGGCAGGACCGGCACCGACGGGGCGCGGTCACGCCGAGTCGGCCAAGCCGTGCTCTCGGCTCAGCCGACCGTCCGGGGCAGCCGCAAACTCAGCAGGCCCGTCAGCACGATCCCGGCCAGCTGCACCAGCAGCGTGCTGACCAGCGCGTCCCGCATACCCAGGTGCGGCACGAGGGTCAGGAACAAGGTGCCCAGCGTGGCCACACCCAGGGCCAGCGCCGACTGCTGAGTGGTGACCATCACACCGCTGCCGACGCCGGCCCGGGCGGGCGGCACCTCGGACATCACGATCCGCAGCACATTGGGCAGTTGGAGCGCCTGGCCGGCACCGGCCACGGCCGCGCCCGGCAGCAGCGGTCCGAAGCCCAGATGCGGCCAGTCCCGCCAGGCGGCCAGCACGATCAGCAGCACGCCCACGCCCTGGAGCACGGACCCGGCGGTGACCACCCGGGTGCCGTAACGGGCGATCAGCCGGGGCCCGGCCAGCGAGACGAACAGGAACGTCACGGCCATCGGCGCGAGCGCGAGTCCGGCCGGCACCGGGCCGAGCCGGGCGCCCTGCTGCAGCGCCAGCGCGATCACGAACATGAAGCCGCTGAAGCCGATGGAGAACGGCACCATCAGCTCCAGACCACGCCGCATCGACGGCACCCGGAACAGGCTCGGCGGCACCAGCGGGGTCCGCCCGGCCCGGTCCGCCCGCCGCTCCACCGCCCAGAACGCGGCCACGGCGAACGGGAACGCGGCCAGCGACAGCCAGGTCCACAGCGGCCAGCCGGCGGCCCGGCCCTCGGTGAGGGGCGCGAGCAGCGTCAGCAGGGACACCGCGAGCAGCACGGTGCCCGGCCCGTCGACGGGCTCGGGGTGCTGCGACCGCGTCTCCGGTACCAGCCGGGCGGCCAGCACCAGGCCCAGCACGACCACCGGCACGTTGACCAGGAAGATCGCCCGCCATCCGGTTCCGGCCACATCGGCGGCCACCAGCACCCCGCCGAGTATCTGCCCGGCCACCATGGACAGCCCGGCCGTGGCGCCGTACAGGCTCATGGCCCGCGCCCGGCGCGCCCCGCCCGTGGCGGACTGGATGGTCGCGAGCACCTGCGGGAGCATCGCGGCGGCCGAGGCGCCCTGCGCAACCCGGGCCGCGACCAGGCTCCAGGCGCCGGGTGCGAGCCCGCAGGCCAGCGAGGTGAGTCCGAAGGCGGCCATGCCGCCGAGGAACAGCCGGCGCCGGCCGAACAGGTCCCCGAGCCGCCCGCCGAGCACGAGCAGCACGGCGTACGCGACCCCGTACCCGGCCACGACCAGTTCCAGCACGGACTCGCCCGCGGCGAGATCGCTGCCGATCGTCGGCAGGGCCACGTTGACGATGAAGAAGTCGACCAGCGGCAGCGCCGCGGCGAGCAGGACGGTGAACAGCCCGGGGCCGCCGAGCGTGGGCGGCGCGGCCGTCGTCCGGACGACAGGGGCGGTGACGGTTTCACTCATGGTCCCGAGCCTGCGCGAGGGCCCAGCCTGGTACCAGAGTCTGCTCATCCTGGTAGCGGGACTACCCGGCAACCACGGTCGGCCGGCAGGGCGGGGCCGGAGGGGAGTGGGGCCGGTCACCAGGGAGGATTCCCTTCCCGTCCCTTCAGCCTGGTGGCAGGCGCGCCTCATCCTGGTACCCGAAGCACCTGGAAACGGGCTGCCCGGCACGGCACCCTTGGCGTATGACCACCATGGCCCAGGAGACCTCGCCGCAGCCCGTCCGGGGCGCGGAGATCCGCCGGCACGAGCTGGCCGCGTTCCTGCGCAGCCGGCGCGAGCGCATCGCGCCGGAGGAGGTGGGCCTGCCGCGCGGCACCCGCCGGCGGACCCCCGGACTGCGCCGGGAGGAGGTCGCCCAGCTCTCCGCGGTCGGTGTCACCTGGTACACCTGGCTCGAACAGGCCCGTGACATCCAGGTCTCCGTGCAGGTCCTGGACGCCCTGGCGCGCGCCCTGCGGCTGGACGCCAGCGAGCGCGCCCACCTCTTCCAGCTGGCCGGCGCGACCGATCCGACCCCGGCCGCGAGCTGCCCGAGCGTCACGCCCGCCCTGCGCGAGATGCTGACCCGGCTGGAGCCGGTCCCGGCCTGCATCCAGAACAGCCGGTACGACATCCTCGCCTACAACCGCACCTACGGCCGCCTCCTGTGCGACCTGGACGCGATCCCGCCCGAGGACCGCAACTGCATGCTCCTCATCCACACCGACAAGGACTGGCAGGCGGCCGTCGTCCATCTGGAGGAGTCCCGGCGCCTGATGGTCGCCCGGCTGCGCGCCGCCATGGCCGGCCACCTCGGCGAGCCGGCCTGGAAGATGCTCCTCGGACGGCTGGAGGAGATCCCGGAGTTCCGCGAGAACTGGCAGCGGTACGAGGTGGTCGGCACCCGCTCCAAGACCAAGGAGTTCCTCAACCCGCACGTCGGCCACCTCACCCTGGTCCACACCGACCTGTGGCTGGGACCCCAGCTGGGCGCCCGGATGGTGACGTACACACCGGTGAACGACGAGACCCGGCGACGGCTGGAGCGGCTGCACGAGATCGCGTCCGGGGTGCCGGGGCGCTGAGCCGGGTCCGCCGCAGGCGCTGAGCCGGGGTCCGCCGCACCCGGCGGCGGCTTCAGGACCGCCCGGTGGCTCCGACGGCCTCGCGGATCTCCGCCGACTCCAGCCTGCGGGACGTCTCCTCGGCGGTGCGGCGGGCCCAGGAGCCGCTGGTGAGCAGGCCCAGGACCAGGACGGCCAGGCCACAGCCGGTGAGGATCCACCAGCCGGGGCGGGCCGCCGGGACGAACGCCTGCCGGTACGGGGACGAGCCGATGCCGGAGGCCAGGACGGCGCCGACCACCGCGACGCCGAGCGTCTGGCCCAGCTGCCGGCTCGTGGAGGCGACGGCGGCGGCGACGCCGGCCTGGGTACGCGGCATGCCGGACACCGCGGTGTTGGTGATCGGCGCGTTGACGAAGCCGAAGCCGATGCCGAAGAGGACGTAGCCGAGGACCAGGGTGGCGTTCGTCGTCTCCGCCTCGAAGACCGCGAACAGGACGCCGCTCGCGGTCATCGCCGTACCGGCGATCAGGAGGGGCAGCCGGGGGCCCCGGGTGCCGACCAGGCGGCCGGACAGCGGGGCGCACAGGAAGGTCGGCACGGCCATCGGCAGCATCCACAGGCCCGCGTGCAGGGCGTCGAGTCCGCGCACGTTCTGCAGGTACAGCGTGGACAGGAACAGGAAGCCGCCGAGCGCCGCGAACGCGCCGACCGCTATGACGGTGGCGCCGCTGAACGGGGCCGAGCGGAAGAAGCGCAGGTCGATGAGGGGCTCCACGCGTCGACGCTCGTACCGCAGGAGGGCGAGCAGGGCGGCCACGGCGACCGCGGCGAACGGTGCCACCGGACCGGCGCCCGACTCCGGCGCCTCGATGATCGCGTACGTCAGCGAGCCGAACAGGGCGATCACCAGCAGCTGGCCGACCGGGTCGGGGCGGCGGGCCCTGGGCGCGCGGGACTCGGGGACGAAGCGGAGGGTGAGCAGGAGGGCGGCGAGGCCGACGGGGAGGTTGATCCAGAAGATCGAGCGCCAGCTCACCGACTGCACCAGCAGCCCGCCGACCAGCGGACCGGCCGCCATGGAGATGCCGACCACCGCGCCCCACACACCGATCGCGCGGGCGCGCTCGCGGGCGTCGGTGAAGGTGTTGGTGATGATCGACATGGCGACCGGGTTGAGCATCGAGCCGCCCACCGCCTGGACCATGCGGAAGACGATCAGCAGTTCCAGGCTGGGGGCGAGGGAGCAGAGCAGGGAACCGACGGTGAACACCACCAGGCCCGCCATGAAGACGCGTTTGCGCCCGATGCGGTCGGCCGTGGAGCCCGCGAGCATCAGCAGCGAGGCCAGGACGAGCGTGTACGCGTCGATCGTCCACTGCAGGCCGGAGGTGGTGGCGTGCAGGTCCCGCTGCATGGACGGCAGCGCCACGTTCAGCACGGTGTTGTCGAGGCTCACGATCAGCAGGCTCATGCAGCAGATCCCGAGCACGAGCATGCGGCGGCGATGGCTCAACTCTGGCATGCGCCCCATCGTACGCCGATTTCAATAGTGCGGTTAACTAATGACTGCTACATGATGTTCGGGAGGGCGGTGGTTCCGGCCGGCCGTTCAGTGCAGTACCCGGGGCAGCCGCAGGCCGAGCAGCGCCAGCCCCGCCAGCCCCGCCGCCTGTACCGCAAGGACCACCACCAGCGCGTGGCGCATCCCGGCCGCGGGCGCGAGCGACAGGAACAGCGAGCCGAGCGTCGCCACCCCGACCGCGAGACACGACTGCTGGAGTGTGGCCGCGAGCCCGCTGCCCGCGCCGGCCAGCCGGTCCGGGACCGCGGCCAGCAGGATCCGGAAGTACAGCGGTAACTGCATGCCCTGGCCCGCTCCGCACAGCGCCAGACCCGGGGCCAGGGCGAGCGGGCTCAGCCGCGGCCAGGGCCCCAGCAGCGCGGTCCCCGCCAGCACCGCCAGACCCGCGATGTGCAGCACCGCCGCCGCCGACACCGCCCGCGCCCCGAGGCGCCGTACGGCACGAGGGACCAGCAGCGACGCGCCGAACTGCGCCACCCCCATCGGCACCAGCGTCAGCCCGGCCCGCAACGCCCCGTACCCGAGGCCCTGTTGCAGGGTGACCGCCGTCACGAACATCCAGCCCCCGAAGCCGACGAACACCGGCAGCCCCAGCAGCAGACCCCGGCGCACGTCCGCCGCGGCCGACAGCGACGGCGGCAGCAGCGGGTCGCCGCCCCCGCGCTCCGCCCGCCGCTCCACCGCGTGGAAGGCCAGGGCGAGCAGCGGAGCCGCGCACAGCAGCAGCACCGACCACAGCGGCCAGCCCGCCGCCCGGCCCTCGGTCAGCGGCAGCAGCAGCGCGCTCAGGGCCGCCGCCAGCAGCGCCGTACCGGCCAGGTCCGCACGCCCCGGCCGCTCCGCCCGGCTGTCCGGCACCGACCGCAGCGCACAGCCGAACGCCGCCACCGCCACCGGCACGTTCACCAGGAACACCGCGCGCCAGCCGGTGCCCGCCGGGTCGGCGGCGACCAGCACCCCGCCCAGCATCTGCCCCAGCACGACGGACACCCCGCCCACCGAGCCGTACAGCGCGACCGCGCGGGCCCGGCGCTCCCCGGACGTCGTCGCGTGGATGGTGGCCAGCACCTGCGGCAGCAGCGCCGCCGACGCGGCACCCTGCGCCGCCCGCGCGGCCACCAGCCACCAGGCACCGGGCGCCAGCCCGCAGGCCAGCGAGGTCAGTCCGAAGCCCGCCACCCCCCACAGGAACAGCCGCCGCCGGCCGAAGGAGTCCCCGAGCCGGCCGCCGAGGACGAGCAGCACGGCGTACGCCACCGCATAGCCGGCCACCACCATCTCCAGGGTCGCCGGGGGCGCGTGCAGATCGCGTTCGATCGTCGGCAGCGCCACGTTGACGACGAAGAAGTCGATCATCGGCAGCGCGGCGCCCAGGAGGAGCGTGAGCAGGCCGAGCGGGCTGAGGGCCGCCCGGGGCGGGGCGGCGGTCACGGGTGAGGTCGTCGTGGTCACGCCTCGACCCTGCGCCCGCTCCCAGCCGGGTACCAGGCGGTGCTCATCCAGGTACTGGCACCAACTGGAACACGGCCGCCTCCTGACGGCACCCTTGGTGTCATGACCACCGCAGCGCCCGAGCAGACCCAGCACGTCCGGCGCCGGGAACTGGCCGCCTTCCTGCGCAGCCGGCGCGAGCGGATCACCCCGGAACAGGTGGGGCTGCCCCGCGGCACCCGCCGCCGGACGCCGGGACTGCGCCGCGAGGAGGTCGCCCAGCTCTCCGCGGTCGGCATCACCTGGTACACCTGGATCGAGCAGGCCCGGGCCGCGCACGTCTCCGCGCAGGTGCTGGACGCCGTCGCCCGCGCCCTGCTCATGGACCCCGCCGAGCGCGCCCACCTGTTCGCCCTCGCCGGGACCGCCGACCCGCGCACCGGGGTGGACCGCCCGGCCGCCTCCGGGACCGCGCTGAAGGTCGTCGAACGGCTCGCCCCCTACCCGGCCTCCCTCCAGAACGCCCGTTACGACCTCCTCGCCGTCAACCGCCCCTTCGCCCAGCTCTTCGGCGATCCCGCCGGGCTGCCCCCGGCCGACCGGAACTGCCTGTGGCTGCTGACCACCAGCGAACGCTGGAAGCGGGACTTCCTGGACCGGGACGAGATGCTGCGGGACCTCATCGCCAAGTACCGGGCGGGCATGGCCGAGCATGTGGCCGAGCCCGCCTGGAAGGAACAGCTGGGGCGGCTGCTGCGGGCCTCCGACGAGTTCCGCGAGCTGTGGCAGCGGCACGAGGTCGCGCCGATGTCCCCGCACGTCAAGCGGTACATGCACCCGCGGGTCGGGCTGGTCCGCCTGGAACACCGGAACATGTGGCTCGCCCCACAGACCCCGGCCCACCGGGTGGTCGCCTACCTGCCCGCCGACGAGGAGAGCGAGGAGCGGCTGGAGCGGCTGGCGGAGCTGCCGGACGAGCAGCCGGCCGGGTGAGGGACAATGGTTGCTCGCCCCGTGTCCCTGTGCCGTCCATCCGTTCCGGAGCCCTGACGATGACCCACCCGCTCTCCATCGGCCCGCACGCCGTGACACCGCCCGTCGTGCTCGCACCCATGGCGGGGATCACCAACGCGCCCTTCCGCACCCTGTGCAGGGAGTTCAGCGGCGGCAAGGGCCTGTTCGTCAGCGAGATGATCACGACCCGGGCGCTGGTCGAGCGCAACGAGAAGACCATGCAGCTGATCAGGTTCGACGCCAGCGAGCGACCGCGCTCGATCCAGCTGTACGGCGTCGACCCGGCGACCGTCGGCAAGGCCGTCCGCATGATCGCGGAAGAGGACCTGGCCGACCACATCGACCTGAACTTCGGCTGCCCGGTGCCGAAGGTGACGCGCAAGGGCGGCGGGTCCGCGCTGCCGTACAAGCGGAACCTGCTGCGGGCGATCCTGCGCGAGGCCGTCTCCGGCGCCGGGGACCTGCCGGTGACCATGAAGATGCGCAAGGGCATCGACGACGACCACATCACCTTCCTCGACGCCGGCCGCATCGCCGTGGAGGAGGGTGTCACGGCGATCGCCCTGCACGGCCGTACCGCCGCCCAGCACTACGGCGGCACCGCCGACTGGGACGCCATCGCCCGGCTGAAGGAGCACGTGCCGGAGATCCCCGTGCTCGGCAACGGCGACATCTGGTCGGCCGAGGACGCCCTGCGGATGGTGCGCGAGACCGGCTGCGACGGGGTCGTCGTGGGGCGCGGCTGCCTGGGCCGCCCGTGGCTGTTCGCGGACCTGGTGGCGGCGTTCGAGGGGCGGCTCCAGGACGTCGCCCGTCCGACCCTGCGGGTGGTGGCCGACGTCATGGTCCGCCATGCCCGGCTGCTCGGCGAGTGGACCGGTGACGAGTCCAAGGGCGTGGTCGACTTCCGCAAGCACGTCGCCTGGTATCTGAAGGGCTTCGCCGTCGGCTCCGAGATGCGCAAGCGGCTCGCGATCACCTCGTCGCTCCAGGAGCTGCGGGCCGGCCTGGACGAGCTGGACCTGGACCAGGCGTGGCCGGCCGGCGCGGAGGGGCCGCGCGGCCGTACGTCCGGCAACAACCGGGTGGTGCTGCCGGACGGGTGGCTGAAGGATCCCTACGACTGCGCGGGCGTGAGCGAGGACGCCGAACTGGACACGTCCGGAGGCTGAGCCACCCCTCCCGGGGCTCCGCCCCGGCCCCGGCCCCGTCCGCCACCCGGTTCGGCCGGCCGGGAAGCGGGCCACCGGGCCTGCCCGGGTGGGATGCGGGATGCGTCAGTTCGTCTTCGGGTGTGGTGTCGAGCCGTATGCCGTCAGGAAGCGGTCGCGGAACGCGCTCATCTTCCACACCGGTGCGTCATGGGCGGGGCGCAGCCCGTCCGTCCAGCCCCAGTCGGCGATCCTGTCCAGCACCTTCGGGTCCTTGGCGACGACCGACACCGGCACGTCACGGCTGGCGTGGTCGCCGCTGACCCGGGCGATCGGCTGGTGGTCGCCGAGGAAGACCAGCACGGTGTCCTCGCTGCCGTAGCGCTCCAGCCACTCGGTCAGCGCGGTCACCGAGTACTGGATCGACTTCCCGTACTCCTCGCGGGACCTGGTGGTGTCGGCGATGATGTCGGCCGGCTTGTTGCCCGCCGCCTCGATGTCCTTGAAGACCGAGCCGTCACCGAGCCGGTCCCAGCCGACCATCTTCGGGATGGGCGCCCAGGGCTGGTGGCTGGAGGTCAGGATGAGCAGCGACATCCGCGACCTGCCGGCGGTCGGCCGCTTGCTGTGCACCCGCTCCTGGTACTGCTGGAGCGTGTACTGGTCCGGCATCGTCGACCAGCTGAACTTCGGCCCCCGGTAGCCGAGCCGGAAGGCGTTGTAGACCTTGTCGAGGCCGTACCACTTCTGCTCCGGCCAGCCCTTCTGCACACCCGGCATCACCCCGACCGTGTCGAACGCGCCGGTCTTCTTGAAGGCGTCCGTCAGGCTCATGTGGTCGCTCGCCATGACGGTGCGGTACCGCTGCTGGTTGCTGATCCACAGGCCGGACATGGTGGTGGAGTGGCCGAGCCAGCTGCTGCCGCCGTAGGTCGCCGAGGTCAGCCAGCCGCTCCTGGCGTGGAAACCCGCCTTGGCCAGGGCCTTGGTGCGCACGTCCAGGGTCCTGTCCACCCCCGGCGCCATGATCGGGTCCTCGATCGCGCTGCGGCCGTAGCTCTCGATGAACGTGAAGATCATGTCCTTGCCGCGCAGATCGGGCACCAGCTGGCTGCCCGGAGTGTTCCCGAAGGCGTCGACCCGGGCCACCTTCCGGAACTCCGCCTCGTCGTGCAGGGTGTCCGAGACCCGGCGGGTCTGATCCCGCAGTGCCGTCGCCGTCCGGTCGGAGGCGAGCGGCACGCCCGCCACCTGGAGGCCGAGGGAGGAGCAGGTGATCCAGACGACGCCGGCGACGAGGGTGCCGCGGGTCGCGGTGCCGGGGTGCCGGGCGAGGACGCCGCTCACCCGGACCACGGACAGCGCCAGCAGCACGAGGAGCAGCAGCACCAGGGTGATCACCCCGGCCACGGCGGCCAGGGTGGCGGTGCGGCCGAGGGAGTCCTCCAGATACGACTCCGCGTCCCCGAACAGGCTCCAGTCGAGGATGACGTTGAACTTGCGGCCGAGGTACTGGTTGAAGCCCATGTCGAGCGCGTTCAGCACGGTCATGGCCCCGAGCAGGACCCCGGACACCGCCGCCACCGCCACCCGGGGCCGGCGTGGCAGCGCGAGCAGCACGGCGGCTCCCACGACGGCTTCCGCCGGCAGCCGCAGGAAGGCGCCGGGCTCCAGCCGGGCGACGGAGTCGGGCATCACGAGCGCGGCGACGACGAGCGCGGCGGCGAGCACGGTGAGGGTGACGGACAGGACCTGGGCACCGCGGGGATGCCGTTGCCGCCAGCCCTGGCTCCACGCGGACCAGAGCGCCCGGAGCGCCCAGGGCGGGCGCCGGGGGCGACGTGCGGCGGGCAGCGGCGCGGAAGCCTCCTCCGGCTCCGTCTCCTCTGTCGTTGCCGGCTGGTGTGTGCTCATGTCCTGAGACAACCCGGAGTCCTTCCCTTGCAGCCCGTCGACCGCTCTCCCGTACGGCTCACCCCGGACCACTGTTCACCCCGGCCGGGCAAACACCTGGCAATACGGCCGACGGCGCGTCGGGTCAGGACGGCCGGGTGCCCCCGACGGTGCGTCAGGTCATGGCGGCTGGGCTAGGCGCCCCCGACGGCCGTCAGCAGGGCCAGCGGGGCCGCCGCGGACCGCGCCTCCCGGCCGCACGCGTGCGGGTACGGCACCGGCTCGCTGTGCGTGTCCCGCCCGTACCCCGCCAGCACCTCCGGCAGCCGGTGCCCGGACACCGTCGCCGCGTCGACCAGTGCCTGCGCCACCGTCCGGGCCTCGTCGTGCAGCCCGTACCGCGCCAGCCCCAGCGTGATCAGCGCGTTGTCGTGCGGCCAGACGGAGCCGCGGTGATAGGACAGCGGGTGGTACGCCGGCTGCCCGGAGGCCACCGTGCGTACGCCCCAGCCGGAGAAGAAGTCCGGCTCCAGCAGCCGCCGGCCCACCACCTCGCCGTACTCCTTGTCCAGCAGTCCCGACCACAGCAGATGCCCGGCGTCGGAGGCCAGCGCGTCGATCCGGCGGCCCTGCCCGTCCAGCGCCAGCGCCGGGAAACACCGCTCCGGCATCCAGAAGTCCCGCTGGAAACGGTCACGGAGGTCGGCCGCGGCCTGCTCGAGCAGCGCGGCGTACGTCGCGTCGGCCCACACCGCGCGCGCCACGCCCGCCGTGCGGCGCAGCGCGTCGTACGCGTAGCCCTGGGCGCCCGCCGCCATCACCGCGCCGGTGGGCCGGGTGCCGTCGGCGCAGCAGATGGCGCCGGGGGAGTCCTTCCAGTTCTGGTTGGCGAGGCCGCCCGCGTCGGCGCGGTAGACGAGATAGCCGCGGGAGGTCAGCCCGCCGTGGTCGAGCATCCAGCCGACGGCGGCGCGGGCGTGCGGCTCCAGGCGGCGGGCCAGCGCGGTGTCCCCGGTCTGTTCGACGTACGCCCCGAGCAGGATCAGGAACAGCGGGGTGGCGTCGACCGAGCCGTAGTAGCGGCGGAACGGCACCTGGCCGAAGTGCGCCAGCTCCCCGTGCCGTACCTCGTGCACGATCTTGCCGGGCTGGGCGACCGGGGACGCGCCGGTGCCGGTCGCCTGGGTGGCGGCCAGGGCGAGGAGGGTGGCGGCGGCCGGCCGGGGGCGGTAGGGCAGGGCGAAGAGGGAGGTGAGGAGGGCGTCGCGGCCGAGCAGGGTGAGGAACCAGGGGGCGCCGGCCGCCGGGACGTGCAGCTCCTCGCCGTCCGGTCCGGTGGCCGGGACCTGGAGCGCCGCCAGGTCGGCGAGGCCCCTCGCGCAGGCGGAGGCCAGCTCCGGCCAGCCGGCCGGGAAGGCCACCCCCTCCATGAACTCGCCCTCCGACTCGCTGAGTTGCCGGCGCACGGCGGCGGGGTCGCGGGGCACGCGCAGGGCACGCTTCTCGCCGTGCGGGCGGGCGATCACCCGCAGCAGCAGCTCGGTCGTGCCGTGCGGCGCCAGGTCGAGGGTCCACACCAGGCGGCGGGCGCCGGTGCCCGTCTCCTCCACGGCGTCGGGGGCCGGGTCGGCCGTGATCGTCGTGCAGGACCGCCATTCGGCCCGCCGGTAGGTGAACTCGATGCCGTCGCCGAGGACCTGACGGGAGCGTACGGCGCCGGCCTTGACGTAGGTGCGGTGGTCGGAGCGTAGCTCGAACTGGTCGGTGAAGTCGGCGTCGACGGTGAGCGCGAGCCGGACCGTGGTGGGCACCGGGCGGTTGCTGGTCACCCGCACGGACTCCACCAACGAGCTGTCCCCGACGGCCTGTTCCCGGAAGAGGGCGTGGGCCGGGGGCTCCTGGCGACCGCCGCGCGGGACCAGTACGCACCGGGCCGCGTCCCCGTCCGCCACCGGGGTCAGCACCTCGGGCACCGCGCCGTCGACGGTGAGCTGCCAGCGGCTGAGGTGCCGCGCGTCCCGGACGAACAACCCGTCCGGTGAGCTGCCGCCGCGCACCCCGCTGATGTCACCACGGTCGCCCACGGCGGCGAAGGTGGCGCCGTGCACGAGCAGATGATGCCGGTCGGTCATCCCTGGTCCCCTCCTCTGTCCCTCGTGTCAAACGTGCCGGTGCCTGAGGCGGACACGTCGTTTTGTGGGCTCTTGTCCAGCTTTTGACGCTCGTGTGGTGCGCAACCCCGGTGGTACAGGTCGAGCGCGAGTGCGGCCGTCCAGCTGAAGCCGCTCGCGCCGCAGGGCTCGCCGGTGTACGGATCGACGTACTCGGCGAAGTCGGTGGTATCGGCCAGGTGCAGCACCGCGGCGCGCAGGGCGTCGGCCGCCGCCGTCTCGCCGTGTGCGCGCAGCCCGCGTTCCAGCAGCCAGTTCGTGTTGAACCAGGCCGGGCCGCGCCAGTACCGGTGCGGGTCGAACGCCTCCCCGAGGAGGTCGTAGCTCGGGACCAGCCGGGTGCGGTCGCCGAGCGAGAAGTGCGGCCCGCGGACGGTACGGACGAGGGCGGCGGCGAGGTCGCGGGGGAGGCCGGGCAGGAGCAGCGGAACCAGTCCGGAGACACTGCGCTCGGGGACGAGCGCGTCGCCGCCGCGCAGGTCCCGGCACCGGAACATCCCCGCCCGTCCGTCCCACAGCCGCGCCACCAGGGCCTCCGTCAGCCGCTCGGCGCGGGCCCGCCGGGCGGAGCCGGCCGCGCCCAGTTCCTCGGCGATCCGCGCGAGGGCCTGCTCGGAGGCGATGAGCAGGGCGTTGAACGCCGGGTCCTCCACGGCGAACCCGCCACCTCCGTCGCCCCGGTCGCCCCCGCCCGGCCCGTCGCCCGGCCTCCCGCCCGGCCCGTCGCCCGGCCTCCCGCCCGGCCCGTCCCTGTGGCCGCGGTCCCGATACCCCCCGTCCCGATACCCCCCGTCCCGATACCCCCCGTCCCGGTAGTCGGCGGCCAGCCGCACGTACCGCCCGTAGTCCAGATCCGTGGGCCGGTCCTCGGGCGCGCCGTGGTCGAGGTCGGCGCGGCGGAAGGAGCGGGCCGGGGCCGGGGTGATCCGGGCCAGCGGGGCGTCCCAGCAGGGGCTGTTGTCCATGCCCTGCTCCCACGGGTGGACCACGCAGGCCAGTCCGGCGCCGCCCAGGTCCCGCCGGTGCAGCAGATACCGGTGCCAGGCGGCCAGCCTCGGATACATCCGGGCCAGGAAGCCGCGGGCCCGGGACAGGGCGGGGTCGGCGCGGTGCACCAGCCAGGCCGCCAGCGCGTGCACCGGTGGCTGCACGATGCCGGAGGTCTGTACGGTGCGCGGGGCGCCCGCGGTGCGCCCCGCGCTGGAGGAGCGCCAGAAGTCGGGGCTCGGGAAGTACGCGTCGAGCGGTACGGAGGGGTTGAAGACGATGTGGGGGACGCGTCCGTCGGCCCACTGGGCCCTGAAGAGGGTCTCCAGCTCCGTCTGGGCCCGCAGCGGCGAGACGTGCCGCAGTCCGATGGCGATGAACGCGGAGTCCCAGGACCACTGGTGCGGATACAGGTTCCGGGAGGGGACCGTCGAGCTGCCCGTCCAGTTCGCCTCCAGGACCCGGGCGGCCCTGACGTGCGGGGACGCCGACGCGGACGGTGGATCGTATGCGGTCTCGAACGCGGCGGGACGGGCAGTGAGCTGGGCGGTGCGGTCCACTCGGGGCTCCCCGGAGACGTCCGGCCGACCGGGTTCGGCTGCGGCCACCGTAGGGTTACGTCTATTTAACACGCAAAACCCACTATGTAATGCATGGTTGGGAAGCACAAGGGGGTGCGCATGACCGGACGTCCGGGAAGAACCGGCAGGGGCGGCAGCCAGGCGGGTGCCGGCGATCTGCTCGAACTCGTGCGCCACGGACGGGCCGTGACGCGCGGTGCGCTCCAGGAGGCGACCGGACTGTCCCGGGCCACCGTGGGCCAGCGTCTGGACCGGCTGTTCCGGGCGGGCTGGCTGCGTGAGGGCGCCGGCGGCCCCGTCGGCTCACCGCTCGGCGGACGCCCCTCCGTCACACTGGAGTTCGACGACTCCCACGCCGTGGTGCTCGCCGCCGACCTGGACACCCGGCACGCCTGCGCGGCCGTCCTCTCCCTGACCGGCGAGATCCTCGCCGAGCACACCGGCCCGCTGGTGGTCGAGGACGGCCCGGAGGCCGTGCTCGGCGAGCTGGGCCGCTGGTTGGCCGAGCTGCCGGCCGAGGCCGGGCACCGGGCGGCGGAGGTGTGCGGGATCGGTCTCGCGGTGCCGGGGCCGGTGGACCGCGAGACCGGCCGGGTGGTCCAGCCGCCGATCATGCCGGGCTGGGACGGCTACGACATACGGAGCCGGCTGTCCCGCGCCTTCACCGAGCACACCGGCGTCCCGGCGGTGCCGGTCCTCGTCGACAACGACGCCAACCTCATGGCCTACGGCGAGCAGCGCACCGGACACCGCGACTGCACGGCCTTCGTCCTGGTGAAGGTCTCCACCGGCATCGGCGCCGGGGTCGTCGTGGACGGCTCGATCTACCGGGGCGTCGACGGCGGCGCGGGCGACCTCGGGCACATCCGGGTCGGCGCCGACGCGCTGTGCCGGTGCGGCTCGTACGGCTGTCTCGCGGCGGTCGCGAGCGGCGGTGCCGTGGCCCGGCGGCTCGCCGCGTCCGGGGTGCCGGCCGCCTCCGGCTCGGACGTACGGGACCTGCTCGCCGCCGGGCACCCGGAGGCCGCCGCGCTCGCCCGTGAGGCCGGGCGCCGGGTCGGGGACGTGCTGGCGACGGTCGTGACCCTGCTCAACCCGGGCGTACTGATGATCGCCGGCGATCTGGCCGGAACGCCCTTCCTGACCGGCGTGCGCGAGCTGCTCTACCAGCGCGCGCTGCCCCGCTCCACGGCCCACCTGGAGGTGGTCACCTCCCGGCTCGGGGAGCGGGCCGGTCTGATCGGTGCCGGAGCGCTCGTGGTGGAGCACCTGTACGCGCCGGAGCGGGCGGAGGAGCGGCTCGCGGCGATGGGTGTGTGACCGGGGGTGCGTGCGGTCCCGTCCGCGGTCCGCATGGTGAAATCCGGCGCTCTGTGGCAGCGTGATTCTCGCCACCCTTGATAAGGGCTGCGCTCAGATGAGCGGATCATGGGCGACTGCACTTCTCCAAGGGGTGGCACTCGGTGCCACCCCTTGATCGTTCATCGATCGAAATCAGACGTGCAGGAGTACTGCTCATCTGAGCGAAATACAGCACCTATGGACCCTATTGCCTTCAAGAAGTGAACACATACTTCGGTCAACCGTTGCCAAGCTTTGACTTTCGATCCGCTGGCGGACGAGTGGTTACAGGCGCATGACGCGCAAGTGGACGTACCCAGGAACCTTCGATCTGGGTATGTTCCTGGCCGTCAGGGCAGCCACCGTGGCCTCAAGGAGTCGAGACCCGTGTCGGAAAACAAAGAACCCCACGTAGCGAAGTTCGTTTACGACTTCACCGAGGGCAACAAGGACCTCAAGGACCTTCTCGGCGGCAAGGGCGCCAACCTCGCCGAGATGACCAACCTCGGTCTCCCGGTCCCTCCCGGCTTCACCATCACCACGGAGGCCTGCAAGGTCTACCTGGACAGCGGTGAGGAGCCCGCGGCACTGCGTGACGAGGTGAGTGCCCACCTCGACGCCCTGGAAGCGAAGATGGGCAAGAAGCTCGGCCAGGCCGACGACCCGCTGCTGGTCTCCGTCCGCTCCGGCGCCAAGTTCTCCATGCCCGGCATGATGGACACCGTCCTGAACATCGGCCTCTCCGACAAGTCGGTGCAGGGCCTGGCCAAGCAGGCCGGCGACGACCGCTTCGCGTGGGACTCCTACCGCCGCCTCATCCAGATGTTCGGCAAGACCGTCCTCGGCGTCGACGGCGAGCTGTTCGAGGAGGCCCTGGAGAAGACCAAGGAGGCCAAGAAGGTCACGGTCGACACCGACCTGGAGGCCGCCGACCTGAAGAAGCTGGTCACCGCCTTCAAGAAGATCGTCAAGAAGGAGGCCGGCCGGGACTTCCCGCAGGACCCGCGCGAGCAGATGGACCTCGCCATCAAGGCCGTCTTCGACTCCTGGAACGGCGACCGCGCCAAGCTGTACCGCCGTCAGGAGCGCATCCCGCACGACCTGGGCACGGCCGTCAACGTCTGCTCGATGGTCTTCGGCAACCTGGGCCCCGACTCCGGCACGGGCGTGGCGTTCACCCGTGACCCCGCCTCCGGCCACCAGGGCGTCTACGGCGACTACCTGCAGAACGCGCAGGGCGAGGACGTGGTGGCGGGCATCCGCAACACCGTCCCGCTCGCCGAGCTGGAGCGGATCGACAAGAAGTCGTACGACCAGCTGATGCAGATCATGGAGACCCTGGAGAACCACTACAAGGATCTCTGCGACATCGAGTTCACCATCGAGCGCGGCCAGCTCTGGATGCTCCAGACCCGCGTCGGCAAGCGCACGGCGGGCGCCGCCTTCCGTATCGCCACCCAGCTCGTCGACCAGGGCCTGATCGACGAGACGGAGGCGCTCCAGCGCGTCACCGGCGCCCAGCTGGCGCAGCTGATGTTCCCGCGCTTCGACGACGAGGCCAGGACCGAGCAGGTCGGCCGGGGCATCGCGGCCTCGCCGGGCGCCGCGGTCGGCAAGGCGGTCTTCGACTCGTACACGGCCGTCAAGTGGTCCCGCTCGGGCGAGAAGGTCATCCTGGTCCGCCGGGAGACCAACCCCGACGACCTGGACGGCATGATCGCGGCGGAGGGCATCCTGACCAGCCGCGGCGGCAAGACCTCCCACGCGGCCGTGGTCGCCCGTGGCATGGGCAAGACCTGTGTCTGCGGCGCGGAGGAGCTGGAGGTCGACACCAAGCGCCGCCGTATGACGGTGCCCGGCGGTCACGTCGTCGAGGAAGGCGACCTGATCTCCATCGACGGCTCGACGGGCAAGGTCTACCTGGGCGAGGTCCCGGTCGTGCCGTCCCCCGTGGTCGAGTACTTCGAAGGCCGCATGCACCCCGGCGCCGACGACGCGGACGAGCTGGTCGAGGCGGTCCACCGCATGATGGCCTTCGCCGACCGCAAGCGCCGTCTGCGGGTCCGCGCCAACGCGGACAACGCGGAAGACGCCCTGCGGGCCCGCCGCTTCGGAGCCCAGGGCATCGGCCTGTGCCGAACCGAGCACATGTTCCTCGGCGAGCGCCGCGAGATGGTCGAGAAGCTGATCCTCGCCGACACCGAGGAGGAGCGCGAGGCCGCCCTGTCGGAGCTGCTGCCGCTGCAGAAGAAGGACTTCGTCGAACTCTTCGAGGCGATGGACGGCCTCCCGGTGACGGTCCGTCTCCTCGACCCGCCGCTGCACGAGTTCCTGCCCGACATCACGGAACTCTCCGTCCGCGTGGCCCTGGCGGAGTCCCGCCAGGAGCCGCACGAGAACGAGCTGCGCCTGCTCCAGGCCGTGCACCGCCTGCACGAGCAGAACCCGATGCTGGGCCTGCGCGGCGTGCGCCTCGGTCTGGTCATCCCCGGTCTGTTCACCATGCAGGTCCGCGCCATCGCGGAGGCCGCGGCCGAGCGCAAGACGGCCAAGGGCGACCCGCGCGCGGAGGTCATGATCCCGCTCGTCGGCACGGTCCAGGAACTGGAGATCGTCCGCGAGGAGGCGGACCAGGTCATCGCCGAGGTCGAGGCGGCGACGGGTACGTCGCTCAAGCTGGCGATCGGCACGATGATCGAGCTGCCGCGCGCCGCGCTGACGGCGGGCCAGATCGCCGAGGCGGCGGAGTTCTTCTCCTTCGGCACGAACGACCTGACCCAGACGGTGTGGGGCTTCAGCCGCGACGACGTCGAGGCGTCCTTCTTCACGGCGTACCTCGAAAAGGGCATCTTCGGCGTCTCCCCCTTCGAGACGATCGACAAGGACGGCGTCGGCTCCCTGGTGAAGGCGGCGGCGGAAGCGGGCCGTCGCACCCGCCCCGACCTCAAGCTCGGCGTCTGCGGCGAGCACGGCGGTGACCCGGAGTCGGTCCACTTCTTCCACGAGGCCGGCCTGGACTACGTCTCCTGCTCCCCGTTCCGCATCCCGGTCGCCCGCCTGGAGGCCGGCCGCGCGGCGACCCAGTCGGCGGGCAGCGACCACCGCTAGGGCCGGCTGAACCCCAAGGCCGCCGCCGGTCCCCGACCCTCACCGACCGACGACGGCCCCGGCCCACGAAAGAGAAGAGGCGGCACCCTGTGCGGGGGTGCCGCCTCTTCGCGCATTATCTGCGCAGACTGTCAATGTACGCCGCCGACCAGGAAAATGGCGTTGCCGGCGGCCGGCGGTCCAAGGGATCGCCGCGGGCGGTCCCACCGGAAGAAGCTCCTCCGACGTCCTGACGCCGGAGGAGCTGTTCACCGGCCAGGGACAGAATCCGCTTTCGGCCCTGTTCCCGGATCGGGCCTACTGCCAGATCTGCCAGTCGCTGCCGTTGCACCTGTTGGTATAGACGCGGCCATTGGCATCACCGTCAAGGCACAGGCCGGTCTGCCGGTTGACGATCTGCATGCCGTCACCCGTCCACTTCTCATACCACTGCTGGTAGTAATTCGCCGGACTGCCGCAGGGCTCGATGTAAACCTTGCCGACACCGCTCCCGTCGGCGTACCAGCTGGCCAGGCACTGGCCATAGAAGAACGTGTTCCTGGTGGTGATCTTCCAGGCTCCGTCCGAGTTCTGCAGATTACTCTGTGAGTCGTCCCATCTGATGCTGACTCCCTTGGGGACGTCGACGCAATGCACCATGGCCCCGGCGCTGCTGTCGACGCTGGTGTCGTTCCAGACTCGGATGCAACCGCCTGTGTGCTTGTTGCGCCACAGAATGTTGTCGGATGCCGACGCAGGTGTGGAGACGGCCGTCAGGATCGCCGGAACCGCGGCCAGTGCCACGGCGGCACGAATTTTCGATGCCTTATTCATGATTTCCCCCATCGTTCAGAGACTGAAGCCGAGGGAAGGTGGAAATGGCTAGATCCCCCCGGACATGTCTGAACACTAGGTGAGAGAATGTCAGGCACGCGACAAAGTTGATCAAGAGTTGAGCTGGAATGAGTCGCTCCCTTCGGCCGCCCTCGGTGAGGCCGGTCTGCCGGCGACGTCCGCGCTCACGCTGTCGACTCGTCCGGCTCGCTGGACGAGGGGAACCGCGGGGCGGGACCCGATGCTGCCTCCTGGGCGGCCACGACCTCGTCGCCGTGCTCGAAGGCCCATGCGCCGACGGCGTCGATGGGCGCCAGGAAGGTCCGGCCCAGAGCGGTGAGTTGATATCCGACCCGTGATGGTGCGTCGGGGTCTGCCCGCCGGTCGACCAGTCCGTTGAACTGCAGCCGGCGCAGGGTCTCGGTGAGGACCTTGGAGCTGATGCCCCCGATCCCCTCCCGCAGCTCGACCGGCCGTCTGGGACCGTCACGCAGTGCCCAGAGCACCACGGCGTTCCACGTGTTGGAGAGCAGGTCGAAGGCGAGGCGCGCGCGGCAGTCGGCGAGGAAGGCGTCGGTCGTCACTTACCAAATGGTGCCCGAACCGCCTTCTAGCCTCGGTGTGAACGGTCGAAACAGGCAGGGAGAGGGAACGCGTGATGAGAATCGGCGTACTGGGAACCGGCAACATGGCCGACGCGCTCGCCACCCACTGGGTGCGGGCCGGGCACGAGGTGACCATCGGGGGACGGGACGCGCACAAGGCGGAGCGGCTCGCGACGCGCATCGGAGGCAGCGCGAAGCCCGCCGGTCTGCGCGCGGCGGCCGAGTCCGGTCAGGTGGTGCTGGCCGCGCTGCCCTTCGGGGCGGGAGCGGACGTGGCACGGGACCTGCACGCGGCCCTGGAGGGCAAGGTGCTGATCGACTGCTCCAACCCGGTCGGGCCGGGCTTCCGGCTGCTGACGGAAGGGGGCCCCTCGGCCGCGCAGCGACTTGCCGCGGCGGCACCGGGAGCGCACGTGGTCAAGGCTTTCAACCTCTGTCACGAGGACGTGTGGCGCATGCGGTACCCCGTCTTCGACGGGCGACCACTGGCCGTCCCGGTCTGCGGAGATGACGAGACCGCCCTCGTACGCGTACGCGAGTTGGTGCAGGACGTGGGCTGCGATCCCGTCGCCGGCGGCGGTCTCGAACGTGCGGGGCTCCTGGAAGCGACCGCCGCGCTGTTCATCGCCCTGTGGGTCGGCCAGGGAGCGGACGCGCAAGCGATCGCCCCTCCGCTGGCGTTCGCGGCCGGACCGAGCCACCAGGAAACGGAGGGCGGCACACGGGCTTCCCGTTAGGGGTTCCACGTCCAACCCGCCGCCTGCAGTGGACGGCCCCGGCGACCTGATGCCGATCACGCGCCGCCGCGGCTCGCACCAGGAGAAACGCGCCGACACCCCTGACCCCGCCGGCCGTCCGGCCCGCCTATTCGCAGGCCACCCCGTCCCCGTCCCGGTCGAGATGGGCGGCGTAACCGGGGTCGCCGGCGTACAGGGGCGTGTCGCCGGCGGCGCGGGCCTCCGAGCAGTTGGCGTAGTAGACGCTGCCGCCCCCGTCCCCGCTCGCACTGCCGTCCCCGGAGGCGGAGGTGTCCTCCTCGGCCGCCGGCTGGGCCGTGACCGTCCTGGTGACCTTGACCTTGACCGTGTGCGTCCGGGTCACGGTGGGGGCGGCCTGCGGCGTCGCGGTCTCGGTGGCGGTCGCCGTGGCCGTCACGGTCACCGTCGGCCGGGGCGTGGCCGCGGCCGGCTCGGCGTCGGCCGAGGAGCCGTCGTCGGCGGCACCGATGCCCACGCCGACGAAGAGGGCGAGGCCGAGGGCGGGGAGCGCGTACCGCTTACGGGCCCAGCGCGGGGCGGTGCGCGGCGTTCGCGGCACGGGTGGCGTCGTGTACGGGTTGGGCATAGCGTCCCCCCCAAACGGTGGTACGTGTTCCGGACGGTGCACGTGCCGATGACCGTAGTGCCGGGGCGCCGTGTGTGAAGGAAGGGTGATGGATTCGTGATGAAGGGATCGGGGTGGGGTACGGCCGACATCCCCGGGCTCAGCGGCCGTGTCGCGGTCGTCACCGGCGCCAACAGCGGGCTCGGCTACGTCACCGCGCGGGAGCTGGCCCGTAAGGGTGCCCGGGTGGTGCTCGCGTGCCGGAGTGAGGCGCGGGGGAGGGCGGCCGTCGAACGGCTGGTGGGCGAGGTGCCCCCGGCGGCCGTGGAGTTCGGCCGGCTGGACCTCGGCGAGCTGGCGTCCGTACGGGCGTTCGCGGAGGGTCTGCCGTACGAGCGCGTCGACCTGCTCGTCAACAACGCGGGCGTGATGGCCGTACCGTACGGGACGACCGCCGACGGGTTCGAGACCCAGTTCGGCGTCAACCACCTCGGGCACTTCGCCCTCACCGGGCTGCTGCTGCCACGGCTGCTGGCCGCTCCGGAGGCGCGGATCGTGACCGTGTCCAGCATGCTGCACGCCCTCGCCAACATCGACCCGGGTGATCCCGGCAGCCGCGGGAAGTACCGGCGCTGGGTCGCCTACGCGCGCTCCAAGAGCGCCAACCTGCTGTTCACGCACGAGCTGACGCGGCGGCTGCGCGGCAGTTCCCTGCTGGCGGTGGCCGCGCACCCGGGGTACGCGGCCACCAACCTCCAGGCCGCCGGGCCGCGGGCGGAGGGGCGGCGCGGTGCCGAGCGGATGATGGAGCTGGCCAACCGCGCCTTCGCCCAGTCGGCGGAGGCCGGGGCCCTGCCCACGCTGTACGCGGCGACCGCGCCCGGGGTGCGGCCAGGCTCCTTCTTCGGACCCTCGTTCGCTATGTGGCGCGGGGCGCCGGCACCGTCGTGGCGGGCACCCTGGACCGTGGACGACCGGGCGGCGGCAGCGCTCTGGGCCGCCTCGGCACGGCTGACCGGTGTGGACTTCGACGCCCGCGCCCCCGACCGCTGACGCACGGCCACGGTGCCGCGCCCCTCGACGCCCCCGACGGCTGACGCACGGCCACGGCTCGGCGCCCCCTCCGCGTCCGACACACGGCCGCAACCCCCCTTTCGTAATCGCCGCGCATGGTTGATCGTTGGGCCGTGCATCGATGACGGACGTCAGGGGGCACACGATGACGATCAGCCGCAGGAACCTGCTGGCCGGGGGCGCGGGAGCCGCGATCCTCAGCGCGTGCGGGTCGAACACCGGGCGCGGGGGCGGCGGCTCGGGGCCGCAGTTGTCGCAGTGGTACCACCAGTACGGCGAGGCCGGCGCCGAGCGGGCCGTGCAGCGGTACGCCGCCGGCTTCCAGAAGGCCCGCGTCCGCGTGCAGTGGCGGCCGGGGAACTACGACCAGCAGACGGCCGCCGCGCTGCTCACCGACTCCGGGCCCGATGTGTTCGAGGTCAACGGGCCGACACTGGACCAGATCCAGGGCGGCCAGGTCCTCGACCTCACCGACCTGCTGGAGGGGGTGAAGGACGACTTCAATCCGGCCGTGCTCGCGCCGAAGACGTACGACGGCAGGGTCTGGGGCATCCCCCAGGTCATCGACATGCAGCTGCTCTACTACCGCAAGAGCCTGCTCGCCGACGCGGGCGTCGAGCCGCCCACCACCCTGGACGCCCTGGTGGACGCCGCGAGGAAACTCACCGACGGCAAGACCAAGGGCCTCTTCCTCGGCAACGACGGCGGAGCGGGGGTCCTCGGCGGAACTCCCCTGTACGCGGCCGGACTCCAGCTCGTCACCGACGACGGCAAGGCCGGCTTCGACGATCCCGCCGCCGCCCGCACCCTCGGCAAGCTGCACCGGCTCTACGCCGACGAGTCCCTCCTCCTGGGCGCACCCTCCGACTGGTCCGACCCGTCCGCCTTCCTGCAAGGGCTGACCGCGATGCAGTGGTCCGGGCTGTGGGCCCTGCCGCAGGTGCAGAAGGAACTCGGGGACGACTTCGGGGTGCTGCCGTTCCCGGCGGACGGCGGGCACGGCCGGCCCACCGTACCCGTCGGCGCCTACGGTGCCGCCGTCAGCGCCCGCAGCCGGCACAAGGAGGCCGCCAAGGAGTACGTGAAGTGGCTGTGGGTCGAACGCACCGACCACCAGCAGGACTTCGCCCTGTCCTACGGCTTCCACATCCCCGCCCGGATCTCCCTCGCCGAGAAGGCCACCCGGCTGCGGACGGGCCCGGCCGCCGACGCCGTCCGCTTCACCACCGACCACGGCTACGCCCAGCCGCTGCTGTGGACCCCGGCGAGCCAGACCGCCTACCAGGACGCGCTCAGCCGGATCATCAGGAACGGGGCCGCCCCGGAGAACGAACTGCGGTCCGTCGTACGGAAGGTGACGGCCGAACTCGACCGCGTGAAGAACGCAGAGAGGACGCCGTGAGGCGGCGCGGAGCCCTCTGGTTCTGGGTGTTCGTCGGCCCGTTCGCGCTCGGACTGGGCCTGTTCACCTACGTACCGCTGCTGTGGAGCGTGGCGCTCAGCTTCTTCGACGCGCACAACACCGTCACCCCCACGGACTTCGTCGGACTGGACAACTACACGGCGATGCTGCGGGACGACGCGTTCGTCGACAGCCTGCGGACCTTCCTCGTCTTCACCGCCTTCATCGTGCCCGTCACCTACGTCTTCGCCCTCTCCCTGGCGCTGATGGTCAACCGGGTCCGGCGGGCCCGGGCCTTCTTCCGGTCGGTGTTCTTCCTGCCGGCCGCGTGCAGTTATGTCGTGGCCGCGCTCGTCTGGAAGATGTCGGTCTTCAACGGGGTGCGCTTCGGGCTGGCGAACACCGTGCTGGGGTGGTTCGGCGCCGACCCCGTCGCGTGGCTGTCCACTCCCGACCCGCCCTGGTACTGGCTGGTCCTCGTGAGCGTACGGCTGTGGCTCCAGACCGGGTTCTACATGATCCTCTTCCTGGCCGGGCTGCAGCGGATCGACCCCGTGCTGTACGAGGCGGCGGCCGTGGACGGGGCCCGGCCCGGCTGGACGGTGCTGCGCCACATCACCTTGCCGCAGCTGCGGGCCACCTCGGTCGCGGTGCTGCTGCTCCTCGTCATCAACGCCTTCCAGGCGTTCGACGAGTTCTACAACCTGCTGTCGGACGCCCGGGGCTATCCGCCGTACGCTCGTCCGCCTCTGGTCTACCTCTACTACACCGCGCTCGGGCAGGGGCAGAACCTGGGGCTCGGCAGCGCGGGAGCGGTGATCCTGGCGCTGGTCATCGCGGTCGTCACGGTGGGACAGGCGCGCTGGCTGAGGCTGGGAAGGACGGACGCCCATGGATGACGCCCTGGTGCGGGCCGGGCGGGCGCTGCGGCTGGCGCTGCTGATCGCGCTCGCCCTGCTCTTCCTGATCCCCTTCTATCTGCTGGTGCGCAACGGGCTGTCGAGCGAGCGGGACATCACCTCGCCCGGCTGGACCTTCTTCCCCGCCGAACTGAGGTGGGGCAATCTCGGTGAGCTGTTCCACGACCCGTCCGTGCCGTTCGCCCGGTCCCTGCTCAACTCCGCGCTGATCGCCGTCGCCACCACCCTCGGCACCCTGCTGCTGGCCTCCCTGGCCGGCTACGGCCTCGCCCGCATCCCCTACCGGCACGCGAACAAGGTCTTCTACGGCATCCTGGGCACCCTGCTGGTCCCGCCGGCCGTCACCTTCGTGCCGAGCTTCGTGCTGGTGTCGTCGCTGGGCTGGGTCTCCACCCTGCGCGGCCTGATCGTCCCGACGCTGTTCTCCGCGTTCGCCTGCTTCGTCTTCCGGCAGTACTTCCTCGGCTTCCCGCGGGAGCTGGAGGACGCGGCCCAGGTGGACGGGCTCGGGTACTGGCGGACGTACTGGCTCGTCGTCGTACCCAACGCCCGTCCGGTGTTCGCGGCGGTCGGGACGATCGTGTTCCTCGGCGCGTGGAACTCCTTCCTGTGGCCGCTGGTGATCGGGCAGGACCAGAGCGCCTGGACGGTGCAGGTGGCGCTGTCCTCGTTCACCACCGCCCAGGTCGTGCGGCTGCACGAGCTGTTCGTCGCGGCGGCCGTGTCGATCGTGCCGCTGCTGCTGGTGTTCCTGGTCTTCCAGCGGTGGATCGTGGCGGGGGTGGAGCGGTCCGGGATCGACTGACGGGAGCTGCGGAAACCGGCTCAGGCCGTGGCGCCGCCGTCGATCACGAGGTCGGCGCCGACCACCGAGGCCGCGTCGTCCGAGGCGAGGTAGAGCACCGCGGCGGCGACCTCCTCGACGGTGGAGACCCGGCCGAGCGGTGCCTCGGCGCGCATCCGGGCGGCCCGGCCGGCCTCCGTCTCGCCGGGCTTGAGGGACATGTCCGTGGCGGTCGGGCCGGGGCTGACGGCATTGATGCGCACACCGTCGGCGATGTGGTCCAGGGCGGCACCGCGGGTGAGGATCGAGACGGCCGCCTTGCCGGCGGCGTATCCGGCGGTGCCGCGCAGCCGGCTGTGCACGCCGATCCGGGAGGCGACGTTCACGATCGCCCCGCCGTCAGGCTGGCTGCGCATCTGGGCGATCTCCGCCTGGAGGGCGAGGAAGACACCGGTGACGTTGATGTCGAGCATCCGGCGCCAGTCCTCCTCGGCCAGGTCGCCCACGGCCTGCCCGCCGCGCTTCAGGACACCGGCGTTGTTCACCGCCACGTCCAGGGACCCGAAGCGGTCGACGGCGGCGGTCACCAGGGCCCGCGGGCCCTCGGCGCGGGAGACGTCGGCGGTGACCGCGAGCCCCTTGCCGCCCGCCTGCTCGATCAGCGCCACGGTCTCGTCCAGCGGCTCGCGGCGCCGGCCGGCGACGACGACCTGGGCGCCCTCCCGGGCGAGGGCGAGGGCGACCCCGCGCCCGATGCCGGAACCGGCACCGGTGACGAGCGCGGTCCGGCCGGAGAAGCGGTACGGCATCATCATGTTCTCTTTTCTTGACCGATCGGTTCAGTTTGAGGGCCGAAAGGAACGCGCCTCCGCGGAGGCGCGCCCTCAGTCCAGCAGTGCCAGGGCCTGTTCCGCCGCGTCCCGTACCCGGGCCGGGTCGGCGGACGCCTTGCCGACCACCCGCACGCCCTGGAGGAGGACCAGCAGCATGCGGGCGAGCGGCGCCGGCTCGCGGTCCGGGGCCAGCTCGCCCTGCGCCCGGGCGCGGACGAGGGCGGCGTGCAGCAGCGTCTCCAGGGTGTCCCAGTCGTGCTCGACGCGGCGGGCGGCGTCCCGGTCGTGCGGGGCCAGTTCGACCGCCGTGTTGGTGACCAGGCAGCCTCGCTCGCGGGTCGGCTCGGCGGTGGCCTCGGCGGCGAACCGCCGGACCAGCCCCCGCACGGCCGGCAGTACCGGCCCGGGCCCGGACAGTTCGCGCGTCAGCCGGGGGTTCCGCGCCTGCCCGTACCGGTCCAGTGCCCGCAGGTACAGCTCGTGCTTGCTGCCGAAGGTGGCGTACAGGCTCGCCTTGCCGATGCCCAGGTGCTCGACCAGGTCCGCCACCGACGTCGCCTCGTAGCCCCGCCGCCAGAACAGCTCCAGGGCCGACTGCAACGCCGTGTCCGGGTCGAATTCCTTGGTCCTCGCCATGCCGGGGAGCCTAGACTTACCGGAACGGACGGTCAAGAAAAGGGGAGGGCCCTTACCTCGTACACGGCCAGCCGCACCGAGCGGTCGTCCAGGCACTGTCCGTCGGCCAGGTCGAAACGCTGCTTCAGCAGCGGGGACGCCACGAACGGTCGGCCCCGGTCGGTGCCGGTCAGACCGCGCGAGAGGACGGCCGCGCCGGTGAAGGGGTCGCGGTTGTCGATGGCGTACAGCCGGTCCGCGCGGTCCCGGAAGACGGCCGCCTGGCGGCCGTCGGGCAGCAGCACCGCCACCCCGCGGCCGGGAGTGAGCGTGCTCAGGTCGCAGACCGTGAACCAGGCGTCCGCCAGGCGGAGCTGGACCTTCAGGCCGGTCGTCCGGGCTGTCGTGGTCATCGCTGGGCGCTTCCTTCCAGGGCGTCGCCGGGGGGCCGCGTACCGATGGACAGCAGCGGCGGGGCGGGCTTGATCTGATCGCGCTCGGGGACGAAGGAGACCACCGGGTCCGGGGTGCCCGGGGCGTTCACGAAGGACACGAACCGGGCCAGTCTCTCGGGGTCGCCCACGGTCTGCGCCCACTCGTCGCGGTAGTGGGCGACATGCGCCCGCATCAGCTTCTCCAGCTCGTCGCAGATGCCGAGCGAGTCGTGCACCACCACGTCCCGTACGTGCTCCAGGCCGCCGGGCAGGCGTTCCAGCCAGGTGCTGGTGCGTTCCAGGCGGTCGGCCGTACGGATGTAGAACATCAGGAACCGGTCGATGAGCCGGACCAGTTCGGCGTCGGAGAGGTCCTGGGCCAGCAGGTCGGCGTGGCGCGGGGTGGCGCCGCCGTTGCCGCCGACGTACAGGTTCCAGCCGCCCGCGGTGGCGATCACCCCGAAGTCCTTCGACCGCGCCTCCGCGCACTCGCGCTGGCAGCCGGAGACGGCCGACTTCAGCTTGTGCGGGGACCGCAGACCCCGGTAGCGCAGCTCCAGGTCGATCGCCATCCGGACCGAGTCCTGCACGCCGTAGCGGCACCAGGCCGAGCCCACACAGGACTTCACCGTGCGCAGCGACTTGCCGTAGGCGTGCCCCGACTCGAAGCCGGCGTCCACCAGCCGTGCCCAGATCAGCGGCAGCTGCTCCACCCGGGCGCCGAACAGGTCGATCCGCTGACCGCCGGTGATCTTCGTGTAGAGGCCGAAGTCCCGGGCGATCTCGCCGATGACGATCAGTTTCTCGGGTGCGATCTCCCCGCCGGGGATGCGCGGCACGACCGAGTACGAGCCGTTCCTCTGCAGGTTGGCGAGGAAGTGGTCGTTGGTGTCCTGCAGGGCCGCCTGCTCGCCGTCCAGGACATAGCCGCTCGCGCCGATGGCCGGGGCGAGGGAGGCGATGATCGAGCCGACGGCGGGCTTGCACACCTCGCAGCCCTCGCCGCCCCGGGCGCCCTCGCGGCCGTAGCGGTCCAGCAGGTCCCGGTACGAGGTGAGGCGCAGGGCGCGGACGGTCTCGTACAGCTCCTCGCGGGTCTGCGCGAAGCAGCCGCACAGGCCCTTGTCGACCTCGACGCCGGACGCCTCCAGTTCGGCGTCGACCAGCCGGCCCAGCACGTTCACGCAGCTTCCGCAGCCGGTGCCGGCCCTGGTGCACTTCTTCACCTCGGACACGGTCACGCAGCCGTGTTCGGTGACCGCGCCGCGGACCGTGGCCTTGCTGACGTTGTGGCAGGAGCAGACGATCGCGTCGTCCGGCAGGGCGGACGGCCCGAGCTGAACCGCCGCGCCGGATCCGGCGGGCAGGACGAGCGACTCGGGGGAGACGGGGGGCACCGAGCCGGTGAGCGCGCGCAGGGTGCCGTACGCCTCCGCGTCGCCGACCAGGATGCCGCCGAGCAGTGTGCCGTCCCGGCCGATGACCAGCTTCTTGTACAGGCCCGCGCGCGCGTCGGCGTAGACGACGTCCAGGCAGCCCTCGGTGGTGCCGTGCGCGTCGCCGAAGGAGGCGACGTCCACGCCGAGCAGCTTCAGCTTCGTGGACAGGTCGGCGCCGGTGAAGGACGCCTCGTCCGCGGCGATGGTCGCTGCGGCCGTCTCCGCCTGCTCGTAACCGGGGGCCACCAGGCCGTACACCCGGCCGTCGGCGGCCAGCGCGCACTCGCCGATCGCGAACACGTGCGGGTCGCAGACGCTGCGGCACCGCTCGTCGACCGCGATGCCGCCGCGCTCGCCGACCCGCAGGCCGCAGTCGCGGGCCAGCTGGTCGCGGGGGCGGACACCGGCGCTGAACACCACCAGGTCGGTGGCGAGTTCGGAGCCGTCGGACAGCCGCATGCCGGTGACGGCTCCGGAGGCGTCCGTCACGATCTCCTGGGTGCCCACACCGGTGTGGACCGTCAGGCCCGTCTCCTCGATGGTCCGCAGCAGGGCCGCGCCGCCGCCCTCGTCCACCTGCACCGGCATCAGCCGCGGCGCGAACTCCACGATGTGGGTGGCGAGTCCGAGCCCCTTCAGGGCACCCGCCGCCTCCAGCCCGAGCAGGCCGCCGCCGACCACGGCGCCGGTGGAGGCGCGCGTCCTCGCGTACTCCTCGATCGCCAGCAGGTCCTCGACGGTCCGGTAGACGAAACAGCCGGTGGCGTCCTTGTTGGGCACCGGCGGCACGAACGGGCGGGAGCCGGTGGCCAGCACGAGGATGTCGTAGTCGACGGCCGGCCCCGAACGGGTGGTCACCCGCTTGGCCCGGCGGTCGATCGTCTCCGCCGGGTCGCCGACGCGCAGCTCGATGCCGTGGTCCCGGATGAACTCCATGTCGGTCAGGGAGAGGTCCTCGGGGCTGCTGCCCGAGAAGTACGAGGTGAGCCGCACGCGGTCGTACGCCGGACGCGGCTCCTCGCACAGCACGACCACGCGGTGCGTGGCGGTCAGCCCGCGTTCGGCCAGCGCTTCCAGGAAGCGCTGGCCGACCATCCCGTGGCCGACGAGCACGATCGTGGGGGCGGCCCCCGGGGCGGTCGTCATGCAGGGCCCTCCATCATGGGTGATCCGGTGGCGCGGGGAGCCGGCGCCGGTCACCGTCGCTCGCGTGTCCGGGGTCATGCCCCGAGCCTGCGGCCCCGGCGTTACCCGGCGGCATCACCGCTGTTTCCCACGAGGAACGGTGCCCTCAGCGGCAGACGGCCCGGGCTGTGAGGGCCGGACGCCCCCGCCCGCCGCGCCCGCGCGACGGTCACCGGGTCCGCAGCGTCTCCACCAGACCGGAGATGTCCTCCTCACCGTGGCCGTCGGCCAGCCGGTGGCGCATCAGGTCCAGGAAGGGGACGAGCAGTTCCGCGCTCACGCCCTGCTCCGCGGCCGTACGCAGCAGGGTGCCGGCGCCCGCGACCTGCATCTCCAGGGTGGAGACCACCCCGGACGTGTGGTCGCCGGACACCAGCCGCTCGGCGGTGCCGTGCGCCGAGCCGGCCATCGCGTTCAGCCAGGGCACGAGCAGCGCGGCGAAGTCCCCGGGCGCCACGTCCGTCCCGTCGAGCAGCGCGAAGGCGTGCGTGATCCCCGCGAACATGCCGTACATCCCGCTCAGCAGCGCCACGTCGTACAGCGCGGCGTGACCCGCGTCGGCGCCGACGTACTCGGTGCCGGCCGGGACGGCGAGGGTGTCCCGGTGCTCCTCGAACACCTCCGGGTCGCCGCTGTAGAGCACGAAGGCACCGGGTGCGCCGATCATCGGCGGTACGGCCATGATCCCGCCGTCCAGGAACCGGGCGCCGCGCTCCTCGGCCCAGGCGCGGCGGGCGCGGGCGTCGGCGGGGGTGCCGGTGGTCAGGTTCACCAGGTCCCGGCCGGCCAGACCGGCACCCTCCAGGGCGGTGCCCACCGAGGCGTCGTCCAGCAGACAGGCCACGACGAGCCGGTTCGCGGCCACGGCCTCGGCCGCGCTGCCGGCCGCCACGGCGCCCTCGGCGGTCAGCGCGGCCGTGCGCCGCGGCGTTCGGTTCCAGACGGTCAGCGGATGCCCGGCGGCCAGCCAGGCCCGCCCGAGCGCGGTGCCCATGGCACCGGTGCCGAGCAGGGTCAGGGGGGTGCGGGGGACGGAGGGAAGGGAGGTGTCGGTCATGGCGACTAGGCTCGCCCGGGGAACCGCCGCGCAGAAGTACGTACTTCGAAGTGGGTGGTTACCGGCGGGAAAGCGTGCGGGTGGAAGAGGGGGGAGCACCATGCCGGTGGGACGGCGGCCGGGGGCGTACGTCTGCGGGACCGACGCGGCGATGGACGTCATCGACGGCAAGTGGAAGGTCTCGATCCTGTGGGCGCTGGGGGAGGGCACCCGCCGCTTCGGCGAGCTGCGCCGGCGGCTGCCCGGCGTGACGGAGAAGGTGCTCGCCGCGCAGCTGCGCGAGCTGGAGGCCGACGGCATCGTGCACCGCGAGGAGTACGCCGAGGTGCCGCCCCGCGTCGAGTACTCGCTGACCGACGTCGGCACCCAGCTGAACGAGGCGCTGGCGCCGCTCGGGGTGTGGGGCCAGAAGCACGTCCTGGGCGGGGCACCGGCCCCGCGCTGAGCCTTCAGCGGCTCCCCGTCAGACGGGCGAACACCACCACGTTGCCCTGGTAGCCGGTGGCCTTCGAATAGCCCCCGCCGCAGGTGATGACGCGGAGTTCGGGGCGCCGGGCCGCGCCGTACACCTTGTCGTCGGGGAAGTCGCGGGCCGAGTACACCTCCACCGCGTCCACGGTGAACAGGGCGACGGTGTCGTCCTCGCGGTCCACCTCGATACGGGCGCCGCGCTTGAGCGCGCCCAGGTCGTAGAAGACGGCGGGGCCGTCGGCGTTGTCGACATGGCCGGCGACGATCGCGGTGCCCGTCTCACCGGGCGTGGTGCCGGCCTCGTACCAGCCGGCGAGGTTCTTCTCCTTGGGGGGAGGCGCGTCCAGGCTGCCGGAGGGGGTGAGGGCCAGGCCCGTCAGGGGTGCGTCGACGCGGATCGCGGGAATGCGGATGCGGACCGGCACGGACGGTGCGAGGGCGGGGGCGGCGGGCCGCGCACCGTCCGGTTCGGCACGGCCCTCGGCGGCCGCCGGCTGCGGTGGCGTGTGCGTGCCGGAGCCGAGCAGCCACACGCCCGAGCCGAGGGCCACGACGGTCACGGCGGCTATGGCGGTGTCACCGAGCCGGGCGCCGCGGCCGCGCCCGGCACCCTTGGCGCTCCTGCGCATACGTACCCCTCTCCCGGAGACGCGGCCCCCTTTTTCGATCCCTCCCCCTCCGGGCCGCGAGGGGCGTCGGACCCGGAGGGGGCGGGATGTTGCGGTACCGGCGGACGGACAGCGGAGGGTGTCCGTCAGATCCCGTCGCCTCTCGCCCGGCGATGCAGGAGCCAGGTACCGCCCGCGGCGGCGACGGCCAGCGCCGTCACACCCGCCGCGGTCTGCACGGGGTCGGGACCGAGTCCGCCGCCGACCCCCGTCTTCACGCTTCCCCGCGGCTGCACCTGCTCGTGCACCGCGTTCAGTGCCACCACCAGGTCGCCCGAGACCTGCCGGTCCCCCTCGGCGCACTTGGCGACGATCTCGTACGTGCCGGGCTGCGCGCTCGGCGGGACCTGGAACTGGCCGATCGCCTCGCCCTGGTGCGTGCTGGGCGCCAGGGTGAAGGTGCCGGCGCCGACCGCGCCCGCGTCCCCGGTCGCGGAGCCCGGGTCCCCGCACGCGGCCGTGTTCACCGTGACCTGGCTGCCGGGCGTCACGGTGGACGGGTACACGTCCAGGCGGCCGGTCTGAGCGCTCCGGAGGTGAGCCGCCGTGTGGACCGCGTCCACGGCGGCCTCGGCGGGTGCCGCGGCGGCCACGGCGAGCGCGGTACCGGCCAGCAGACGGGCAGTGCGTCGCATGGTGCTCCCCAGAGCTTGTCCGACTCGTCCAGGGGTGCGCCCCTGCCCTACCGAGATAAGTGGCTCCGCGACCGGTTCGCTTCCTGAGGGAGCGTCAGGGATACGGCGAACGGGTGCCGGCCCCGCCCCCCGCACGGGCTAGCCCGCGTGACGTTCCGGCAGGTCATCGGCGGGTGAGGAGAAGAGAGGAGGCTGCGGTACGAAAAGCACACGAATGGAGCGGTCGCGCCGGTGAACGGGTGACGGAGCGTCAGCCGGTCGTCGTGACCGCCGGATCCCGGGCCGGGTCGGCGGACGTGCCGGGTGCCGCCCGTGCGGCGGGCCGGCGTGGGTACAGAATCGTTCCCGTGTTCGCCGAGGATCCCCGCCCGCTGCCCTTCTTCGTCTACGGCACACTCCGCCCCGGCGAGGTGAACCACGACCTGTTCCTGCGCGGCCGCACCCTCGCCGAGGAACCGGGACGCCTCACCGGCGCCGTGCTGTACGACGGCCCCGGCTACCCCTACGCCGTCGAGGAACCCGGCGGGACCGTGCGCGGCGAGCTGGTGACCGCCCGGCCGGAGGCGTACGCGGAGCTGCTCGCCGCCCTGGACCGGCTGGAGGAGTACGTGCCGGGCGACCCCCGCAACCTCTACGAGCGCACCGCCCGCGACGTCGTACGCACCGCCGGCGACACCGTCCGGGCCTGGGTCTACCTGGCCGCCCCGGGCGTCGCCGCCCGGCTGCGCGAGGCCGGGACCCGCATCGCGGGCGGCGACTGGCTCTCGCGCCGCTGACCCGGCCCAGCGGGGTCATCCCCTCGGGCACCTCGATGCCGGACTCCTCCGCCACCAGGCGCCGCGCCTCCGTCTCGTCCGTGGTCCGGCCGCCGGGACACGCCCGGCCCCCGCACGCCCGCGAACGCCGCGAGGCCGGACCTCACCGCCCGGCGGCCAGCGCCCGCGCCACCCCGGGCTCCTTCGGTCCCAGGAACCGCGGGGCCGGCCGGAACACCGCGTCCAGCGCCGCCTTGCCCGCCGCGAACACCTCGCGGGTGCCGCCGTAGTACCAGGTCACGTCATGCTTGTCCACGACCCCGACGCCGTAGGAGTCCACCCCCGCGGCCTCGCACAGCGCCACCGCCCGCCGGATGTGGAAAGCCTGGCTGATCAGCACCGCCCGGTCCACCCCGAAGATCTTCTTGGCCCGGACGCAGGAGTCCCAGGTGTCGAACCCGGCGTAGTCGCTGACGATCCGCGTGTCCGGCACCCCGTGCCGGGCCAGGTACGCGCGCATGGCGGAGGGCTCGTCGTAGTCCTCGCGGCTGTTGTCCCCGGTGACCAGCACGACCTCGATCCGCCCCGCCCGGTACAGCTCGGCCGCCGTGGCCAGCCGGCGCGCGAGGTACGGCGACGGCTTGTCCCGCGCCCACAGCCCGGCCCCGAACACCACCGCCACCTTGGTGCGCGGCACGTCGGCCGTCGTCCGCAGCCGGTCCGCCGTCGACACGTACAGCCACGTCATCGGCAGCAGAGCCAGCACACATACGGCCATCACGGCCCGCACCAGCCGCCGCTGCCCGGCACGGGTCCGCGGCAGCCGCACCCGACGGATCCCCATACGCCCCCCAAGTGTTTGGCTTTCAGGTGTTCGGTCCCCGAGTGTTCGGTCCCCGAGTGTTCGGTCCCCAGCCAAGGAGGACGCGGGCGACGGCGGTCCGGTTCGCCTCACATCGCGCATCCGTACGGCGTGAACCCGCGGAAAACATCCGTGACGGCCGCGTGACGGCCGCGCAACGTCTCCCGGTCAGGATATGCCTCCATGACGGCGTCGATCCCACCCGGCCCCGGCGGCCGGCCCATCACCCCGATCGGCCGCCGCCCGGCCCCGCCCGCCCTCGTCCTGGTCGCCCACGGCAGCCGCGACCCCCGGGCGCTCGCCACCGTAGAGGCCCTCATGGGGCGGGTACGCCGGCTGCGACCCGCCCTCCCCGTCCACCTGGGCCACATCGAGCTGAACGAGCCCCTGCTCCCCGACACCCTGGCCGCCCTCGGCGACACCCCCGCCGTCCTCGTCCCGCTCCTCCTCGGCCGCGGTCACCACGTCGGACAGGATATTCCCCGGATGGCCGCGGCGGCCTCCGCCCCCACCCGCACGGCCGCGCCACTCGGCCCGCACCCGCTGCTCGCCGAGGCCCTGCACGCCCGGCTGCTGGAGGCCGGCTGGCCCCCGGCCGCGGACGACGCGTTCCGCCGGTCGAGCGCGGTCGTCCTCGCCGCCGCCGGCTCCCGCGACCCCGGCTCGGCCACCGACACCCGCCGCACCGCCGGCCTCCTGGCCGGCCGCCTGGGCGTCCCGGTGATCCCCGCGTACGCCTCGGCGGCGGCCCCGGCCGTCCCCGCGGCGGTGCGCGCGCTGACGGCACGCGGCCGGCACCGGGTGGCGATCGCGTCGTACCTCACGGCACCGGGCCGCTTCGCGACGCGGTGCGCGGCGGCGGGGTCCTGGATCGTCTCCGCTCCGCTGGGAGCCCACGAGGCGATGGCCCGCCTGGTCCTGCACCGCTACCACGAGAGCCTCGCGGCACCGTGGACGTCGGCCGCCTGAGAAGCGCGGTGCCGACCGGACACCCGGCTTTCCTCGAATGTCACCGCCTGCCCGTACTGTCGAATCATGGAAGGCACCGCACACTCCACGGCATCCACGGCACGAACGGCATCCACGGCACAGACGGCGTCCACGGGATACGGCCCGCGGTCGGTCGAACGCTGGGCTCCCGAGCCGGACAAACGCCCGGGCCGCACCGCCTTCCAGCGTGACCGCGCCCGCATCCTGCACTCCGGCGCCCTGCGCCGCCTCGCGGGCAAGACACAGGTCGTCACCCCGGGCACCCGCAGCCGCGCCTGGGACGCCAGCCCCCGCACCCGGCTCACCCACTCCCTGGAGTGCGCCCAGGTCGGCCGGGAGCTGGGCGCGGCCCTCGGGTGCGACCCCGACCTGGTGGAGGCGGCCTGCCTCGCCCACGACCTCGGCCACCCGCCCTTCGGCCACAACGGCGAGACCGCGCTGAACGAGTTCGCCGACGACTGCGGCGGCTTCGAGGGCAACGCCCAGTCCCTCCGGCTCCTCACCCGCATCGAGCCCAAGCGCTTCACCGAGGACGGCTCCGTCGGCCTCAACCTCACCCGCGCCACCCTCGACGCCGCCACCAAGTACCCCTGGCCACGCGGCGGCCACCCGACCGACCCGGCCTCGCGGAAGTTCGGTGTGTACGACGACGACCGCCCGGTGTTCGACTGGGCCCGGGCCGACGCGCCCGGCACCCGCACCTGTTTCGAGGCGCAGGTGATGGACTGGTCGGACGACGTCGCGTACTCGGTGCACGACGTCGAGGACGGCCTGCACGCCGGCCACATCGACCCCAACTGCCTGCACGCCGAGCCCGAACGGCAGGGCGTCTTCCAGGTCGCCATCGGCCGTTACGTCGCCGCGGACACCGACCCGGCGGAGCTGGCCGCGGCCCTGGACCGGCTCCAGGACGAGGAGTGGTGGCCGCACGGGTACGACGGCACGGCCGTCGCCCAGGCCCGCCTGAAGGACGCCACCAGCCAGCTCATCGGCCGGTTCTGCCTGGCCGCCGAGTCCGCCACGCGCGCCGCGTACGGCACGGACCGCCTCACCCGCTACGGCGCCGAACTCGTCGTACCCCGCGAGACCCGCATGGAGTGCGCGGTGCTCAAGGCGGTCGCGGACCGGTACGTGATGCAGCGGGCCGAGCAGGAGCGGCTGCGCGCCGACCAGCGGGTGGTCGTCGCGGAGCTGGCCGAGGCGCTGACCGCCCGCGCGCCCGACGGCCTCGACCCCCAGTTCCGGGCGCTGTTCGACGCGGCGGGCGACGACCGGGCGCGCAAGCGGGTGATCGTCGACCAGATCGCCTCCCTGACCGACGTCTCCGCCCGCTCGCTGCACGCCAGACTGACGGGGCATATGTGAGAGGAACGTGACCCGCCGTGGCCTGAACGGGTCACCCCCTCTTCCCGCAGCACGCCGTGTGCGGGACGCTCGCATGTGGCGGCACCCTTACGAGGAGGCATCTAGTGGTCGACGCGGATCAGACATTCGTCATCGTCGGAGGCGGTCTCGCCGGCGCGAAGGCGGCGGAGACGCTCCGGGCGGAGGGCTTCAGCGGACGGGTGATACTGATCTGCGACGAACGCGACCACCCGTACGAGCGCCCGCCGCTGTCCAAGGGCTACCTGCTCGGCAAGGAGGAGCGCGACAGCGTCTTCGTGCACGAGCCCGCCTGGTACGCGCGCAACGACATCGAGCTGCACCTCGGCCAGACCGTGGACCGCGTGGACCGCACCGCCAAGACGGTCCGCTTCGGTGACGACGGCACCCTCGTCCGTTACGACAAGCTGCTGCTGGTCACCGGAGCCGAACCGCGCCGCCTCGACATCCCCGGCACCGACCTCGCCGGCGTCCACCACCTGCGCCGTCTCGCGCACGCCGAGCGCCTCAGGAACGTCCTGCAGCACCTCGGCCGGGACAACGGGCACCTCGTGATCGCCGGCGCCGGCTGGATCGGCCTGGAGGTCGCGGCGGCGGCCCGCGAGTACGGCGCCGAGGTCACGGTGATCCAGCCGGCGCCGACCCCGCTGTACGGCGTCCTCGGCCCCGAGCTGGGCAACGTCTTCGCCCAGCTGCACCGCGAGCACGGCGTCCGCTTCCACTTCGGCGCGCGGCTCACCGAGATCGTCGGCCAGGACGGCATGGTCCTCGCGGTCCGTACGGACGACGGGGAGGAGCACCCGGCGCACGACGTCCTCGCGGCCATCGGAGCGGCACCCCGGGTCGGGCTCGCCGAGGCGGCGGGGCTGGAGATCGCCGACCGCGCGCACGGCGGCGGCATCGTCGTCGACGAGCGGCTGCGCACCTCCGATCCCGACATCTACGCGGCCGGTGACGTCGCCTCCTTCCCGCTCGCCCTGTTCGACACCCGGCTGCGGGTCGAGCACTGGGCGAACGCGCTGAACGGCGGCCCCGCCGCGGCGCGCTCGATGCTGGGCCGGGAGACGGTCTACGACCGCGTGCCCTACTTCTTCACCGACCAGTACGACCTGGGCATGGAGTACAGCGGCTGGGCGCCGCCCGGGACGTACGACGAGGTGGTGATCCGGGGCGACGCGGGCAAGCGGGAGTTCATCGCGTTCTGGGTGAAGGAGGGACGCGTGCTGGCCGGGATGAACGTGAACGTGTGGGATGTCACAGAGCGGATCCAGAACCTCGTCCGCTCCCGGGCCCGGGTGAACGTCGAAGCGCTCTCCGACCCGCGCGTACCACTCGACAGTCTCCTCGCCTGACGCCTCCGAGCGCCCTCACCGCCACGGCGCCCCCGTAGAATTCACCCGTGGCAGGACGGATCAACGACGAGGACGTGAAGGCGGTACGGGACGCGGTCCCGATCGACGCCGTGGTCTCCGAGTACCTCCAGCTGCGTAACGCGGGCGGCGGAAACCTCAAGGGACTGTGCCCGTTCCACGACGAGAAGTCGCCGTCCTTCCAGGTCAGCCCGAGCAAGGGACTCTTCCACTGCTTCGGCTGCCAGGAGGGCGGCGACACCATCACCTTCGTGATGAAGGTGGACCACCTGTCCTTCTCGGAGGCGGTCGAGCGCCTCGCCGCCCAGGCCGGCATCACGCTGCGCTACGAGGAGGGCGGGTACAACCCGGCCCACCAGCGCGGTGAGCGCATCCGCCTGGTCGAGGCGCACAAGATCGCCGCGCAGTGGTACGCGGAGCAGCTCGCCACCGGCGCCGAGGCCGAGGCCGGCCGCGTCTTCCTCGCCGAGCGCGGCTTCGACCAGGCCGCCGCAGTCCACTTCGGCGTCGGTTACAGCCCCCAGGGCTGGGACCACCTCACCCGCTATCTGCGCGGCAAGGGCTTCACCGACAAGGAACTGCTCCTCTCCGGGCTCTCCCAGGAGGGCCGCCGCGGCCCCATCGACCGCTTCCGGGGCCGGCTGATGTGGCCCATCCGGGACATCGGCGGCGAGGTCGTCGGCTTCGGCGCCCGCAAGCTGTACGAGGCGGACAACGGCCCGAAGTACCTCAACACCCCCGACACGGCGATCTACCGCAAGAGCCAGGTGCTGTACGGCATCGACCTGGCGAAGAAGGAGATCGCCAAGTCCAGCCGGGCCGTCGTCGTCGAGGGGTACACCGACGTCATGGCCTGCCACCTGGCCGGGGTGACGACGGCCATCGCGACCTGCGGCACGGCCTTCGGAAGCGATCACATCAAGATCCTGCGCCGCCTGCTGATGGACAACGGCTCGGCCCGCGTGATCTTCACCTTCGACGGTGACGCGGCCGGGCAGAAGGCCGCCCTGCGCGCCTTCGAGGACGACCAGAAGTTCGCCGCCGAGACGTACATCGCGATCGCGCCCGACGGCATGGACCCGTGCGACCTGCGGCTGGCCAAGGGGGACGAGGCGGTCGCCGACCTCGTCGAACCCCGCACCCCGCTCTTCGAGTTCGCGCTCCGCCAGATCATGCGCCGCTACGACCTGGACACCCCGGCGGGCCGTGCCGCAGCCCTGGACGAGGCCGCGCCGATCGTCGCCCGGATCAAGAACAGCGGCGCCCAGCACGAGGTCGCCGTCGAACTGGCCGGCATGCTCGGCATCCTCGACACCCAGTTCGTGGTCCGGCGGGTGGCCCAGCTGGCCCGGTGGGCCCGGGACCGGGGCGGCAAGGGCGACCCGCAGCAGGGCCGCTCCCGCCCGCCCGGCCCGCAGTGGACCGAGGCGCCCCGCCAGGCCTCCGGCGGCCCGGCGCTGACCCTGCGCAACCCGGTCTTCGCCGCCGAGCGCGAACTGCTCAAGCTCGCCCTCCAACGCCCCGAACTGGTCTCCCCGGCCTTCGACGCCTACGGCGTGGACGAGTTCACCGCCCCGCCCTACGCCGCCGTACGGCAGGCCGTCGCGGAGGCGGGCGGCGCCGAGTACGGCCTGTCCGACCCGCAGGAGTACCTGGTCCGGGTGCGCGAGGCCGCGCCCGACGACACGGTCCGCGCGATGGTCACCGAGCTGGCCGTCGAACCGATCCTGCGCCGCACGGTGGACGAGACGTACGCCGGCACGGTCCTGGTGCAGATCCGCCGCCGGGCGGTGGAGCGCCGCATCCGCGACATCCAGTCCCAGCTGGCCCGCCTTGCCGCCGGCGGCGACCCCGCCCAGCTGGCCGCCGTACAGAACGAGCTGTGGGTCCTCCAGCAGTACGACCAGACACTGCGCGAACGGGGCGCGGAGGCGCTCTGACGCCCGGAGGGGTCCCAGGCCACGCTCCACCATGGCCTGCACGTGCCTCCCGCATAGTCCGACGCGCCGGATAACCAGCCCGTCACGGACCGGACGCAAAAAGTCACCGCACGCCCCTCGTGGCGGCGTTGTGTCGTACCCCACACTGAGGGCGGTGCCCGAGTCCTCGGAGCGCAGGCCGTCGACTCTCCGCTCCCGAACACCGCTGCAGCGCACACCTTCAGCAGCGATCACCTGGAGGTCGCCCCCGTGCAGACCCAGACCCTCACGCAGACCGACAGCAGCACCAGCGCCACCAGCACCACCGCCACCAACGTCACCGCCACCGCCACCGCCGCCGGCACCGGCGCCGAAGAGCCGGACGCGGAGGCGGACGTCCTCGCGGCCGTGCCCCCGCAGGGCCGGCCCGCCCAGCACCCGGAGACGGTGGCCGCGGAGCCCGCGGAACCGCCCGCCGAGGCGCTCGCGGACGAACCCGCGGAGATCGAGGAGGCCGCCGAGCCCGCCGAGGCGCCGGCCGCCGTCCGGGCCGACTCCGGGGGGCCCTCGGCCGACCTGTTCCGCCAGTACCTGCGCGAGATCGGCCGTATCCCCCTGCTCACCGCCGCCGAGGAGGTGGAACTCGCCCGCCGGGTGGAGGCCGGCCTGTTCGCGGAGGAGAAGCTGAGCAGCACCCCCGACCTGGACAGCCGGCTCGCGCTCGACCTGGACCGGCTCGTCGTCATGGGCCGGATGGCCAAGCGCCGGCTCATCGAGGCCAACCTGCGGCTCGTCGTCTCCGTCGCCAAGCGGTACGTCGGCCGCGGGCTGACCATGCTCGACCTGGTGCAGGAGGGCAACCTCGGGCTCATCCGGGCCGTGGAGAAGTTCGACTACGCCCGGGGCTACAAGTTCTCGACCTACGCGACCTGGTGGATCCGCCAGGCCATGTCCCGGGCGCTGGCCGACCAGGCCCGCACCATCAGGGTGCCGGTGCACGTGGTGGAGCTGATCAACCGCGTCGTCCGCGTCCAGCGGCGGATGCTCCAGGAGCGCGGCTGCGAGCCGACCGCGGACGAGGTCGCCGCCCACCTGGACCTGGCGCCCGAGCGGGTGGGCGAGGTGCTGCGTCTGGCCCAGGAACCGGTGTCGCTGCACGCCCCGGTCGGAGAGGAGGACGACGTCGCCCTCGGCGACCTCATCGAGGACGGCGACGCGGCGAGCCCGGTCGAATCGGCGGCGTTCCTGCTGCTGCGCGAGCACCTGGAGGCGGTGCTGTCCACACTGGGCG
>NZ_JBEZBT010000041.1:0-77905 GCF_040647235.1 Streptomyces sp. NPDC042638
GCCCGGGACACGTGTCCGGGCGCCGTCACCCTGCCCTCAGTCCGCCCGCACCTCAGTCCGCCCGCACCTCCGTGAGCGTCACCGGCCGGTGCTCGTGCAGCGACAGGGTGCAGGCCTCGGCGATCCAGCCGGCCTCCAGGGCGTCCTCGACGGTGCACGGGGAGGGCCGGGTGCCGGCCACGACCTCGGTGAACGCGGTGAGTTCGGCGCGGTAGGCGTCGGTGAACCGGTCCATGAAGAAGTCGTGCGGGGTGCCGGACGGGAAGACCGCACCGGGCTCGACCGAGCGGAGCGGGAGCCGGTCGTCCAGGCCGACGGCGACCGAGTCGGCGAAGCCGTGCAGTTCCATGCGCACGTCGTACCCCCGCGCGTTGTGCCGTGAGTTGGACACCACCGCGATCGTGCCGTCGTCGAGGGTCAGGACCGCGCCGGTGGTGTCGGCGTCACCGGCCGCCCGGATGTAGTCGGCGCCCCGGTTGCCGCCCACCGCGTACACCTCGGTCACCTCACGGCCCGTCACCCAGCGGATGACGTCGAAGTCGTGCACCGAGCAGTCGCGGAAGATGCCGCCCGACGCGGCGACGTACGCGGCCGGCGGCGGCGCCGGGTCCAGGGTCGTGCAGCGGACCGTGTGCAGCGTGCCCAGCTCACCGGAGCGCACGGCGGCCCGCGCGGCGGCGAAGCCCGCGTCGAAGCGCCGGTTGTAGCCGATCTGGACCGGCACGTCGCTGCCCTGGAGGGCCCTGAGGACCTCGACGCCCTCCGCCATGGTGCGGGCCACCGGCTTCTCGCAGAAGACCGGCACACCGGCCGCCACCCCGGCCCGGATGAGCGCCGGGTGCGCGTCCGTGGCCGCCGCGACGACGACGCCGTCCACGCCGGCCGCCAGCAGGGCCTCCGGCGAGTCCGCGACCTCGGCCCCGAACCGCTCGGCGGCTGCCTTGGCGGCGTCCGTGAACGGGTCGGCGACGACGAGCGACTCGACGGCGGCGAGGCCGGAGAGGGTCTCGGCGTGGAAGGCGCCGATGCGGCCGAGGCCGAGGATTCCGATGCGCATGGGCACTGCTCCTAAAGGTGGGTGCGGGGTGCTGGTCGAGGCCGCCGAGCACGTTCTGGTCCCAGTCGATCACCGAGCCGGTGGCCACGCCGGACCGGTCCGACAGCAGCAGGACGACGAAGTCCGCGATCTCCTCCGGCCGGCCCAGCCTGCCCATCGGCAGCCTGGGGCGCGGCCTGCTCCCGCCAGTCGTCGCCGGCGCCGTGGAAGGCGCGCTGGACGGCGTCCTCGCCCTCCGTCGCCGTCCAGCCGATGTTCAGACCGTTGATCCGGATCCGGTACCGGCGGTGGGCGTGCGCCGCGTTCCGGGTGAGACCCGCGAGACCCGCCTTCGCGGCGACGTACGGCGCGAGGAACGGCTGTCCGCCGTGCGCCGACGAGGTGATGATGTTGACGATCGCGCCGGGCGCGCCACGGGCCCTCATGTCGGCGACCGCCGCCTGCATCGCGAAGGACGGTCCCCTGAGACTGACCGCGACGTGCGCGTCGAACAGCTCCGGTGTGGTGTCCGGCAACGTGCCACGCGAGGTCAGCCCGGCCGAGTTCACCAGGCAGTCGATCCGGCCGTACGCGTCCGCGACCTCGGCGGCCGAGGCCTTGGCCTGCCCGGCGTCCGCCAGGTCGGCGCGCACGAACAGCGCCCTGCCCCCGGCGGCCGACAGCTCCGCCACCAGCGCCTCGCCCGGCTCCGTGCGCCGCCCGGTCACCGCCACGGCGGCTCCCTCGCGGACGGCGGCTCGCGCGGTCGCGGCCCCCACGCCCCGGCTGCCGCCGTTGACGAGGACGACCTTGTCGTCGAGAAGTCCCATGCGTTCCTCAGCTCTCCCGGCGGTCCGCAGCCGCCCGCGGTCCCGGGCGCGGGCGCCCGTGCAATTCACCTACAGGCCGACCCACCGGCCGCTCACCGCGGACTCCGCCATGGCGTCGAGCACGGTGGCGCTGTGCACCGCGTCCGCGAGGGTGGTGCCGTACGACCTGCCCTCGGCGATGGAGCGCACGAAGCGGTGGGCCTCGATCACCTTCAGGTCGTCGTACCCCATCGCGTTGCCGGCGCCCGGCTGGAAGGCCGCGAACTCGCCGGCGTCCGGGCCGACGTAGACCGTGCTCACCGGCTGGTCCTGGTAGGCCGTGCCACGGCTCACCCCCAGCTCGTTCATGCGGCGGAAGTCCCAGAACACCGCGCCCCTGGTGCCGTGCACCTCGAAGCCGTAGTTGTTCTGCTCGCCGACCGAGACGCGGCACGCCTCCAGGACCCCGCGAGCGCCGGAGGCGAAGCGGAGCAGGCAGCCGACGTAGTCCTCGTTCTCGACCGGCCCCGGCTCACCGCCCGAGGCCAGGGCGTGACCGGCCGTCGCCCCGGCCGGGCGGGCGCGTTGCGGTACGAAGACCGCCGTGTCGGCGGTGAGCGCGGCGATGTCGCCGAGCAGGAAGCGGGCGAGGTCAACGCCGTGCGAGGCCAGATCGCCGAGCACCCCGCTGCCGCCGCGCTCGCGCTCGTACCGCCAGGTCAGGGCGGAGTCCGGGTGGGCGGCGTAGTCGCTGAACAGGCGGATGCGGACGTGGGTGACCGTGCCGATCCCGCCGGAGGCGATCAGCTCGCGGGCGGACTCCACGGCGGGCGCGTTGCGGTAGTTGAAGCCGACCGTGCCCTGTACACCGGCCTCGGCGACCGCGTCGGCGACCGCGCGGGCGTCCGCCGCGGTCAGGCCCACCGGCTTCTCGATCCAGAGGTGCTTGCCGGCCTCGGCCATCGCCACGCCGATCTCCCGGTGCAGGAAGTTCGGCGCGGTGACGCTGACGGCCTGAACGCGCGGATCGGCGGCCACCTCGCGCCAGTCACGGGTCGCGGAGACGAACCCGAAGCGCTCGGCGGCCTCCTCGGCCCGCCCGGGCACCTCCTCCGCCACCGTGACCAGCCGGGGCCGCAGCGCGAGCCGCGGATAGTGGTGCGGGAGGCGGGCGTACGCCTGGGTGTGCACGCGGCCCATCCAGCCGAACCCGATGACGGCGACACCCAGCGCATCCACCATGACTGCCCTTCCACGGTCTGCTTGGACCGGTCCATGCCCGACGCAGCTCACCTTTGTTCGGACATGGCCAGTGTGTCAACCCTTTGACAGCGCGACATGCGGCATGGAACGGTCCATACCATGAGACCGCCGACGATCCGTGACGTGGCCGAACGGGCCGGCGTGTCGAAGTCGCTGGTCTCGCTCGTGCTGCGCGGCTCCGGACCGGTGCGGCCCGAGAAGCGCGACGCGGTGCTGCGGGCCGTGGCGGAGCTGGGCTACCGCCCGAACGCGGCGGCCCGCAGCCTCAGCGAGCAGCGCACCCGCACCGTCGGGGTCCTCCTGGACGACCTGCGCAACCCGTGGTTCGTGGAACTGCTCGACGGACTCAACTCCCCGCTGCACGCGGCCGGTCTGCACATGCTCCTCGCCGACGCCCGGCTCAACCGGCGCATGGGACACGACCTCGCCGAACCGTTCCTTGACCTGGGTGTGGACGGACTCGTGGTGGTCGGCACGGTCCCGGACGCCGGTGCGCTCGGCACCCTGGCGCGGCGGATCCCGGTGGTCGTGGCGGGTGCCCGGGAGGCGCAGCCGCCGGGTGTGGACGTCGTCGCCGGGGACGACGAGCAGGGCGCCCGGCTCGTCACCGAGCACCTGCTCGGGCTCGGTCACCGCCGGATCGCACACCTCGCCGGCCACGGCGCCGTCGGGGCACTGCGCAGGCGCGGCTTCGAGACGGCGATGCGCGAGCACGGCGCCGAGCCGCTCGTGGAACCGGGCGACCTGACCGAGGAGAGCGGCTACCGCGGAACCGTACGGCTGCTCAGCCGCCCGGAGCGGCCCACGGCGCTCTTCGCCGTCAACGACATGACCGCGGTCGGGGCGCTCTCGGCGGCCGGGGAACTCGGCCTGCGGGTGCCCGCCGACCTGTCGGTGACGGGGTACGACAACACCAGCATCTCCCGGTTGCGGCACCTCTGGCTGACCACCGTGGACACCGCCCCGTACGAGGCCGGCCGGCGTGCCGCGCGCTGCCTCCTGGACCGCCTGGCCGGTCACGGCGGGGAGGGCACCGTCCACCTGGCCGCGCCGGCACTCCAGGTGCGGGGGACGACGGGACCCCCGGGCCCCGCCGCCCCCACGCCGAGGCCCGGCGAAGGGCGCCCGGGCGTCAGAGGTTGATCGCGTACGCCTTGCGCAGCGTCTCGTGCACGGTCCACGTGGTGCGGTCGCCCGCCCGCAGCACCGCCATGTCGCCGGGTCCCACCCGCAGTGTCGGCCCGTCCGCCACCTCGATCGTCGCCGATCCGCTGATCACCACGAACAGCTCGTCCGCCTCCGTGTCCGTGACCACACCGGGGGTGATCTGCCAGACGCCCCGGATCTGCCGCCCGTCCGGCGACTCCCACACCACCTTTCCGGTGACCTCCGGGGTACCGGAGAGGATCTGCCCGGGGTCCAGGGGCTCGGGTTCAAGGTCGGCGTCGGGGATGTGGAGCGCGAAGCTGTGCGTCATACGGCCGACCCTAGTGGGCCCGCGAGCCGTGCCACCGTGGACAGTGTGTGGGGCATCGGGCCTGGTCGGAGGACACTTCGTCGCGGCGGCGAACGGGTCGGGCCGGGGCGGGCGCAAACTGGCGGGGCCGCCGGTCCCGGGTGATCGTGGGGACATGGCGGACTCCACGGTGGCCGGCACCCCGCGGTCCCGGCAGCACGACGCGCGCGAGATCGTCCTGTTCGGCGGGGTGTACGGCGCCGTCCTCGCCAGCTCGATGGTCGCGGCGCTCACCCAATACGGACACACGTCCGCCGAGGTCCGCGGCTACGACGCCGCGTGGGTGCTGGTGACCGCCTGCGCCTCCGCCCTCGCCCACGGCTACGCCCACTACATCGCCGAGCGTGCCCCGCACCGCCGCTGGGACGTCCTGGTCGCCGTGCGCAACGAGTGGCCGCTCGTGACAGCCGTGCTGCCCACGGTCTTCCTGCTCGCGGGCGCACGCTGGGGGTGGTGGCCGGCGAAGGGCGTCGAGTACGCGGCGTTCGTCCTCAACATCGTCATCCTGTTCGTGCTCGGCCTCCTCACGGCCCGCTGGTCGGCGCGGCGCTGGCCGGTCGCCGTCCTCATGGGAGCGGGGGACGCGCTGCTGGGGCTGATCGTGGTGGCGGCGAACGCGTTGATCAAGTAGCCGCCGGGGTGCCCGGGCCGGGCGCGCGGTGTCAGCGGCCGGCCCGGACCCCGTCCAGGGCGATGGCGAGGACCCGGTCCCGCTGGGCGGCATCCTCGAAGGCCGTCGCCGTGATCCCGGCGACCATCCGCAGCAGGTCCCCGAAGTCCATGTCCGCCCGGGCGACGCCGGCCCGCTGCGCGCGCTGCAGCAGCGGGCCGCCGGCCGCGTACATGGACTCGCGGCAGGCCTGGAAGATGCCGGACTCGTCGTCGAGGGCCTCGCGTACCGCGCGCTTGGTGACCATGTACCCGGCGAACCGGTCCAGCCAGGCCGTCAGCGCCTCCCACGGCTCCCGGTCCGCGAGTTCGACGGCCGCCCGGCACAGGGCGTTGACCTCGTCGGCGTAGACGGTCTCGAACAGATCGCGGCGGGTCGGGAAGTTGCGGTACAGCGTGCCGATCCCGACGCCCGCGCGGCGCGCGATGTCCTCCAGGGAGGCGTCGGCCCCGTGCTCGGCGAACGCCTCGCGGGCGGCGCCCAGCAGGGCGTCGTAGTTGCGGGCGGCGTCCTTACGGTGCGGCCGGCGGGTCGCCACGATCTCGCTGACGGGGAACGGCGTGGCCGTCACGGGTGCCTCCCGGGGAGGGAATCGATTGAACCGGAGGGGTGCCTCCGCTACAGTGGAGGGGTACCTCCACTTTACCAGTGCGGGGTGGCTCCGCCATGGCCGGACGCGGCCCGCGCAGCCGGCTCCGCACCCGGCGCACGGCCCCTGCGGCCGTGCCCGGCAGCACTCGACCCGACCCTCCGTGTCCCCGCTTTCCGGAGAGGCTTCTTCATGCCCCGTCCGTCCGCCCGCCTCACCTTCGCGGTCCTCGCGACCGGTGCCGGCGTCTTCTCCATGCTGCAGTCGCTGATCGCGCCTGCCCTGCCGACCGTCCAGCACGCCCTGCACACCTCCCAGTCCACCGCGACCTGGGTGATGACGGCCTATCTGCTGTCCGCCTCGGTCTTCACCCCGATCCTCGGCCGGGTCGGCGACCTCGCCGGCAAGAAACGGACCCTCGTCGCCGTCCTGCTGGCCGTCCTCGCCGGCTGCCTCGTCGCCGCGCTGGCCCCGAACATCGCCGTGCTCATCGTCGCCCGCGTCGTCCAGGGTGTCGGCGGCGCCCTGTTCCCGCTCTCCTTCGGCATCATCCGGGACGAGTTCGCCCCGGCCGAGGTCAGCGGCAGCATCAGCAACCTCTCCGCCGTGATCGCGGCCGGCGGCGGGGTCGGCATGGTGGCCGCCGGACCGATCGTGTCCGCGCTCGACTACCGCTGGCTGTTCTGGATCCCCGTGGGCATCGTCGCCGCGACGGTCCTGATCGCCCTGCGTTATGTCCCCGAGTCGCCCAAGCGGGCCTCGGGCAAGGTCAGTTGGGGTGGTGCCGTACTGCTCTCCGGCTGGCTGGTCGCCCTGCTGCTGCCGCTGAGCCAGGCCGGGCACTGGGGCTGGGGCTCGGCCAAGGTGCTGGGCCTGTTCGCCGTCGCCGTCGTGCTGTTCACGGTGTGGCTGGTGACCGAGGCCCGCTCCCGCAGCCCGCTCATCGACCTGCGGGTGCTCAGGCTGCCCGCCGTGTGGACGACCAACACCGCCGCCCTGCTGTTCGGCGCCGGCATGTACTCCATCTGGTCCTTCCTGCCGGGCTTCGTCCAGACGCCCGCCGCGGCCGGGTACGGCTTCGGTGCCAGCGTGACCGCATCCGGCCTGCTGATGCTGCCGATGCTCCTGGCGATGTTCCTCTCCGGCGTCCTGTCCGGCCGTCTCGAACCCCGCGTCGGCGCCAAGGCGCTGCTCACCACGGGTGCCGCCCTCGGCGCGCTGGCCTGCGGCTTCCTCACCCTCTGGCACGACGAGCAGTGGCAGATCGCGGTGGTCGCGGGTCTGTTCGGCCTCGGCATCGGACTGGCCTTCGCCTCGATGGCCAACCTCATCGTGGGCAGCGTCCCGGTGGAGCAGACCGGCGCCGCGACCGGCATGAACGCCAACATCCGCACCATCGGCGGCTCCATCGGCGCCGCGCTCACCAGCGTCCTGGTCACCGGCCGGCTCCAGCCCTCGGGCCTGCCGTACGCCTCCGGCTACACCCATGGCTGGGCCCTGCTGGCCCTGCTCTGCCTGGGCGCGGCCGGCGCGGCCCTGCTCGTCCCGGTCCGTCGTTCCGGCCGACTGTCCGGCCCGCCGCCCGTGCCGGGGCCGACACGGGCACCCGCACAGGTGCGGTAGGGTTTACCTGCGTGATCACGCGGAACGCTCCGCGTGAGACCGCGGCGGGACGTGGCGCAGCTTGGTAGCGCACTTGACTGGGGGTCAAGGGGTCGCAGGTTCAAATCCTGTCGTCCCGACTTTTCGAAGTCGCAGGTCAGAGGCCGTTTCAGACAAGTTCTGGAACGGCCTCTCGATCATTTGCGGCCACGACCGAGCCGATCGTCCTCGCGCTCGGCCGTGGTCCGTGGGTCACTTCAGCGCAGGTGGCCCTGCCTCGGCGGCCGTTCCCCATGCGGACGGCTCGGCGCCGACCGTGAACGCGAGCGACCGCGTGTCACGCAGGGCGTCCGTCGTCAGATACGTGCGGCCGTACGGGGAGCCGTCGACCCGGGCCGACTGGATGTAGCGGCGGCTGTCGGACGTGCCGGGTGCCGTCACCGTGAGCGAGCCACGCGGGTAGTAGTGGCGGTCGAGCGTGAGGTCGACCCGTTCGAAGACGGGTGTGGACAGGCCCCAGGTGTCGTAGCCGGGCTGCACCGGGAAGATGCCGATGGACGACAGCACGTTCCAGGCGGACATGGTGCCGAGGTCGTCGTTGCCGGTCATGCCGGTCGGGGCGTCCGTGAAGAGGGTCAGCGCGGCGTGGACCACGTCGGTGGTCTTCCACGGCTGGCCGGTCGAGAGGTAGGTGTACGGTGCGATGAGGTCGGGCTCGTTCTGCGGGTTGTACTTGTCCGCGTTGTAGTAGTCGTACGGGCCGTTCACCCATACCTCGCGGGCGGTCTTCGCGGGATCCTGCACGAGCTGCCCGTAGGCGAAGAAGGAGTCCAGCCGGTCGTTGGCCGCCTGCTTGCCGCCGATCAGGCCGACCATCCCCGGCAGGTCCTGCGGCACCAGCCACTGGTACTGCCAGGACGTGCCCTCGTGGAACCCCTCGCTCCTGGCCGGGTCGTCCGGCCCGGTGAAGGCACCGGAGGCGTCGCGCGCGCGGAAGAAACCGGTCGAGGCGTCGAAGATCCTGCGGTAGTTCTGCGCGCGGGCGGCGTAGCGCGCCGCGTCCGCGTCATGGCCGAGATCCCGGGCCATCTCACCGAGCATCGCGTCCGCCAGCGCGTACTCCAGAGTCGCGGACGCGCCGTGGTCGTAGTCCGAGTCGCCGGGCTTCGCGTGCGGGCGGCCCTTGACGTACGGCGCGAAGCCGTCGGCGATGTACTCCTTGTCGGCCTCGCGGCCGACGGCCGGCGAGTCGGCGGGCGGCACCCCGTCGGCGTTCTTCCTGAGGGCGCGGTAGGCCCGTTCCTCGTAGCCCTTGAGCAGGCCCTGCTGGTAGGCGTTGGTGAGGAACGGGGTGACCGGGTCGCCGGTCATGATGTTCGTCTCGACCGTGCCGTACCCCCACTTGGGCAGCCAGCCGCTCTCCTCGTCGATCCTGATGACGGAGATCGCCATGTCGCGGGCCTCGCGCGGCGCGAGCAGCGACAGGAGCTGGGACTGGGTGCGGTAGGTGTCCCACAGGGACCAGTTCTGGTAGTACGTGAAGCCGCGGGCGCGGTGGATCCTCTGGTCCCAGCCCGTGTAGCGGCCGTCCGCGTCGCTGCCGATGTTGGGCGCGAGGAAGGACCGGTACAGGGAGGAGTAGAAGGTGCGGCGCAGCCTGTCGCTCCCGCCCTGGGCGCGGACGTCGTCGAGCCGGTCCTCCCAGGCCCGCCGGGCGGCACTGCGGACCTGGTCGAAGGAACGGCCCCCCTCGGCGCGGAGGTTCACGTCGGCGCCGTGTGCGTCGACGTACGAGAGCGCGGTCGTGGCCTCGACGGTCCGGTCCCTGCCGGTGTCGAAGCGGACGTACGCGCCGTCCCGTCCGGTCCGCGACCCGGCGGTGACCGTGGAGCCGTCCCAGGTGCCGAACGCGGTGAACGGGCGGTCGAAGCGGGTGATCGTGTAGACGGTGTACGGCCTGGTGTCCTGGCAGAATCCGCTGCCGGTGATCGCGGTGCGCACGGTCCGGTCGTCGAGCACCTCGACCTTGGTGGCGACCGTCCGGTGCAGTGACTGCCCCGCGTCGAGCAGGACGTTGGCCTTGTCGGTGGCGGGGAAGGTGTAGCGCTGCACACCGGTGCGGGCGGTCGCGGTCAGCTCGGCGTCGATGCCGGACTTCAGCCCGACCTTGTAGTAGCCGGGGCTCGCCGTCTCCGCGTCGTGGCTGAACTCGGCGCTGTACTTGGCGTAGTCCGTCTCGGTGACGTCACCGGTGGTCGGCAGCACGGGCAGGTCCCCGCCCAGACCGCAGCCGACACCGGAGAGGTGGACGAGTGAGAAGCCCCGGATGTGGTTCTGGGAGTAGTCGTAACCGGTGTTGTGCCCGGTGTCCGGGGAGAGCTGCACCATCCCGAAGGGCACGGCCGCGCCGGGATAGGTGTTGCCTTCGTTCTGGGTTCCGATGAACGGGTTGACGAGATCGGTGAGTTGGCCGTCCTGCCGGGCGGCGGCCTGGGCCGTGGGCGCGGCAAGGGCGGCCCCGAGCAGGGCCGCCGCCGCGACCACCGTGCCTGCGCCGCGTATGCGTCGGGCCCAACTCGTGGGCGGATGGGTCCATCTCATGGGCGGAAGCGCCTCCCCGAAAGCCGGACAACGTTGTCAGACGGAGCGCGCTCATTCTTTGCGTTGTATGTGTACCCGTCAAGAGTTCGCGGGGGCCGCGGAGTTCGGCGTCAGGCTTCGGCACGAGCGAGTGGTCTTGCCGGGCACGCGCGGGTCGCCGGCCCGCACGGCGGACACGGTCACCGTCTTCGCCGCGGCCGCTGCAAGGTACCGGCGGTCTCCGCGAGCGACCGGGGCTCGGCCACCGGGTTCCTCTCCCGCGGCACCACCGGTCCGGTGCCCGCCGGGACCCGGTCCGTCCAGGCCGAGGTGCGGTTCCTGTCGTCGGGCGACGAGACCGGCCAGGAAGCCGTCGAGCCACCGCTCGGACCAGTCGCCGCTCAGCACCCTGCACCTCGCGTCGGCCTCGTCAGCGCCGGAACAGGAGGGGGCGGTACGCCGTCCTTCCGAGGCGGCAGAATTGCCCCCTTGTCGGATCGTTCAACGATCGGCTACGTTCTGGACGTGACGATCGACCTCAACGCAGACCTCGGTGAAGGCTTCGGCCGCTGGACCCTCACCGACGACGACGCCCTCCTGTCCGTCGTCACCAGCGCCAACGTCGCCTGCGGCTTCCACGCGGGCGACCCCTCCGTGATGCGCCGCGTCTGTGACCTGGCCGCCGAGCGCGGGGTACGGATCGGAGCCCAGGTGTCCTACCGGGACCTGGCCGGCTTCGGGCGGCGCGCGATGGACGTGCCCGGCGACGAACTGGCGGCCGAGACGGCCTACCAGATCGGCGCGCTGAGAGTCTTCGCCGAGGCTGCCGGGGCGCGGGTGGCGTACGTCAAGCCGCACGGCGCCCTCTACAACCGCACCGTGCACGACGCCGAGCAGGCCGCCGCCGTGGTGGCGGGAGTGCGGCTCGCGGGCGGGGCGCTGCCGGTGCTCGGTCTGCCGGGGTCGCTGCTGCTCGCCGCCGCCGAGGAGGCGGGGCTCACCGCCGTACCCGAGGCCTTCGCGGACCGCGCCTACACCCCCGAGGGCACACTCGTCGGGCGCCGCGAGGCGAACTCCGTGGTGACCGACGAGGACGCGGTGGTGCGGCGGGCGCTCGGGTTCGCGACGGAGGGCGCGGTCGAGGCCGTGGACGGCACCACCGTCGCGGTGGCCGCGCGCTCCCTGTGCGTCCACGGCGACACCCCGGGCGCGGCCCGGATCGCGGCGCGCGTGCGCGAGGCACTCGAGAGGGCCGGGATCGCGGTGGGGGCATTCGCATGACCGAGCGCCGACTGCCGGACATCCGCCCCGCCGGGCGGCACGCACTGCTCATCGAGCTGCCGGACGCGGAGCGCACCGGAGCCTTCCACGCCGAACTGCTGCGGCTGCGCGCGGCGGGCATCCTGCCTCCGGTCGAGGAGATCGTGCCGGGGGCGCGGACCGTCCTGCTGGACGGCGTCGCGGACCCCGAGGCGCTGGCCCGCCGGCTCGCCGACCGGGACATGCCGGCACAGGCCGCCGACGACCGCGGAACGATAAGGATCCCCGTGCGCTACGACGGGCCGGACCTGGAGGGCGTGGCCGCCCTGTGGGGGATCGGCGCCGATGAGGTCGCCGCACGCCACTCCTCGTACACGTACCGCGTCGCTTTCTGCGGTTTCGCGCCGGGGTTCGGCTACCTCACCGGACTGCCCCCGCACCTGCACGTGCCGCGCCGCGATACGCCCCGTACCCGGGTGCCGGCCGGATCCGTCGCGCTCGCGGGCCCCTACAGCGCGGTCTACCCGCGCGCCACCCCGGGCGGCTGGCAGCTGATCGGCACCATGCCGGACCCGGCTCCGCTCTGGGACCTCGCGCGGGACGAACCGGCGCTCCTCACACCGGGAACGCGGGTGCGGTTCGTCGCAGAGGCCGGTGCGGCATGAGCGCCAAGCTCACGGTCGTACGATCCGGCGCCCTCACCACGGTCCAGGACTCCGGCCGGCGCGGCCACGCGCACCTGGGAGTCCCGCGTTCCGGCGCCCTGGACGCGCCCGCGATGCACCTCGCGAACCGGCTGCTCGGCAACGACCCCGGTGCCGCCGTTCTGGAGACCACCCTGACCGGCTGCGCCCTGCGGCCGGACCGCGCCGTCACCGTCGTGGTGGGCGGGGCGCCCTGCCCGGTGACGGTCGACGGGCGGCCGGTGGCCTGGGGAGCGCCGGTGCGCGTGCCCGCGGGCGCGGTACTCGACGCGGGTACGGCGACGGCGGGCGTGCGCTCGTACGTGGCCGTCGCCGGGGGCATCGCCGTCGAGCCGGTCCTCGGCAGCCGTGCGACGGACCTGCTCTCCGGGCTCGGCCCCGCGCCCTTGCGCGACGGGGACGTCCTGCCGCTGGGAGCCCCGGCCCGGTGGACGGCACTACCGGCCGCCGCCCCCTGGCCGGCGCCGCCCACCCAACTCGTCCTGCCGCTGCGGCTCGGCCCCCGTGCGGACTGGTTCACCGCCGCGGCGCTGCGCACCCTCACCTCGGCCACGTACCGCGTGTCCCCGCACAGCAACCGCATCGGCCTGCGCACCGAAGGGCCCCCACTGGAACGCCGCCTGACGGACGAACTGCCCAGTGAGGGCATGGTTCTCGGCGCGGTCCAGGTGCCCTGGGACGGGCGCCCGGTGGTGTTCCTGCACGACCACCCGACGACGGGCGGCTACCCGGTCATCGGCGTCGTCGCGGACGCCGCCCTGGCGTCGGCGGCCCAGGCCGCGGTGGCGACGCCGGTGCGCTTCACGCTGGGATGACGGGCCCGGTCGCCGAACCCCGGTGACGTTGCCCGCGTCCCGCCCTCCCTCACCCGGCGCCGACCGTGTCCGGGGGGCGTGGCGTCAGCCGGTCGCGCTGCCCGCGACCCACTGGCTCCACGGCATGTTCCAGTCGCTGAGGCCGTTGTCCGGGGCCAGCGTGCTCTTGTCGGCGGAGTTCTTGACGATGACGACGTCACCGGTCATCGAGTTGTCGAAGAACCACGCGGCGGGCTGCCTGCCGTCACCGCCGCCCTTGACGTCCTTCAGGCCCACGCAGCCGTGGCTGGTGTTGGCCTTGCCGAAGACCGCGTCGGTACCCCAGTAGTTGCCGTGGATGAAGGTGCCCGAGGCGGTCAGGCGCATGGCGTGCGGCACGGCCTCGATGTCGTAGGAGGGCTTGCCGTCCTTGTTCGTGAGGCCGACGGTCGCACCGTTCATGCGGGTCTGCCGGAACTTCTCGGAGATGACCATCTGCCCGTTGTACGTCGGGTGCTCGGTGCTGCCGGACGAGATCGGGATGGTCCTGATCGTCTTGCCGTCCCGTACGACGGTCATCTGCTTCGTCTCGGCGTCGACCGTGCTGATCTGGCTCCGGCCGATCTTGAAGGTGACCGTCTTCTGGGTGCCGTCGACGCTGAGCCTGACGGTGACGGTGGACCCGGGCTTCCAGTAGTTCTCGGGGCGGAAGTCCAGGCGGTTGCCGCTGAACCAGTGGCCGACGACCTTCTGGCCGCTGCTGGAGCTGACCTGGATCTTGGACTGCACGGCCGCCTTGTCGCCGACCGCCTTGTCGAAGTCGACCGTCACCGGCATGCCCACGCCGACGGTCGAGCCGTCCTCGGGGGACAGGTGCCCGATGAAGTCGTCGGCCGGGGAGACCGTGGTGATCGAGGCGTTCTCGCTGGCGGAGCGGCCCTGGGCGTCATCGGCGTCCGCGGCGACCTGATACCTGGTCGCCCGCTCCAGCCGGCCGTCCGCCGTCCAGGACGTGCCGTCGGCGGACAGGGTGCCCGGGACCTCGGCACCGGTCGCGACCGCGGTCATGGTCACCCTGGTGAGCTTGCCGTTGCTGACGGTGACCTTGACGGGGTCGTCGGTCCCGACGCCGTGGGCGCCGTACCCGGGACTGATCATTATCCGGGCGTCGGAAGCCTCCTGCGGGGCGGCCTGATCCGCCCCTGCCTGCGCCTGCGGACCCGCCCCGGCGTCGTTACCGCCGGTAGCGGCGTAGCCGGTGCCGCCGAGGGCCGCGAGCGAGAGCGCACCGGCGAGTACGCCGACCGCCAGCGGGGTGCGTCCTTTACGTGCCGTGATCAAGGGCCTCTCCCGTGTCCTGGTCGTCGGGTCCCTGGAACCGGAGGCCCAGGGAGTGCAGCTCACTATGAAACTACTTATAAAGGGCCATCTGCCATTAAAAGAGCAAACTGTGGTCAAGGCCACGCGGAGGCGAGCGCGCCCCCGAGACCCTGCTCGACCGGCGGAGGCCCTGCTCGACCGACGGACGGCGCTCGCGCTGACCGGAAGCTGTCTCTTTCGTTTCCCGGTGCGTACACTCCACTGCTAAGTGTGATCTTCGCGGGGCGGAGGACGCGGCATGGGTGCACCTGGGACTCCCCGACGTGAAGTGGTCACGGGGACTCCCCGCGCGCCCCGGGGACCCGTCCGCCCCGCCCGGGTGTACGGGGTGGAGGACCTCGCGGTCGACCGCCGCGTCCTGCGGGAGCTGATGCGGCGGCAACTGCGGCTCGGGGCGACGACGTTCGCCGTGCTCGTCGGGATGCTCGGGCTGCTTCCCCTCGCCTTCACCGCCCTGCCCGACCCCGATGTCCGGCCGGGCGGCGCCCTGGTCGTGTGGGCCGTTCTCGGTGTCGCCGTCTATCCCGCACTCGTCGTCCTCGGCCGGTGGTACGTCGTACGCGCCGAACGCAATGAGCGGGACACCGTGGACCTCGAAAGGCCCTGACGGTGACCGACGTCCGGCCGCCGGGGACCGGCCGCGCACCGGGGGCCGCCGGGTGAACCAGACGTACGGCGTCGTGGCCGTCTCCGCGGCGGTCGTCGCGACCCTGGTGATCGGCTCGACGGGGCTGCGCGTCTCCCGCACCACGTCCGACTTCTACGTCGCCTCCCGTACCGTCCCGCCCTATCTCAACGCCATGGCCGTCAGCGGCGAGTACCTCTCGGCGGCCTCCTTCCTCGGCATCGCCGGACTGGTCGCCGCCCAGGGCGTCGAGATGCTCTGGTTCCCCGTCGGCTACGCCGCGGGCTACCTCGTCCTGCTCGCGTTCGTCGCCGCTCCGCTGCGCCGCTCCGGGGCCTACACCCTGCCCGACTTCGCCGACTCCCGGCTGGAGTCCAGGGCCGCCCGGCGCGTCGCGAGCGTGCTCGTCGTCGGCGTCGGCTGGCTGTACCTGCTGCCCCAGCTCCAGGGCGCGGGCCTCACGCTCGGCCTGGTCACGGGCGCGCCCCGCTGGCTCGGCGGGGTGCTCGTCGCCGCCGTCGTGACCCTGGCCGTGGCCGCCGGCGGCATGCGCGGCATCACCTTCGTCCAGGCGTTCCAGTACTGCCTGAAGCTGGCCGCGCTCCTCGTGCCCGCGATCTTCCTGGTCATCGCCTGGCACGGCGACCCGCATCCCGCCCGGGCGGTGGACGAGCCGCCGACCTTCCGCCGGCACACCCAGGTCACCGTCGAGAGCACCGTACGCATCAGGATCGGCGCGCCGCTGCGGGCCGTGGTGACCGGCGCCGTGGACGGCGTGGACCACGACGGCGGCCGGCTGCTGCTGGAGCCCGGTGTGCACGAGGTCCGGGCCGGGACGACACTCCGGTTCCCGCCCACGGCCCCGGTGCCCGAGCGCGAGACCGGGGACGAAGGGCGCGACGGCGCCTCCGGCTGGGCGGCACCGCTGTCCGGCGGGAAGGACGAGCACCCGCTGTACACGACGTACGGGCTGATATGCGCCACCTTCCTCGGCACCATGGGGCTGCCCCACGTCCTCGTCCGCTTCTACACCAACCCCGACGGCCGTGCCGCCCGCCGCACCACCGTGATCGTGCTGGCGCTGGTCGGCGGCTTCTACCTGCTGCCGCCCCTCTACGGGCTCCTCGGCCGGCTCTACGCCCCCGACCTGCTGCTCACCGGCAACACCGACGCCGCCGTGCTCGTGCTGCCGGAACGCCTCGTCGGCGGCGTCGGCGGCGACCTCCTCGGCGCGCTGATCGCCGCCGGCGCCTGTGCCGCCTTCCTGTCCACGGCCTCCGGGCTCACCCTCTCCGTCGCGGGCGTGCTCAGCCAGGACGTGCTGCCCTCGCTCGGCGTCCGCCGCCTGCGATGGGCCACGCTGCCGGCGGTCGCCGTACCCGTCACGGTGAGCGTGGCCGCCGGTGATCTCCCCGTGGCCAACGCCGTGGGACTCGCCTTCGCGGTGGCCGCCTCGTCCTTCTGCCCTCTGCTGGTGCTCGGCATCTGGTGGCGCGGACTCACCGCGCCCGGCGCGGTCGCGGGGCTGCTCGCCGGCGGGGGCGGCGCCCTCACCGCGGTCGCCCTGACCATCGCCGGGCCCCTGGCCGACGGCTGGGCGCACACCCTGCTCGCCTGGCCGGCCGTGTGGTCGGTACCGCTCGGCTTCCTGACCATGATCCTGGTCTCCCTGGCCACCCCGGGCCGGATCCCGCCGGGCACCGAGGCGGCCATGGCCCGCCTCCACCTGCCCGAACGCCCGGTGGACCGGGCCCCGCCCACACCCGCCGCCCGCCGAGGAGTGCCGACCCCATGACCAAGCGCCGGCCCGCGGCCCGCCGGGGCCGCAGATGAACGGGCTCGCCCTCCTCGCCACCGCGGGCCCGCTGCTGTTCGCCGCCGGTCTCGCCGTGGGACGGCTGCCGGCCCGCCGGTCCGCCCGGGACGGCACGGGCCCCGGCACCCCCGTGGAACGCGCCACCTTCCGGACCCTGCACACCGCCTCCCTCGCCGCGCCCCCGCTGCGCGCCGGGCTCACCGCGGACGCCGCCCGCAAGGCGGTACGACGGCTCCGGCCGCTGTTCGGCACGGCCGCGCTCGCCCTCACCGCCGAGGACCGGCCGCTGGCCTGGGACGGGCCGGGCCGGCACCACGAGGACACGGCCCTGGACCGGGTCCGCCAGGTGCTGGACACCGGCCGCACGCAGACCTTCGCCGTCGGCTGCCAGGACCCGCGGTGCCCCGTGCGCTGGGGAGCCGCCGCCCCGCTCACCGTCGACGGGCGCGTGCTCGGCGCCCTCGTCGTGCTCGGTGCGGGGGAGCCGGCGCCCGCGGTGCGGGCCACCGAGGAGGTGGCGCGCTGGGTCTCCGTCCAGCTCGAACTCGCCGATCTCGACCGGACCCGCACCGGACTGATCGAGGCGGAGATCCGGGCGCTGCGCGCACAGATCTCCCCGCACTTCGTCTACAACTCCCTCGCGGCGATCGCCTCGTTCGTCCGCACCGATCCCGAGCGGGCCCGCGAACTGCTGCTGGAGTTCGCCGACTTCACCCGCTACTCGTTCCGCCGCCACGGTGAGTTCACCACCCTGGCCGAGGAGTTGCGCGCCATCGAGCAGTTCCTGGAGCTGGTGCGCGCCCGGTTCGGACAGCGGCTGGAGGTGACCCTGCAGATCGCCCCCGAGGTGCTGCCCGTGGCCGTGCCCTTCCTGTGCCTCCAGCCCCTGGTGGAGAACGCCGTCAAGCACGGGCTGCGGGAGGGCGTCGAGCGCGGCCGGATCAGCATCACCGCACGGGACGAGGGGGCGAGCGCCCGCATCGTCATCGAGGACGACGGGGCCGGCATGGAGCCGGACCGGCTGCGCCGCATCCTGTGCGGCGAGGACGGCCCGACGGCGGGCATCGGGCTGCGCAATGTGGACGAACGGCTGCGGCAGGTCTACGGGGACGACCACGGGCTGGTGATCGAGACCGGCGTCGGCGCCGGGACGAAGGTCACCCTCCGCGTCCCCAAGTACCGGGCCGGAGTGCACAGCGAGGCCCCGCGCACCGCGGCGCGCAGCGCCGACGGACTACGGCGCCTCGACCGCTGACGCCGGCTTCCGCTGCCGCCGGGCCGCCATCACGGCGTAGACCAGGATCCCGGCGAACAGGAACAGCACGCCCTGGTACACCGCCGCGTAACCGGCGCCCGCCATCAGCCAGACCGAGAAGGCGGCGGCCACCGCGGTGATCACGGAGTCCCGCACCAGCCGCGCCCGGTCGACCGCCTCACCCCGCACCAGATGGAAGAGCTGCGCGGCGGCGGCCAGCAGATACGGCACGGTGGCCGTGAACGTGGTGACGAGGACGAGGACCTCGAAGACCTTGCCCGAGCCCGACAGGTAGTTGTACATCGTGAGCAGCGAGGCGAGGACGACCGTCACGCCGACCCCGACGGTGGGCACGCCCCGCCGGCGGCGCGTGAAGGCGCTCGGGAACAGACCGTCGCGCGCCGCCGCGTACGGCGTCTGGGCGCTCAGCAGGGTCCAGCCGTTGAGGCAGCCCGTCATCGAGACGAGGGCCGCGAGCGCCACCGCCGTACCGCCCCAGCTGCCGCCGAACATCGTGTCCACGGCGTCCGAGAACGGCGCGGTGGAGGTCACCAGACGGTCGTGCGGGACCGTGCCGAACACGGACAGGGTCCCCAGCAGGTACACCACCGCGGCGCCCGCGGTGCCGATGACGGTGGCGCGGCCCACGTTGCGCCGGGCGTCCTTGACCTCGCCCGCGCTGACGGCGGCGGACTCCACCCCGAGGTAGGAGAAGAGCAGCAGGGCGGCCGAGGCGGACACCGCGCCGACCGCGCTGTGGCCGCCGGTGTTGAACGGCCCGAGCCGGTCCGGGTCGAAGAAGAACAGGCCGCCGACCGCCACCAGCAGCAGCGGGACGAACTTCAGCACCGTGGACACCAGCTGGACGGCGCCCACATAGCGGGTGCCGGCGAAGTTGGCGAGGGCGGGCAGCCACTGCAGGGCCAGCGCGGCCAGACAGGCGGTCCACCGGTGGCCGCCCACCGGGATCAGTACGTCGAGGTAGCCGACGGCGGCGACGGCGAGCGCGGCGTTCGACACCCAGGTGGTGATCCAGTACGACCAGGCCGCGAGGAAGCCCGCGAAGTCGCCGAACGCCTCACGGGCGTACACGTAGGGGCCGCCCGTACGGGGGTCGCGGGCGGCGAGCCGGCCGAAGACCAGGGCGAGCGCGATGGCGCCGACGGTCAGCACCACGAAGGCCACCAGGCTGACGGTGCCGAAGGGGGCGATCGAGGCGGGCAGCAGGAAGATGCCGCCACCGATGATGTTGCCCATGACCAGCGCGGTGGCGACGGGCAGGCCGAACCGGCGGGCATGCCTGCCGGTGTCGCCGTGCGGGTCCTCGACGGTCACCGTGGGGGGTTCCGCGGGGGCCGGAGCCGGCTGATGGACGGTTCCGGTGCTGTGCATGGGTGGTGCGCCTCTCATGGAACTGACGTGCCCGGGATCGCCGGGACGGACCCCATGGTCGGCTATGCGTCGATCTGACGCAAAATCGCCGCTCGATATGTGGCGGGGGCCGCTTGATCACGCGAAAAAGCGTCGCGGCACGGCCCCCGCACCGTGAGATGTCCGGTGCCCTCCACGGGGGTGCGCCGGGCCGGGCGTGGTCAGTCCGCCGCCGCCCACAGGCTGCGTACATGCCCCAGGTGCCGGGTCATGATCTCGCGCACGGCGGTCTCGTCGCGCCCCAGCAGGGCGTCCAGCAGTTCCAGGTGCTCCTCGGCGGAGGCGAGCAGCCGGCCCGCCTCCACCAGCGCGGTCAGACCGTACAGACGGGAGCGTTTACGCAGGTCGGCGACGACCTCCACCAGGTGGGCGTTGCCCGCCAGGGCGAGCAGGCCCAGGTGGAAGCGGGTGTCGGCCTCGACGTAGCCGATCAGGTCGCCCGCCACCGCGGCGGTGACGATCTCCCGGGCCGCCGGGCGCAGCGCCTCCAGCGAGACGCGGTCGGCCGTGCGGGCCAGGGCCGCCACGGTGGGGATCTCGATGAGCGACCGGATGTGCGTGTACTCGTCCAGCTGCCGGTCGGAGACGGCGGTGACCCGGAAGCCCTTGTTGGGCACGGTGTCGACCAGTCCCTCCTTGGCCAGGTCGAGCATCGCCTCGCGCACCGGCGTGGCCGAGACGCCGAAGCGGGTGGCCAGCGAGGGCGCCGAGTACACCTCGCCGGGCCGCAGCTCGCCCGCGATCAGCGCGGCGCGCAGGGCATCCGCCACCCGCTCGCGGTAGCTGCTCCGCCGGCCGCCGAGCCGGGGGAGCGCGGGCATCTCCGCTCCCGGCGCGTCCTGTGCCATGTCACGCTTCACCCGCTGAGTGTAGAGGACGCCCGGGAGGACGCCCGGCGGATGTCTAGAGGACGAAGCCCTCCGGGAACGGATCGTCCGGGTCCAGCAGGTACTGCGCGGTGCCCGTGATCCACGCGCGCCCGGTGAAGCTGGGCAGTACGGCCGGCACCCCGGCGACCTCGGTCGTCCCCAGCAGCCGCCCGGTGAAGTGGGTACCGATGAAGGACTCGTTCACGAAGTCGGTGTGCAACGGCAGTTCACCGCGCGCGTGCAGCTGCGCCATGCGCGCGCTCGTCCCGGTGCCGCACGGGGAGCGGTCGAACCAGCCCGGGTGGATGGCCATCGCGTGGCGGGAGTGCCGGGCCGTCGCGCCGGGGGCGTAGAGGTGGACGTGGTGGCAGCCGCGGATCGACGGGTCCTCCGGATGCACCGGCTCGTCCCGCTCGTTGACCGCGCGCATCAGCGCCAGCCCCGCCGCCAGGATGTCGTCCTTGCGGGCGCGGTCGAAGGGCAGCCCGAAGGCGTCGAGCGGGAGGATCGCGTAGAAGTTGCCGCCGTAGGCGAGGTCGTAGGTGACCGAGCGGCCGTCGGGCAGGGTGATCCGCCGGTCCAGTGCGGCGGCGAACGACGGGACGTTGCGCAGGGTGACGTTCCGGGCCGCGCCGTTCTCCACGGCCACCTCGGCGACCACCGGCCCCGCCGGGGTGTCGAGCCGGATGGTGGTCACCGGCTCCACGACCTCCACCATGCCGGTCTCGACCAGCACGGTGGCCACCCCGATCGTGCCGTGTCCGCACATCGGCAGATAGCCGGAGACCTCGATGTAGACGACGCCCCAGTCACAGTCGGGCCGGACCGGCGGCTGCAGGACGGCGCCGCTCATCGCCGAGTGACCGCGCGGCTCGTTCATCAGCAGCCGCTTGATGTGGTCGAGGTGGTCCCGGAAGTACAGCCGCCGTTCGTTCATCGTCGCGCCGGGGAGGGTGCCGATCCCGCCGGTGATCACCCGGGTCGGCATGCCCTCGGTGTGCGAGTCGACGGCGTGCAGAACGAGCTTGCTGCGCATGGTCCGGCTCCCTTACCCGAGGCCCGCGGCGACGGCCTTCTCGGTGGCCGCGCGGACCGCGGCCTCCTGCTGGGGCGGCAACGGTACGCGGGGCGGCCGCACCGGGCCGCCGTACCGCCCGACGACGTCCATGGAGAGCTTGATCGCCTGGACGAACTCCGTCCGCGAGTCCCAGCGCAGCAGCGGGTGCAGCTGCCGGTACAGGGGGAGCGCGGTGCCGAGGTCACCGGCCGTCGCGGCGCGGTACAGCTCCGCCGAGGCGCGCGGCAGCGCGTTGGGGTAACCGGCCACCCAGCCCACGGCGCCGGCCACCGCCAGCTCCAGCAGTACGTCGTCGGCGCCGGCCAGCAGGTCCAGCTCCGGCGCGAGTTCGCGGATCCGGTAGGCGCGGCGGACGTCACCGGAGAACTCCTTGACGGCGTGCACGAGCCCCTCGCCGTGCAGCCGGGCGAGGAGTTCGGGTACCAGGTCCACCTTGGTGTCGACGGGGTTGTTGTACGCCACCACCGGCAGGGCCGCCTTCGCGACCTCGGCGTAGTGGGCGAGGACGGACCGCTCGTCGGCGCGGTAGGCGTTGGGCGGCAGCAGCATCACCGCCGCGCAGCCCGCCTCGCCCGCCTGCTCGGCCCAGCGGCGGGCCTCGGCGGAGCCGTACGCCGCGACACCCGGCATCACCCGCCGGCCGCCGACCGCGGCCACGGCCGTCTCCACCACCCGGGCACGTTCCCCGGGGGTGAGTGCCTGGTACTCGCCGAGCGAGCCGTTCGGTACGACGCCGTCGCAGCCGTTCGCGACGAGCCAGGCGCAGTGCTCGGCGTAGCGGTCGTGGTCGACCGAGAGGTCGTCACGGAGCGGGAGGGCGGTGGCGACGAGGAGGCCCCGCCAGGGACGGTTCTCGGCGTGCGTCATGAGTGATCTCTCTCCCGTAGGGTGTGACATGGCACTGACGGTGTCTGATGGTGCTGACGGTGTCGGGGTGGAGCTGGTCGGGCCGCGGTCAGTCCGCGTCCGGCGGACCGGCTTCCGTGTCCGGCAGGCCCGCCAGGACTCCCAGCGGCACCGGTCGGGCGAACGGCCTCCGGCCGGCGGTGAGCGGGCAGCCGGCCAGACCCGCCACCGCGGGCGCGCACATCCGGCCCTGGCACCAGCCCATCCCGGCCCGGGACAGCAGTTTCACGGTGCGCAGGTCCCCGGCGCCGAGCGGGTCCACGGCGCGGCGCACCTCACCCGCGGTGACCTCCTCGCAGCGGCACACCACGGTGTCGTCGGGGAGCCGGCCCGCCCAGCCCGCCGGTGGCTCGAACGCCGCGTCGAGGGCCGTGGCGAACTCCCGCAGCCGGCGCCTGGCCCGGGCGGCGGCGGCCCAGCGGCGCGGGTCGGGGGCGCTGCCGTGCAGCCGGGCCGCGGCCGAGCATCCGGCGATGTGGCCCTCGGCGAGGGCGAGTTCCGCGCCGCCGACCCCGGTGGCCTCCCCGGCGGCCCAGACGCCGGGGACGTCGGTGCGCTGCTCGTCGTCGACCCGTACGGCGGTGCCGGACAGGGTGCAGCCGAGGGACTCGGCGAGATCGGTGTGCGGCAGCATGCCGTGGCCCACGGCGAGGGTGTCGCAGCGGATCCGGCGGGCGCTGCCCGGCCTGAGGTGTCCTTCCCGGCCCAGTGCGGCCACCGTGACCGCCTCCAGCCGGTCGGTACCGTGCGCCGCCACGACGGTGTGCCCGGGCAGAGTGCGTACGCCGTGTCGCAGCAGCCGGGCCGCGTACCCGGCGCCCTCGGCGAGTTTGCCCGGCTGGGCCGCCAGGGCGGGCGCCCGGCGCAGCAGCGCGGCGGGGCCGGCGGACTCGACCAGTGCGGCGACCCGGGCACCGGCCGTGACGAGTCCGGTGGCCACCGGCAGCAGCAGCGGCCCGCTCCCGGCGACCACGGCCGTCCGTCCGGGCAGGACCAGGCCGCCCTTGAGCATGGCCTGCGCGCCGCCCGCCGTGACGACCCCGGGCAGGGTCCAGCCGGGGAAGGGCAGCACCCGTTCGTACCCGCCGGTGGCGAGCAGTACGGCGTCGGCGCGGACGGTGACGCCCTCCTCCTGCGCGGGTCCGCGCAGGGCGTGCACACCGAACGTCCCGGAGACCGGATCCGCTGCCACGCACCACACATGATGGTCGGTCAGATGGGTGAGGCGGCCGGTCGCGAGGTGCCGGCCGAGGCCGGCCCGCAGTCGTTCCCAGGTCCGCCACTGGTGGTGCAGCGCCTGGGGCCGCGCCGCGCCGAGTGCGGCGGCGGGCTGCCGGTAGAACTGGCCGCCCGCCTGTTCGGCGGCGTCGACGAGGGTGACCCGGACGCCCCGCGCGGCTGCCGCCAGGGCCGCGGCGAGGCCCGCCGGCCCCGCGCCGACGACCGCGAGCCGTGGTCCCTCAGCCATCGTCCCGCCCCGTCCCCTCCTGCGTGCGGATCACATCGCCCGGGCGCACCGGCACCAGGCAAGCCCGTTGGTTCGGGATGCCGTTGACCGTCACCAGGCAGTCGAAGCACACCCCGATCCCGCAGAACACCCCGCGCGGCCGGCCGGCGCCGCGCGTGCTGCGCCAGGCCGTCACCCCCGCGGCCCACAGCGCCGCCGCCACGCTCTGGCCCGGCAGTGCCGTGAGGGGCCGGCCGTCGAAGGTGACGGTGCGGGCCGCGCCCGGGCGGGCCCGGGTCAACTCCAGCGGGTTCATCGGACGTCGCCTCCATCGGTGTCGAACCGCTCCGGCCGGAACGGTGCGGGGTCCAGCTCCGGCGTCTTCCCGGTGAGCGCCTGCGCGAGCAACTGCCCGGTGCCGGTGGCGAGTCCGATGCCCGCCCCCTCGTGCCCGCAGGCGTGGAACAGGCCCGGTGCGCGCGGGTCGGGGCCGATCGCCGGCAGGTGGTCGGGCAGATACGGCCGGAACCCCGCGTACGTGCGCAGCGCGCGGACCCGCTCCAGGAACGGGAACAGGCCGATCGCCCCGGCGGCGAGGGCGCGTACGGCGGGCAGCGAGAGCGAGCGGTCGAACCCCACCCGTTCCCGGGTGGCGCCGATCAGCACCGGTCCCGCGGCCGTGCCCTCCACGACCGGCGAGGTGCGCAGGGCGGCCGAGTCGCTGGCGACGTCGGCCACGTAGTCAGCGGCGTACACCTTGTGCCGGACCATCCGGGGCAGCGGCTCGGTGACCAGCACGAAACCGCGCCGGGGGAGTACCGGCAACCGGACACCGGCGAGCGCCGCGAGGTCGCCGCCCCAGGTGCCGGCCGCGTTCACCACCGCCGGTGCGTGGATGTCGCCCCGGTCGGTGCGTACGCCGTACACCGTGCCGCCCGCCGCGCGCAGGACGCCGGTCACGGTGTGACCCACGTGCATCCGGGCCCCGGAGGCTCGGAGCAGCCGGGCGGCGGCGAGCGCGGGCATGACCTGGGCGTCCTGCGGATAGTGCACTCCGCCCGCCATGGCCGGCGCCAGGTGCGGTTCCAGCTCCGGCAGCCGGTCCGCTCCGACCGGTACGGCCGTGACGCCGGCGCCGCGCTGGCCCGCGGCGAAGTCCCGCAGCGCGGTCAGGGCGGCGGGTGCCGAGGCGACCACGAGGCCGCCCTTGGGCTCGTACTCGATCGCGGTGCCCAGCTCGTCGGCCAGCGCGGCCCACAACCGGGCCGACAGCAGCGCGAGGTCCAGCTCCGGGCCCGGTCCCTTGTCGGAGACGAGCAGGTTGCCTTCGCCCGCCCCCGTGGTGCCACCGGCCACCGGACCCCGGTCCACCACCCTCACGTCGAGGCCGGTCCGGGCGGCGTACAGCGCACAGGCCGCCCCCACCATCCCGGCTCCGACGACCACGACATCGCAGGTCAGTCGCTTCGCCACGGCAGTACTATGTCACATGCTTCTCTCCCTGAGGAGTCCTCCGGCTCCGGGAGGCCCGCCGCGGGCCCACTCCCCGCCGCTCCCGCCGTCCGCCCGGAGTCCCAGGCGTGGACGCCCCCTTGACGTCCCGCGGAGCCGGATCGACACTCCAGGGAGGGGAATCCTAGTGAACGGGTAGGGAATGATGACGCGCCTCGCAACGGGCACCGGCCTGACGTGCCGGACGCCGTTGTGCGCGCCCCTGCTCACCTCCCGACGCCACATCGACCTGCAGCGCGTCTGCAGCGCGATCAGCCGCCACCGCTGAACCGGGCCCTTCGCGCCCCACCGCCGCCCGTCCGCGACCGCGCCGGTCCGCCCGTCCGCACGCCCACACCCTGGGGGAGACGCATGTCCATCGCTCCGCTCGCCGCCGTCCCGTCCGCCCACCGCCCCGCCGCGGTCTTCCGAGGCCGTATCGGCCGGGACGCGCGCAGCGGCCACTACGCCGTGCCGCACCGCTACCGGCTCCATCTGTCGACCGCGTGCCCCGACGGACTGCGCCTCGCCGTCGGCCACAGCCTGCTCGGCCTGGACGGCGACTGTCCGGTCACCCTCCTGCCCGCCGTACCGGACTGTCCCGGCGGCGGCCACGCGGCGCTGCGCCCGCTGTACGAGGCGAGCGCCCACCACTACACCGGTCCGGCGCTCGCCCCGGTCCTCAGCGACGACTGGTCCGGACGCATCGTCAGCACCCACGCCCCCGAGATCCTGCGCGACCTGGACCTGCTCCGGCACGACGGCGACGCCCGCCTGTACCCCTCCGGCCTCCGGTCCGTGATCGAGGCGGTCGAGCGGATGTGCGCCCAGGGCATCGGGGAGGCCGCCCAGCGGGCCGGCCGGGCCGGTGCCGGTGCGGACGAGCGGGCCGCCGCGCTCGATGCGCTGCTGGACACGCTGGGCCGGCTGGAGCGGCGGCTGAGCGGGGAGGAGTACCTGGCCGACGACCGGCTCACCGCCGCCGACATCGAGCTGTGGGTGTCCCTGGTGCAGCTCGACACCGTCCACCGCTGCCATCTCGACGCCGCCGCCGTCCACCGCATCGCCGGCCACCGCGCGTTGTGGTCCTACGCCGGCCGGCTGGCCGCGCACCCCGCCTTCGGCCGCCACCTCGACCTCGACGGCATCGCCCGCCGCCACCACGGCCGGTGCCAGGGCCTGGAGGCCGCCGGAGCCGCGGTCCAGATCCTGGACTGGGCGGTCCACGCCGAGCGTGCCACGGACGTTTTCCGCAGGTGAGGGCGGGCCGCCGAGGTCCGCTGGGTGGACAGCCGTTGACATTCGAACGGTCAACTGCCTTACTTACGCCTCAAGAACGGTCATGAGCGTCAGCGTCAAGCCCTGGCTCGCTGACCGGCAACCCTCGCATCGCGGTGGGGTGCCCCAGGTGACGACCGGACCGGACGACGATCTCGGTAAGCGCGAGGCCCCCGGGGGCCGCAACAGTGACAGGTGACGCCATGGACGCAGCTCCCAGGACGGCCGTGAGCCGCCCGCAGGGCCGCGTACCGTCGTACGCCGGTCTGCTCGTCGCCGACCGTGCCGTCGATCTGCTCCGCGTGAACAGCGCACTGTGTACCGTGCCGGGCTCTGCCCGCCGCCAGGGCTGACCTCTCCGTACAGTCCCGCGTTCCCGCCGCGCACCCTCCGATCGGTGTGCCGTTGTCCGCCCCGCCCCGGTTCCGGGCCGGTCCGTGCGCCGCCTCGTGCCCCAGCGCCGTCCCGGCCCACGTCCGCTCGCCCGCGGCACCGGGGTGTCCGACTCCGCCGGAGCCCCTCATGAGTGAACCCGCAGGCGCCGCCGTCTCCCTCGCCGAGGCACCCCCGCCCCCCGACACCACGTCAGAAGTACCGCTGCCACCGCGCGTCCAGCCGGTGCGCAGACCCGGCCGGTGGATCGTCACCACCGTCGTCCTCGTGCTCGTCGCACAGGTCCTGCACGGACTGGTCACCAACCCCTTCTACCAGTGGGGCCGCTTCACCTACTGGTTCCTGCGCCCGGCCGTCCTCGACGGCCTCCTCGTCACCCTCGAAGTCACCGCGCTCAGCGCCCTGCTGGGGCTCGCCGGCGGGGTCCTGCTGGCACTCGGCCGGCTTTCCGGAAGCCCGGTGCTGCGCGCGGTCAGCTGGACCTACACCTGGCTGTTCCGCTCCGTCCCGCTGATCGTCGTACTGATCTTCCTGTACAACTTCAGCGCCCTGTACCGGACGCTGAGTCTCGGCGTGCCGTTCGGTCCCGCCTTCGTCACCTTCGACGAGTCGAGGCTGGCCACCGACATGACGATCGCCGTCGTCGGCCTCAGCCTCAACGAGGCGGCGTACGCGGCCGAGGTGGTCCGCGGCGGCATCCTCTCCGTGGACCAGGGGCAGCACGAGGCGGCCGCCGCGCTCGGGCTGCCCCGGGGCCGCCAGTTCCGCAGGATCGTCTTCCCACAGGCCCTCAGGTCCATCACGCCGAACTACGTCAACCAGCTGATCGGCCTGGTCAAGAGCACGTCCCTGGTGTTCTACGTGTCCCTGCTCGACCTGTTCGGGACGGTGCAGTCGATGGGCAACACCTACCCCGGTGACATCGTGCCGCTGCTGATGGTCGCCACCGTCTGGTACCTGGTCCTGACCAGCGCCGTGTCCGTCGTCCAGTTCTACGTCGAGCGGTACTACGCCCGCGGCGCCACCCGCACCCTGCCGCCGACCCCGCTGCAGAAGGCCCGGACCGGGCTGGCCGGACTGCGGAACCGGCTGCGCGGGGAGGCCGCCGTATGACCACGGGCCGGCACCGGTGCCCGGCCCCGGCGAAGTGACCCGACCGCCCCTTTCGTTGCCCCGCCCGCAGTGAAACTCCCCGCAGTGAAACTCCCCGAACGACAAGGAAAGCCATGCCCAGCCAGTTCTCCCGGCGCAGCCTGATCCGCGGCCTCACCGCGGCGACCGTGACCCTCTCCCTGGCCGGCGGGCTCGCCGCCTGCGGAGGCGACAGCGACGCCGCCACCACCACCGGTCCGGCCGGCACGGTGACCGTGGGACGCCAGTCCAACGGAGCCGCGCAGGAGACCGAGCTGAAGGTCTCCGAAGTGAAGTCCATCAGCGCCGAGCTGCCCGCCTCCGTCCGCAGGAGCGGCAAGCTCGTCATCGGCGTAGGTGCCCTGCCCTCGGGATCCGCGCCGCTCAACTTCGTGGGCGGCGACCAGCGGACCCTCACCGGCTCCGAACCCGACCTCGGCCGCCTGGTGGCCGCGGTCCTCGGCCTCGAACCCGAGATCCGGAACTCCACCTGGGAGAACCTCTTCGTCGGCATCGACAGCGGCAAGGTCGACGTCGCCTTCTCCAACGTCACCGACACCGAGGAACGCAAGAAGAAGTACGAGTTCGCCTCCTACCGCAAGGACAACCTGGCCTTCGAGGTGCTGAAGAAGAGCACCTGGAACTTCGACGGCGACTACGAGAACCTCGCCGGCAGAACGGTCGCCGTGGGCTCCGGGACCAACCAGGAGAAGATCCTGCTGGAGTGGAAGGCCAAACTGGCCAAGGAGGGCAAGCAGCTCACCGTCAAGTACTTCCCGGACCAGAACGCCGCCAACCTGGCGCTGAGCAGCGGCAGGATCGACGCCTTCTTCGGCCCCAACCCCGGGGTCGCCTACCGTGCCCGGCAGACCGCGAGCACACCCCACCCCACCCGCAGCGCGGGCAGTTTCTCCGGCGCCGGCGCGACGCTCCAGGGCCTGATCGCCGCCACCGCCAAGAAGGACAGCGGGCTCGCCAAGCCGCTCGCCGACGCCATCAACCACCTGATCCGGCACGGGCAGTACGCCAAGTGGCTCGCCGCCTACAACCTCTCCGACGAGGCCGTGCCGACGTCCCAGGTCAACCCGCCCGGGCTGCCACTGGACAATGCCTGACCGTCCCCGCCGAAGACGGGCGGACCCCGTGCCGTGGAACCCCGCGGCCGGGAACAAACGGCACCGGCCCGGCGTTGAACGCCACGACGAGATCCGCGACGGCGGGCGCCCGCCCGGCCCGCCGCGCCCGACGGAGGGAGGTGACGGCCGTGACCCCAGTGCTCCCGCGGGCATGCCCGGCGCGCCTGCCGCACCCGTACCGCTCCGTCCGGCTGCACTCCCGGCCGCACATAGACCTCCAGCGCGTGTCCGCCGCGCTCTGTCGCCGCTGACCTCGCCGCCCGGACTCCGCCGGCCCGGGCCACCTCCCGCCGTGCTCGCCCCTGACCGGCGCCGCCCGCCCCGGCGGCCGACCGCTCCCGCGAGCCGGTGTTCCCCGTCCTCCTCGTGCGGACACCCTCGTCCTCCTCGTACGGACACCAAGGAAGGCACCGACGTGTCACCGACCCCCTCCGCCCACCTGCACCTCGCCGTCGCCCTGGACGGCACCGGCTGGCACCCCGCGTCCTGGCGCGAACCGGCCGCCCGGCCCCGGGACCTGCTCACCGCCGGCTACTGGGCCGACCTGATCACGGAGGCCGAACGCGGCCTGCTCGACTTCGTCACCCTCGAGGACGGCCTCGGCCCGCAGTCCTCCCGGCCACTGGCGCCCGACGAGCGCACCGACCAGGTCCGCGGCCGGCTCGACGCCGTCCTCATCGCCTCCCGCGTCGCCCCGCTCACCCGGCACATAGGCCTGGTCCCGACCGTGGTGACCACCCACACCGAGCCGTTCCACATCTCCAAGGCGATCGCCACCCTCGACTACGTCAGCACCGGACGCGCGGGCGTACGCGTCCAGGTCACCGCCCGCGCCGACGAGGCCGCGCACTTCGGCCGCCGGGTCATCCCCCCGATCGACTCCTTCGACGGCCCCGGCGCGCAGGAACTGCTCACCGAGCTGTTCGACGAGGCCGCCGACCACGTGGAAGTCGTACGCCGGCTCTGGGACAGCTGGGAGGACGACGCCGAGATCCGGGACGCGGCGACCGGCCGCTTCATCGACCGGCACAAGCTGCACTACATCGACTTCGAGGGCCGCTTCTTCAGCGTCAAGGGCCCCTCCATCACCCCCCGGCCGCCGCAGGGCCAGCCCCTGGTCACCGCCCTCGCCCACCGGACCGTCCCGTACCGGCTCGTGGCCCGCCAGGCCGACGTCGGCTATGTCACCCCGCACGACGCGGCCGAGGCCCGCGCGATCGTCACCGAGATCCGCGCCGAGCAGGAGGCGGCGGGCCGCGCCCACGAGAGCCTGCACGTCTTCGGCGACCTCGTCGTCCTCCTCGACGACAGCCGCACCGCGGCGCAGGGCCGCCGCGACCGGCTCGACACGCTCGCCGGCGAGCCGTACACCAGTGACGCCCCGATCTTCGCCGGGACGGCCGCCCAACTCGCCGACCTGCTGGAGGAGCTGGCGTCCGGCGGGCTGACCGGCTTCCGGCTGCGGCCCGCGGTCGCCGGCCACGACCTGCCCCGGATCACCCGGGACCTGGTGCCCGAGCTGCGGCGCCGCCGCCGCTTCCGGGACGCCTACGAGTCCGGCACCCTGCGCGGTCTCCTCGGCCTGCCCCGCCCCGCCAACCGCTACGCAGCAGCCTGACAGCCGGAGAGGACGACCGCACGCCATGAGCAAGCCGTCGAAGCAGATCCACCTGGCCGCCCACTTCCCCGGCGTCAACAACACCACCGTGTGGAGTGACCCGGCCGCCGGCAGCCACATCGAGTTCAGTTCCTTCGTGCACTTCGCGCGGACCGCCGAACGCGCCAAGTTCGACTTCCTGTTCCTCGCCGAGGGGCTCCGGCTGCGCGAACAGGGCGGCACGGTCTACGACCTGGACGTGGTCGGGCGCCCCGACACCTTCACCGTGCTGTCCGCACTGGCCGCCGTCACCGACCGGCTGGGCCTGACCGGAACCATCAACTCCACGTTCAACGAGCCCTACGAGGTGGCCCGGCAGTTCGCCAGCCTCGACCATCTCTCCGGCGGCCGGTCCGCGTGGAACGTCGTCACCTCCTGGGACGCCTTCACCGGCGAGAACTTCCGCCGCGGCGGCTTCCTGCCGCAGGACGAGCGCTACTCCCGCGCCAGGGAGTTCCTCGCCACCGCGCACGAACTGTTCGACTCCTGGCACGGCGACGAGATCCTCGCCGACCAGGCCACCGGCACCTTCCTGCGGGACGCCAGGGCCGGCGCCTTCACCCACCGGGGACAGCACTTCGACATCCACGGCCGGTTCAACGTCCCGCGCTCCCCGCAGGGCCGCCCCGTCATCTTCCAGGCGGGCGACTCCGACGAGGGCCGCGAGTTCGCCGCCGCCGACGCCGACGCCATCTTCAGCCGGTACTCCACCCTGAAGGAGGGCCAGGCCTTCTACACGGACGTCAAGTCCCGCCTCGCCAAGTACGGCCGCCGCCAGGACCAGCTGCTCATCCTGCCCGCCGCGACCTTCGTCCTCGGCGACACCGACGAGGAGGCCGCCGAACTCGCCCACGAGGTCCGCCGCCTGCAGGTCAGCGGCGCCACCGCCATCAAGCACCTGGAATTCGTGTGGAACCGGGACCTGTCCGCGTACGACCCGGACGGCCCGCTGCCCGACGTCGACCCGTTGGTCGGCGAGGACCACATATCCCGGGGCCGCGCCCAGGTGCGGATGTACCGCGACCCGCTCGCCATCGCCCGTGAGTGGCGCCAGCTCGCCGAGGCCAACAAGTGGTCCATCCGCGACCTGGTCATCAACACCGGCAACCGGCAGTCCTTCATCGGCTCCCCGGCCACCGTCGCGCGGGCCGTCAACGACTTCGTGCAGGCCGACGCCGCCGACGGCTTCATCCTCGTCCCGCACATCACCCCCGGCGGGCTCGACCCGTTCGCCGACAAGGTGGTCCCCCTGCTCCAGGAACAGGGCGTCTTCCGCACCGACTACGAGGGCACGACCCTGCGCGACCACCTGGGCCTCGCCCACCCCGACGCCGGCTCCCCCGCCGAGCGGGCCGCGTCCTGAGGTCTCGCCCCCGCCCGGCCGCCGAGGCACCGGTGCGGGCGCGGGCGTCACCTCCCCCGTGGGTGACGCCCGCGCCCCTTCCCCCGGTGCCGGACTGTGGCTCCCCGCCGTCCGTGTGCCGTCACCAGCACATGACCGCCGTCTCTCCCGAACCCCACGTGGAGTACAGGCGGACCCGGACGACATAACGCCGGCCCCTGACGAGCCGGACCCGCACGGCGGCGTTGTCCGGCGTGCCGCCGTCGTCGTGTCCCGCGAGGAAGCGCGGCTCCCCGTCGCGCTCCTCGAAGACCACCAGCACCGTGTCCGCGTCGCCGAAGGTGCCCACGGTGTACTCGCGGGTCTCCGGCGGCTCGACGGCGAAGTCCGCCTGCTCGCCCGCCCCCAGCACGAGCGGCACGGACCGGAACGGCAGCAGCCCGGCCGGCCCGGCCGCGGCCGTGGGCGGATACCGGCGGAGCACGAACTCCTTGTCCGCCGGGGACGGGGTGCCGGGCGGGCGCAGTCCCCCGCGGTACTGCTCCGGCTCCAGCACCAGCCCCGGCCCGAACGGCAGCGTCATCACCGACTGCGGATCCCACAGCGGTCCGCCCGCCTGGCCGGCGTCCAGCCGGCGCAGCACGTTCGTGAACGTCGTCTCCCGGTCCCAGAAGTTCGGCGGGTCCGCCAGCTCGGCGTACACGGCCTCGTCGTCCCAGAGCAGCCCGGCGAACGGGCTCTGGTGCTCGTGCACCATGCCGAGCGCGTGCCCGATCTGGTGCAGGACCGCCCCGTGCTCCCCGGGCGCGGTCACGTCCCACCCGAGGTTCATGGTGCGCTCGCCCCGGCCGGCCGACAACGCGTCCCGGCCGATCGCCGACCAGGACCCGGCACCCGCCTGGAACCCGATCCGCAGCTCCGCCTCATGGCGGTCGCCGACCTCGGCGAAGGTGACGCCGATGCCCAGCTCCTGCCACTCCGCGAAGCATCCGCGGACCACCTGCCGCTGCTCCTCGCCCCCTGCCCACGGCACCCGGCGCAGTTCCCCCGTCCCCGGGACCGGGATGACCGACGCGTCGGAGCGGGCGTCCAGGAAGCAGTAGTGCAGCACCGTGCCGTTGACCCACGTCCGCCGACCGGCGAGCAGCGCGCCCAGCCTCTCGGCGGTCAGCCCCGGCCCGAAGGAGGGGGCCGGCTGCCGCGGAAGCGAGCAGAGACGTCGGGTCATGCGCCCAGGGTGCCCGCCCGCCGTACCCGGACGCCTGAGTCGGCGGCTACTCAAGTCACCCTGTATCAGAACTGAGTATGCGCGCTCTGAACGACGTGAGGAATGACGAACAGCACGCGAAGACCCTGCAACCGACCGGGCCGTCCTGGCCGTCCCGGCCGTCCTGGCCGTTCACCGGCCGGGCGACGGAACTGGAGCTGGTGCGCGACGCGTCGGCGGCGGGCCGGCCCGGCATCGTGGTGACCGGACCGGCGGGCCACGGCAAGACCCGGCTGATCACGGAGGCGCTCCGGGGCACGGACCACGCCCGGGTGACCGGTACGCCCGAGGCCCGGCACCTGCCCCTCGCGGCGTTCGCGCACCTGCTCCCCGACACGGTCCCGCTGCCCCGCGCGGTCCGGATACTGTCCGGCGTACGGACTCTCGTCGTGGACGACGCCCAGCTGCTGGACGAGACCTCCGCCGCCCTGGTGCACCAGCTGGCCGTGCAGGGGCGCACCCGTACGATCGTGGCCGCGGCGGACGGCGTACCCGCGCCCGCCGCGGTGTCCCGGCTGTGGACCGGGGAACTGCTGCCCCGGCTGGCCCTGGACCCGCTGTCGCGCGAGGACACCGCCCAGCTGCTCGCCGGCGCCGGCCTGGAACCGCTCACCGTGCGCCGGCTGCACCGGGTGTGCCAGGGCGATCTGCGGCTGCTGCGCGACCTGGTGGCCGCACTCGCCGGGGCCGGCCGGCTGGCGCCCGTCCCCGGCACCGGCGAACGGGCCTGGCGGGGCCCGCTGCCGCTGACCCCGGCCGTCCGGGAACGGCTCGCCCCCGCCCTGGAGCGGTCCGGCCCCGGCGAGCGGGACACCCTCGAACGCCTCGCCTTCGCCGAGCCCCTGCCGGTGCCGCTGGAGGAGCTGCCACCGCACGTCCTCGAAGACTTGGAGGCGGACGGGCTGATCCACGTCGACGACCAGGGCGGCGTCACCCTCGCCCACCCCCTGTACGGCGCCGCGCTGCGCGCCGCCACCGGCCGGCTGCGTGCCCGCCGGGCGGCCCGGGTCGCCGACGCGCACCATGCCGCGCTCGCCGCCGAACAGCGCACCCTGGTACGGCGGATGGAGCGGCTGGACGTGCGGCCGGTGCCGACGCCGGTGGGGGAGTGGCGGGTGGCGGAGGGCATCCCGCTGCCGCCCGGATACGCCGAGGTCCGTGCCCGGTTCGCGCGCCTGCGGGGCGAGCTGCGGGAGGCGGCGGCCTGGGCCCGGGAGGGGCTGCGGGAGACTCCGTCGGACACCGGATGCCGGGCCGAACTCCGCTTGTCACAGGGCAGGTTGGACGATCACACCGATCCGGACGACGTCCATGCGGTCTACGCGGCCGTACGCCTCGGCGCACCGGAACGGGCGGTGGGGCGGTTGCCGGCGGGCAGCGTGCTGGCCCGGCACGCGGACGCGCTGGCCCGCGGTGACGGCGCCGCGCTGGACGGGGCCGCGGAAGCGCTGGCCGAGCGGGGGTTCCTGCTGTACGCGGCGGAGGCGCGTGCACAGGCCGTGCGGGCGCATCGTGATCCACGGGCCGCGCGGCGTTCCCGTACCCGGGCGCTGGCGCTCGCCCGGCGGTGCGCGGGCGCGCGGACGCCGGCCCTGGCCGGCCTCGTCCTCGGTGACCTGACCGCCCGGCAACAGCAGATCGTCACTCTTGCGGCCGCCGGGCTGAGCAACCGGGAGATCGCCGAGAGGCTGACACTGTCGGTACGGACGGTGGGCAACCACCTGTACAGCGCGTACACACGGCTCGGCACGGGCGACCGCGCGGCGCTGCCGACGCTGGTGAACGCACCGGAGGGGGTAACGGTGTAGGGGCGGGGCGGGGGTGCGGTCGCCCCACGTCCGCCGCGCGGGGGCCGTGGCCCGGCGCAGCCCCGGTGCCCGGTTCGGCCGGCGCCGGCCGCCGTACACCCTCACGCCGCTCCGAACGCCGCGAACGCCCAGCCCGTCGCCTGGTGGACGGTGTCGCCGGGCAGAGAAGCGCGGGCGTCGCGGAGGGCCTCGGCCAGCGAGAGGCCCGCGCCGAGGCCCTTGTGCAGGGCCAGCATCAGCGGCACCACGGCCGCGTCGTTCACCGGTGCGCTGCTGGCCACCACCCCGGCCGTGCCCAGCGGCAGCAACGCCGTGACCAGGCCCAGGAGTTCGTCGGCACCGACCGAGGCGAGCCGGGCGGTGTCACAGCTGGACAGGATGATCCGGTACGGGCTGCGGGCCAGCCGCTCGAAGTCGTGCACGATCAGCGGTCCGTCGGCCATCCGGAGGGCGGAGAACAGGGGGCTGTCCGCACGGAACGTACCGTGCGCCGCGAGGTGCGCGAGGCCCGCGCCGTCGAGTTCCGCCAGCACCCGCGGCACCTGGGCGTCGTCGCCCTCCAGGACCGTCGCCGTGCCGTACCGGTCGGCCAGCTCGGGCACCTCCGCGCCCCCGGACGCGAGGCCGGGGCCGCGCACCAGCACCGGCCGGCCGTCCGGCGGCGGCGCCGTCTCCCGGGCGCGCAGCCAACTGCCCGCCGACGGCGACACACTGAGCACCCGCTCCCGCAGCGCGGGCAGCAACGCCCACGGCACCCGGTGCAGCGCCCCCGGCGGCACGATCACCACCGGGCCCGTGCCGAGCCGCGACGCCGCCCCGGCCAGCAGCAGCTCCTGCAACCGCCGGCCGGCCGCCTCCACCACCGGCAGCCGTGCCTCCGCCCCCGGATGCGCGAGCCGTCGCAGCCCGGCCTGCACATGCTCCGCCTCCGCCACGGCCTCCGCCAGACAACCCCCGGCGAACCGCCGTACCCTGCCCTGCCCGCACAGCAGGACGTGCACCCGGCCGTCCACCACGGCCAGTTCGACCAGGCGCACGTCACCGAGCCGGTCCAGCAGCCGGCCCACGTCGAAGCGGTCCCCGGCATCCGCGGCGGCACCGCCCATGTGCCGGGTGCGGGAGCGGATCTCCCGTTCCAGACGCCGCTGTTCGCGCTCCAGCGCCGGCACCGGGCGGCCGTCCATCCGGGCGGCCTCCGCCCGGGCCGCGATCTCCCGGTAGGCGGTCAGCCCGCTCAGCAGCGCCGGATCGTCGGGCGGCCGGGTCGGCGGCGCGGACAGCACGGTCGCCCGCCAGCGCTCGCTCCACACCAGCAGCCGCCGCGGGCTGCCCTCGGCGAGACTCACCTCCTGGGCCAGCGCCGCAAGTTCGGCGCCCTGCGTACTCGTGTGGGCGCGCAGCTCCGGGGCGCCCAGCGTCATCCGGTGGTCGTCCAGCACGTCCAGGCCGCGCCGGCACGCCTCCAGCACCCCCCGCCGCGAACCGGCCGCCCGCGCCCGCAGTGCCTGCGCGGCCCAGCCGGTCACCCGGGCCGGCGCGGGCCCGCCGTGCCGGCTGCGGGCGGCCACCGCCAAGTGCCGTTCCGCGTCCGCCGTCCAGCCCAGCGCCAGCGCGATCCGCCCGGCGAGCAGCGACGCCTCCGGCGCGGCGGGCGAGCCGAGGGCGGCCAGCCGCTCGGCGACCGCCGCCGCGTCCGCGACCATCCGCCCCGAACGGCGCCCGGCCGCCGTCCGCGCCTCGATGAGCACCAGCCGGGCGTGCGTCTCCCACCACGTCCGGCGCTGCGCCGCGAACAGCCGTACGGCGACGGCGGCGCGGGCTGTCGCGGTGTGCGCGTCCCCCGCCGCGCGGGCGGCCCACGAGGCGGCGAGCAGCAGTTCGGCCTTGCGGGTGGACTGCCCGCCGATCCGGTCCAGCAGCGCGATCGCCGCGTCCGCCTCGGCCAGCGCCTCGGGGGCGAGCCCCGCCGCCATGAGGACCTCGCAGCGCCGGATCGACAGGTTGTAGGTGGGGGTGTCCAGCTTGGCGTAGCGCTCCTCGGCCTCGTCCAGCAGCCGTAGCGCCGCGGGGATGTCCCCGGACCGGAACGCGGCCAGGCCCCGGCTCTCCACCGCGTCCGCCTTGTCGTGCTCCTGCCCGGTGGTGTCCCACAGCCGTTCCGCTGCCGTGAAGTCGGCGACCGCCCGGTCCACCGCGCCGAGCGCCAGGTGCACGGTGGCCCGCAGGGTCAGCGCCCGGGCGGTCCAGATGTCGTCGGCGACCTGCCGCAGTACCGGCAGCGCCCGCCGTACGTCCTCCAGCGCCTCCCGGTGACGCCCCAGCACCCACCACACATAGGCCCGCCGGTACAGCACCCGGGCCCGGGTGTGCCCGCTGCCCCGGGCGACCCCCCGCTCGAAGGAGGCGAGCCCCTGCCGTGTGCGCCCCGCGTGCACCAGTGCGACCCCCAGCGTCGCGAGCACATCGGCCTCCCGGTCGGCCGACTCGGCGTGCGCGGCCAGGTCCCGGGCCCGTCGCAGATGCCTGAGTGCGATGCGCAGATCGCCGAAGTCCCGCTGCCAGATACCCAGTACCTGGTGGGCGACGCTGCCGTGCAGTGGGGGCGGACCGGTACGCAGGACGTGTTCCGCGCGTGCCCGGGCCTCGCCCGGATCGGCGAACACCATGGGCAGCAATTCGAGAACCGGCTCGCTTCCCGCTGTCACGTCTCGCATGGTAGTGGCCTGCTGTATCAGACGGCGGCCTGGTGGCTCTCACTGTGGCACACCGTCTCGAGGGGGAGGACATCCATGGCACCACGGCGATTCCATGAGCAGTTCCGCCACATCCAGCGCTCCCTGCCGGACGTCCCGTTGACCATGGGACCGGACGACACCGCGGGTCTCCTCTACGAGAAGGGTGTCGTCCTCGTCCGGGACGGCGAGGAGGCCCGGTTCGTCGAGGACGCCGTACGCGCCCACTTCACCGCGACCGCGGGCCTCGTCCCCGACCATGTGCGCCGCGTGGGCCCCCGGGCCGGCCGCACCGGGGTGACCCGGATCCGGGTCGGGGACCCGGCGGAGGGCGAGGACACGGTGCCGCACGCCCTGCGCGCCGTACGGGAGGCCGAGGGCCGCCGGGGACGCAGGCTGGTGGGGCGCAACCACGTGGTGCACATCGCGGTCAACGCCTGCCCCGGCGACGAGCCGGTGCCCGCCCCGCGCACCGGTCCGGTCAACCCGGCAGCCGCCGAAGAGAGTTACGACCCCGCCACCGCGGTCGGCGTCCTCGTGGTCGACACCGGCCTGATGCACGACCACCGCTCCTACCCGCTGCTCGCCCACACCCGGGGCGACGCCCAGCTGGCCGAGACCGACGGCGACGGCGTGCTCCGCCAGTACGTCGGCCACGGCACGTTCATCGCCGCGCTCCTCGCGGCCGTCGCGCCCAACACCGACATCACCGTCCGGGGCACCCTCAACGACGCCGGTGCCGTCCTGGAGTCCGAGTTCGGCGCCCTGCTCTTCGAGGCGGTCGACCGGGACGGCTGGCCGGACATCATCAGCCTCTCGGCGGGCACCCCGAGCGCGGACACCGACGGCCTGATCGGCCTGGACGCGTTCATGAGCGAACTGCGCGGCCGGCGCACCCTGCTGGTGGCCGCCGCCGGCAACAACGGCAGCGACACCCCGTTCTGGCCCGCCGCCTACGCCGGACTGCCCGGGTTCGGCGACAGTGTGCTGTCGGTCGGTGCCCTCCGCGCGGACGGCGAGGGCGCGGCCTGCTTCACCAACCACGGCCCCTGGGTGCGCGCCCACGCCCCCGGTGAGCGCCTCACCAGCGCCCTCACCGGTTTCACCGCGCCGGTGCCGTACGTCTACCAGCATTCCACCTACGACACCTGCCGGTTCGGCGCCGACTACGCCTGCACCTGCCAGTACCCGCGCCACACCGGTGTGCTGAGCGAGGGCCACGAGAGCACCGGCGCCAAGCCGGACCAGGTGATGTTCGACGGCCTCGCGCAGTGGAGCGGCACATCCTTCGCCGCTCCGGTGGCCGCGGCGCTCGTCGCCGCCCGGATGACGGCGTACCGGGAGCGCGACCCGCGCGCGGCCGGCGCCGCGCTGCTGGCGGCCACCCCGGACCGGACCGAGGTGCGCGGGGCGCGCGTCCCGGTGCTCCGCCCGCCCACCTGGCTCCCCGCCCCGGCCGTGGCCACGGCTCTGCCCGTATGAGCGCCGGGACCCTGCGCTGCACGGCGTACGATGACGAGCCGTACACAAGGGGTGGAGCCGTGGACCGAACAGAGGTCGGCGCTTTGGTCCGGTCCGCCGTCGACGGGGACGCCGCGGCCTGGAAGGCGCTGGTGGAAGGGATGAGTCCCCTGGTGTGGTCGGTGGTGCGCGCGCACCGGCTCTCGGACGCCGACGGGCACGAGGTCTTCCAGACGGTGTGGTTCCGCTTCGCCCAGTACCTGAGCCGGATACGGGAGCCCGACAAGGCCGGTGCCTGGCTGGCGAGTACGGCCCGTCACGAGTGTCTGAAGGTGCTCAAGGGCCTGGCGCGGCTGACCCTGACCGACGATCCGCGGGTACTGGACCGGGCCAGTGAGGACCGGACGCCGGAGGAGTCGCTGATCGAAGCGGAGGAGGCGGCGTGCCGGGCCGACCGGATCCGCCGGCTGTGGCAGGAGCTGGACGGACTGGGCGAGCGCTGCCGGCAGTTGCTGCGTGTGCTGATGGCCTCGCCGCCGCCCAGCTACGGGGAGATCTCGGCCGCGCTCGGCATCGCGGTCGGCAGCATCGGGCCGCTCCGCCAGCGCTGTCTGCGCCGGCTGCGGGCCCGGATGGACGCTCGGGGTGTGATGTGAACGGCGACGAGATGCCCGGGGAAGGGCACCCGGACGAGGGCCGGGCGGCGGACGCGCTGCTGGAGGAGGAGCTGCGCCAGGTCGCCGCAGTCCTGGACCCGGTCCCGGCCGAACTGGTGCAGGCGGCCCTGGAGGCCTTCGCGTTGCACGACCTGGACGCCCGGCTCGCCGAGCTGACCTTCGACTCCCTCGTGGACGCGCTGCCGGTCCGAGGGGTCGTGGACGCGCCGCGCATGCTGACGTTCAGCGCGGGCGAGGTGACCGTGGACGTGGAGGTCACCGGGGACGGTCTGATCGGTCAGGTGCTGCCACCGCAGCCGGCCCGGATCGAGGTGCTCGGCGCTCCGGGCGCCGCCCGCCCGGTCGCGGCCGACACCCTCGGCCGGTTCACCAGCGACACCCCACCGGCCGGCCCGTTCGCCCTCCGGCTGCGGACCGGCGCGGAGGTCATCGTCACCGAGTGGCTGCGGGCCTGAGCCCGCGGGTGGAGCGGGGCGGCGGATGCCTGATGCGGTGGCCGCAGGCTTGAACCCGCGGGGGCGACGGCGCCGGCGGCTGCCGGAGGCCGGGGGTGGCCGGGGTGCGCCGCCGCGGTGAGCGGGCCGGGGTCGACGTGTTCGGCGCCGGCATGGGCGGCGCGGCCGGGGTGCCGGGGGCGTCGGCTACACGGCGTCGACCAGTGTCGCCAGTGCCGTGGCCAGCCGCTCCAGTCCCGTTCCGGCGGGGCCGCCCGGCTCGGTCATGTAGGTGTCCCGCCGGATCTCCACCATCAGGGCGCCGACCCGGGCGTCCGTGCCGTAGAACTCCAGCGGTACGTACGTTCCGGCGAACGGGCTGTCCAGCCCCGTCTCCCCGCAGCGGGCGAAGGCCTTGCGCGCGGCCTCGGTCAGCTCGTCCGGCGTGTGGAAGGCGTCCGTGCCCAGGCACACCGGCGGGCGCGGCCCGCTCCCGTGCAGCTCGTAGGGGAGCGGCTCGGACGGATAGGAGTGCACGTCGATGACGACGGCGCGCCCGGTCGCCGCCAGCCGTCCGGCCACCGCCTCCCTCATCGCCTCGGCGTAGGGCCGGTAGTAGCGGGCGAGCAGCGGCTCCGGGTCGGTGCCGGCGGGCCGCAGCTCACCCCGGTGCGTGGTGCGCGTGTAGACGGCGCCCATGCCGACGGCCGTCATCTCCTCCCGCTCGTCCGGGAACCGCTCCGGGTCCACGACCAGCCGCGACAACCGGTTCACGAACCGCCAGGGCGTGATGCCGGCCAGCTCGGCGGCCCGTGCGGCGATCTCGGCGGTGTGCGCGTCCGTGATGTGGTCCAGCTCCCGCTCCAGCGCGCTGTCGTCCAGCACGATGCCGTCGCGTACGCGCCCGGGTATCGCGCGGGCCGAGTGCGGCACGTGCAGCAGCACGGGCGACCCGGCGTCGCCGGGCAGGAGTTCGAAGGAGGGGACGGGCTCGGTCACGGGCTGCTCCAGGGCTGTCGTCGGTGGCGTCCTGCACGGTCAAGGTGTCACACGGCACTGACAACGGGCTCACCCGGCCGGGCGGTTGCCGTACGGGCGGCCCGGGACGGGAGACGGGAAGGTGCCCGGGAAACGACTCGCCCCGGCCGGGCGGTGCCGGCCGGGGCGAGTTCGGTGGCCTGTGGCCGTGAGCGTCAGCTCAGGGAGGCCAGCGCCTCGTTCCAGGTGGCCGACGGGCGCATGACCGCGTCCGCCTTGGCCTTGTCGACCTGGTAGTAGCCGCCGATGTCGGCCGGCTTGCCCTGGACGGCGATCAGCTCGTCCACGACCTTCTGCTCGTTCGCGGCGAGCGTCTCGGCGAGCGGCGCGAACGCCTTCGCGAGGTCGGCGTCGTCGGTCTGCCCGGCCAGCTCCTGCGCCCAGTACAGGGACAGGTAGAAGTGGCTGCCGCGGTTGTCGATGCCGCCGACGCGACGCGTGGGGGACTTGTCCTCGTTGAGGAAGGTCGCCGTGGCACGGTCCAGGGTGTCGGCGAGGACCTTGGCGCGGGTGTTGCCGGTGACCGTCGCGTACTGCTCGAAGGACGGCACGAGCGCGAAGAACTCACCGAGCGAGTCCCAGCGCAGGTAGTCCTCCTTGACCAGCTGCTGCACGTGCTTGGGCGCGGAGCCGCCGGCGCCCGTCTCGAACAGGCCGCCGCCCGCCATCAGCGGGACCACCGACAGCATCTTGGCGCTGGTGCCCAGCTCCAGGATCGGGAACAGGTCGGTGAGGTAGTCACGCAGCACGTTGCCGGTCACCGAGATGGTGTTCTCGCCGCGGCGGATGCGCTCCACCGACAGCTTGGTGGCCTCGACCGGGGAGAGGATCCTGATGTCCAGGCCCTCGGTGTCGTGCTCCCGCAGGTACTGCTCGACCTTGGCGATCAGCTGGGCGTCGTGGGCCCGCCCCTCGTCCAGCCAGAAGACGGCCGGGTCGCCGGTGGCGCGGGCGCGGGTGACGGCCAGCTTGACCCAGTCGCGGATCGGGGCGTCCTTGGTCTGGCAGGCGCGGAAGATGTCGCCCGCGGACACGGCCTGCTCGATCACGGCGTTGCCGGACGCGTCGACCAGGCGGACCGTGCCGGTGGCCGGGATCTCGAAGGTCTTGTCGTGGGAGCCGTACTCCTCGGCCTTCTGCGCCATCAGGCCGACGTTCGGGACCGAGCCCATGGTGGACGGGTCGAAGGCGCCGTTGGCCCGGCAGTCCTCGATGACGGCCTGGTAGACACCGGCGTAGGAGGAGTCGGGGATGACGGCGAGGGTGTCGTGCTCCTGGCCGTCCGGGCCCCACATGTGGCCGGAGGTGCGGATCATCGCCGGCATGGAGGCGTCGATGATGACGTCCGACGGCACGTGCAGGTTGGTGATGCCCTTGTCGGAGTCGACCATGGCGAGGGCCGGGCCCTCGGCGATCTCGGCCTCGAAGGAGGCCTTGATCTCGGCGCCCTCGGGCAGGTTCTCCAGGCCCTTGAGGATGCCGCCGAGGCCGTCGTTCGGGGTCAGGCCGGCCGAGGCGAAGGTCTCGGCGTACTTCGCGAACGTCTTCGGGAAGAAGGCGCGCACCACGTGACCGAAGATGATCGGGTCGGAGACCTTCATCATCGTGGCCTTCAGGTGCACGGAGAACAGGACGCCCTCCTCCTTGGCCCGGGCGATCTGCGCGGTCAGGAACTCGCGCAGGGCGGCGGTGCGCAGCACGGAGGCGTCGACGACCTCGCCGGCCAGGACCGGTACGGACTCGCGCAGCACGGTGGTGGAGCCGTCGTCACCGACCAGCTCGATGCGCAGCATGCCGTCCTCGGCGATGGTCACGGACTTCTCGGTGGAGCGGAAGTCGTTCTCGCCCATGGTCGACACGCCGGTCTTGGACTCGGAGGTCCAGGCGCCCATGCGGTGCGGGTGGGCCTTGGCGTAGTTCTTCACCGAGGCCGGGGCACGGCGGTCGGAGTTGCCCTCGCGCAGCACCGGGTTGACGGCGGATCCCTTGACCTTGTCGTAGCGGGCGCGGATGTCGCGCTCCTCGTCGGTCTTCGGGTCGTCCGGGTAGTCCGGCAGCGCGTAGCCCTTGGCCTGCAGCTCGGCGACGGCCGCCTTGAGCTGCGGGATGGACGCCGAGATGTTCGGCAGCTTGATGATGTTGGCCGCCGGGGTCTTGGCCAGCTCGCCCAGCTCGGTCAGCGCGTCCGGGATGCGCTGGTCCTCGTTCAGGTACTCCGGGAAGACGGCGATGATGCGCCCGGCCAGTGAGATGTCACGCGTCTCCACGGGCACACCGGCCTGCGAGGCGTACGCCTGGATCACCGGCAGGAACGAATGCGTCGCCAGGGCCGGGGCCTCGTCTGTGTAGGTGTAGATGATGGTCGAGTCAGTCACCGGGTGCTCCGCTCCACGTCTGCAACATTGCTCGACATCAAGATATCTCGTGACCGGGGTCGGCTCGACAGGGGTCCTGGCCGGAAAACTCCCCCTCCGCCGTCTCGCGCGCGATCCACCGGCAGATCACGTTCACCACGTACACGTGTTCGGCACGGGTCAGCTCGCGCCCCTTGGGGATGCCGTGCCAGCGCAGGAGGCAGCTGCGGCAGCAGGTGGCGGTCGCGTGCTGGGCCACGAACACCGGGTGGCCGCGGTACGGCGTCTGCTTGCCGTCCTTGTACGGCGCGGCCGGCGCCAGACGCTTGGCGATCAGGTCGTAGGCGTGCCAGCGCAGGGTCGCGGGACCTTTCAGCCGGGCGGTCGCCAGGTCCCGCCCGCGCAGATGGAACTTCGCCCGGAACGGCTGCCGGGCGATCGCGTCGAGCCGCTCGTCGAGGCCGGGGGAGACGTCCATGGTCCTTCGAGCATACGACCGCCCCCGCGGCCCCAGGCGCCGCCCCTGTCACCATCTGGGCGGAACTCCTGATATGTCGGCCCCCGGCGTGACACCTTGTAGCGGTCGGTGACAACGGAGGGGGACACGGCCCATGCCGAAGCATGCCGAGAGCGAGGAAGAGGCGGAACGCGATCTGCTGGAGTACTGCGAGTCGATCGGGTTCGACCCGGAGTGGATCAGCGCGGAGAAGTGGCAGTCGTCGGTCGGCATCGCCACGCGGAAGGAGTACGGCTTCGCCGAGGCGCACCGGACGATCGACAGCGACCGGGAGGAGATGGCCAAGGACTCGGCCCGTGCCGCCCGCCGCGCCGGACTCGACGGCGACCCCGCCGGACTGCTCGCCAAGGTGAAGAAGCACTACGCGCTCAAGGACACCCTGGTGCCGGGCATCCTCCAGCAGTGCGCGGACGCCTATGTGGGCGGCGAGCGCGTGAACCTCGGTCTCGGCGGCTCGCCGCTGGACCGCGACGCCTACGGGGAACTGCGCGACGAGTGGCGGCAGGCCGCCGCGCTCGCCGCGGGGGGAGTGTTCACCGAGTTCGTCAGCCACGCCCCGCAGGACAAGGCCGCGCTCGGCAAGGGGTCGGTGGGCGCCACCCTCGCCAAGCGGAAGGTCCAGGGCAACCTGCTCGTCAAGATCGGCGGAGTGCGCTTCAACATGCACATCGACATCGCCGACTGAGCGCGCGGCGGCCCTATTCGGCGACGGCGGACCCGGCGGGTTCGTCGTCGCCGCTGCGCTGCTGCGGGATCATCACCGGCCCCTGATGGCCCTGCTGGATGGCCACCGTGCGGGTGGGGGCCGGGATGCGGATGCCCTCCGCGCGGTAGCGGCGGTGCAGGCGCTTGATGAACTCGTGCTTGATCCGGTACTGGTCGCTGAACTCGCCCACGCCGAGGATCACCGTGAAGCCGATCCGGGAGTCGCCGAAGGTGTGGAACCGGACGGCGGGCTCGTGGTCGGGGAGCGCGCCGCTGACGTCCGCCATGACCTCCGCGACCACCTCCGCGGTCACCCGCTCGACGTGCTCCAGATCGGAGTCGTAGCTCACCCCCACCTGCACCAGGACGGTCAGTCGCTGCTCGGGGCGCGTGTAGTTGGTCATGTTGGCCTTGGCGAGCTGGCCGTTGGGGATGACCACCAGGTTGTTGGAGAGCTGCCGGACCGTCGTCTGGCGCCAGTTGATGTCCACGACATAGCCGTCCTCGCCGCTGCTCAGCCGGATGTAGTCGCCCGGCTGGACGGTCCTGGAGGCGAGGATGTGGATGCCCGCGAAGAGGTTGGCGAGCGTGTCCTGCAGGGCCAGGGCGACGGCCAGACCGCCGACCCCCAGGGCGGTGAGCAGCGGCGCTATGGAGATGCCCAGGGTCTGCAGAACGACCAGGAAACCGATCGCCAGGACCAGTACGCGGGTGATGTTGACGAAGATCGTCGCCGAGCCCGCCACCCCTGAGCGGGACTGGGTGACCGAGCGGACCAGGCCGGCGATCACCCGGGCCGCGGAGAACGTCACCACGATGATCAGCCAGACCTGGAGCACCTCGTTGACGTGATGCTGAACGGTACGGGTCAGCGGCAGCACGGCCGCTGCCGCCGCCGCGCCGCCCGCGATCGCCGCCCAGGGGACGACCGAGCGCAGGGCGTCCACGATGACGTCGTCGCCGCTCCAGCGGGTCCGCTTGGCGTGGCCCGCGAGCCAGCGCAGCAGGGTGCGCGACATGAAGGCGAGCACCAGGCCCGCCGCCAGGGCGATGCCGGCGAGGACGAGGTCGTCCAGGGTCAGCGCGCGGTTCACCGGTCACCTCCGGGGCGCGTCGCCGCCGCGGGAGGCCGGTTGTGAAGTCTCGTCACGTTGTCACCTGCTCGATGTCCGGGATGTGCGACCGCGCCGGCCCGGAACTCCGGTGACCGGCGCGCTCGTTCATCCTGCCGTATCCGGCACACCAGTTCGTACCGGGACCGGCGCTCTTCGGACGGCAGGCTCAGACGATGCCCTCCGCGAGGTCCGCCTGGTCGCGGTCGCTGCCGTACGCGGCGGTGGTGGGCGTGCCGTACGACCTGCGGGCGACGTACCACCAGACGCTGGCGAGGAGGAGCACCACGGCGAGGGCGACGGAGGCGTAGTTCATCGTGCTGACCGTGACCGGCGACGCCTGCGGCAGGCAGAACAGGACGGTCACGCACGCCACCCACACCACCGCGATCCAGCCGATCGGCTTGCTCCACCGGCCCAGCTGCCACGGCCCCGGCTGGAAGCGGTCGCCCGCGCGCAGCCGCAGGTACACGGGGATGGCGTAGGCCGGGGTGATGCCGATGACGTTGATGGCGGTCACCGCGTTGTACGCCGTAGCCGAGTACAGCGACGGCAGGGCGAGCACGCCGGCCACGACGACGGACAGCCAGACGGCGGCGACCGGGGTCTGGGTGCGGTCGCTGACCTTGCGCCACAGGTGGGAGCCGGGCAGCGCCCCGTCCCGGCTGAACGCGAACACCATCCGGCTGGCCGCGGCCACCTCGGCGTTCCCGCAGAACAGCTGGGCGATGATCACGACGAGCAGCAGTGCGCTGGCGCCGTCGGTGCCGAGGCCGTCGAGCAGGATCTGAGCGGGCGGCACCCCGGTGTCGGTGGTGCGGGTGGCGTCGTAGTCCTGGATGGCGAAGGTCAGACCGGCCAGCAGGGCGAAGCCGGCGAGCCAGGACACCCAGATGGCGCGGACGATGCCCCGGGACGCGGCCACGGAGGCGTGCGAGGTCTCCTCCGACAGGTGGGCCGATGCGTCGTAACCGGAGAAGGTGTACTGCGCGAGGAGCAGGCCGATCGCGGCCACGTACAGCGGGTTGTCCCAGCCGGTCTCGTTGACGAACTTCGTGAACACGAAGGACGGTGACTGGTGGTGGTCGGGGAAGATCGCCAGCGCGCCGACGATCAGCGCGACGCCCGCCAGGTGCCACCACACGCTGACCGAGTTGAGCACGCTGACGAGGCGCACACCGAACAGGTTCAGTGTCGCGTGCAGCAGCAGGATGACGCAGAAGATCAGCATGGTCTTGCCGGGCGTCGGCTCGAATCCCCACTGGAGATTGGCGAACGCGCCGGTGAACAGGGCGGCGCCGTAGTCGATGCCGGCGATCGCGCCGAGCAGGCCGAGCAGGTTCAGCCAGCCCGTGTACCAGCCCCAGCGCCGGCCGCCGAGCCGGTCGGCCATGTAGTACAGCGCGCCGGAGGTCGGATAGGCGCTGGTGACCTCGGCGAGCGCCAGGCCGACGCACAGCACGAACAGGCCGACACCCGCCCAGCCCCACAGCATCACGGCGGGCCCGCCGGTGTTCAGGCCGAAGCCGTACAGGGTCATGCAGCCGGACAGGATCGAGATCACCGAGAAGCTGATCGCGAAGTTGCCGAAGCCGCCCATGCGGCGGGCCAGGACCGGCCGGTAGCCGAGTTCGCGCAGGCGCTGCTCCTCGTCCTGCTGCGGCAGGCCGGGGGAGGGGGCGGGCGAGGGATCGGGGGTGGGGGACACGCAAAGACCTCCGGATTTCAACAGGTGTCGAACGGGGACGTTCTGGGGTGGTGCGGAGGAGCGTTCAGGGCCGGAACGGCGGCCCCGGGCTGGTGTCCGGCGCGTTCAGGGGCGGGAGCCGTCCGCGGCGGCCCGGCAGCGGTCCCGGGCCTGGACGAAGACCTCCACGGCACGGTCCCGGTCCCGGGTGCGGTACATCCAGGGCGGGGGTGTGAAGTAGGGGCCGATCGCCCCGAACACCCGGTCCGCCTCGGGGAACTGCAGGGAGCCCCACAGCGCGTGGGCCAGGTGGTTGAGGTCCGGCAGCGCGCGCTCGGCGGGCTGGGACCGCTCGAACCAGGCGTGCAGCGCGTGCCGCGCCTCGCGGGCCGCTTCCTCCACCACCCAGTGCAGGTCCAGCGCCGCGTCGTGTCCGCTGTCCCGGCGGTAGCGCTCGACGCGCACGTACAGCGGCAGCAGGTGCAGCGCGGAACCGGGCGGGGCCTGGCCGGCGGCCCACTGGGCGTACCCGGCGGCCTCCGCGAGCCGGCCCGAACCGCCGCGCGCGTACAGGAACTGCAGCATCCGGTGGTGTGCCTCGCGGTTGAACGGGTCGCGTCTGCCGGCCTCGGCCAGCAGGCCCCAGGGCCCCGGCGGCAGCATCGGTTCCGGCGCGGCGGTCCGGTGCTCCTCCCAGCGCTGCTCCGGATCGAGCTGGGACAGGGCCAGCAGGCACACCCAGGGCACGGGATCCCGCGGTGCGGCCACCGTGGCCGACTGGGCGATGTCCCATGCCTCGATCCACAACTGATGGGTGCGGCGGTGCTGTTCCCGCCGGGCCCGCAGTGCCCGCTCCACGCCGACCCGGGCGTGCATGACCGCCGCGTGGACGCTGTCCGGCTCCTCGGTGAGCCAGGCCCGGACCACGTCGGTGCCGGCCGCCGCTGCCGCCAGGACCTGGGTCCGCTGGGTCCACTGCCACCACTGGGTGGTGTCCGCGAGCAGGGTGCGCATGGCCATCCAGCGGCCGGTGCGCAGGTCCTGCAGCGCGGTGCGCAGCGCGTGGTCCCAGCCGGCGGGATCGTAGGAGGGGCGGGCTCCGTCTCTGGCCATCAGCCGCCGGCCCCCGGCCACTGGCGCACGGGCGAGGCGGCGGGGTGACGTTGCAACAGCCCTCCCCTGGGCGGTGACGAAAAAAGGTCTTCGTGTGGTCGGCGGTCACTATAGAGGTGGAGGTACCGACGTACCATTGTTGCCAAGTCAACTATTTAGTATGGCAAGTTGACCGGGTCCGGACAGCTTGACGCAGGGCCCGGTGCGGCGGCAGGCTGGCGCGGTGATCTTCAGGTCCGGAGCGGAGGGTGCGCGATGACGGGGCCGGTGCTCGCCGTCGACCAGGGCACGTCCGGCACCAAGGCGCTCGTGGTCTGCCCGGAGCGCGGTGTCCTCGGTACCGGATTCGCCGAGGTCCGGCCCAGGTACCTGCCGAACGGCCTGGCCGAGGTCGACCCGGCCCGGCTGTACGACTCGGTGGTGGACGCCGGCCGCCGGGCGCTCGCCGAGGCCGGCGAGGACGTCGTCGCGCTCGGCCTCGCCAACCAGGGCGAGACCGTCCTCGCCTGGGACCCGGCCACCGGCCGCCCGCTCACCGACGCCCTCGTGTGGCAGGACCGGCGGGCCGCGTCCGTCTGCACCGAACTGGCCGACCACGCCGAAGAGTTGCGGCACCTGACCGGACTGCCCCTCGACCCGTACTTCGCCGCGCCCAAAATGGCCTGGATCCGCCGCCACCTCACCCGGGAAGGCGTCGTCACCACCTCCGACGCCTGGCTGGTCCACCGCCTCACCGGCGCCTACGTCACCGACGCGGCCACCGCCGGCCGCACCCAGCTGCTGGACCTGGACCGTGTCGAGTGGTCCCCGCGCGCCCTGGACCTCTTCGGCCTCGCAGGCGAACGCCTGCCCGAGGTCACCGACGCGGCCCGGCCGGTGGGGACGACCACGGCGTTCGGCCCGGAGATCCCGCTCACCGGACTGATCGTCGACCAGCAGGCCGCCCTGCTCGCCCAGCGCGTCACCGGCCCCGGCACCGCCAAGTGCACCTACGGAACCGGCGCGTTCCTGCTCGCGCACACCGGCGACCGCCCCCGGCGCGGCGGCTCCGGCCTGGTCAGCTGCGTCGCCTGGCGGCTCGACGGGCACACCGGCTACTGCCTGGACGGCCAGGTCTACACGGCCGCCTCCGCCGTCCGCTGGCTCACCGACCTCGGCGTCATCTCCTCCGCCGCCGACCTCGACCCGGTCGGCGGTGCGGTCCCGGACAGCGGCGGGGTCACCTTCGTACCCGCCCTCGCCGGACTCGCCGCCCCCTGGTGGCGCGGCGATCTGCGCGGCTCCCTCACCGGACTCGGCCTCGACACCACCCCCGGGCACCTGGTCCGCGCCCTGTGCGAAGGCCTCGCCGCCCAGGTCGCCGAACTCGCCGAGGCCGCCGCCCACGACCTGGGCGCGCCGCTGGACACCCTCCGCGTCGACGGCGGGCTCACCCGCTCCGCGCTGCTCATGCAGACCCAGGCGGACCTGCTGCAACGTCCCGTCGAGGTGTCCGCCCTGCCCGACGCCACCGCACTCGGCGCCGCCGCCCTCGCCCGCCTCGGCGCCGAGCCCGGCCTGAGCACCGAAGCGGCCCTGCCCGACTGGAAACCCGCCGCCGTGTACGAGCCCCGCATCCCGGCCGACCGGGCCGCCGAACGCCGCGCGCGCTTCCGCACCGCCGTCGCGGCCCTCCTCGGCCCGTGACCGTCACCGCGGAGGGCCCGCTGCCGTCGGCCTTGTACGACGTGGCGATCGTCGGCGCCGGCGTGGTCGGCTGTGCCATCGCCCGCGAACTCGCCCGCCACCCCCGGCTGCGCGTCGCCCTCGTCGAGGCCCAGGACGACGTCGGCCAGGGCACCTCCAAGGCCAACACCGCGATCCTGCACACCGGCTTCGACGCGACCCCCGGCACCCTGGAGGCCCGGCTGGTCCGCGAGGGCTACGAGCGGCTCGGCGCCTACGCGGCCGAGACCGGCATCCCCGTCGAACGGGTCGGTGCCCTGCTGGTCGCCTGGGACGAGGAGCAGCTCGCCGCGCTGCCCCGGCTCGCCGAGAAGGCCGAGCGCAACGCGTACCGCGACACCGTCCTGCTGGGCCCCGGCGAGCTGTACGGCCGTGAGCCGCACCTCGGACCCGGCGCGCTCGGCGCCCTGCACGTCCCCGGGGAGAGCATCATCTGCCCCTGGACGACGACCCTGGCCTACGCCACCCAGGCCGTGCGCGCCGGAGCCGACCTGCACCTGAACACCGCCGTGCGGGCGGTGGAGCGGACGGCGGACGGTCACCGGCTGTCCACCGGCCGGGGCGCCCTGCGCGCCCGCCACCTGGTCAACGCGGCCGGACTGCACGCCGACACCCTCGACCGCGCGCTCGGCCACGAGGACTTCACCGTCACCCCGCGCCGCGGCCAGCTCCTCGTGCACGACAAGTTCGCCCGCCCCCTCGTCCGGCACATCCTGCTGCCCGTGCCGACCGCCCTCGGCAAGGGCGTCCTGGTCGCTCCCACCGTCTACGGCAACGTCCTGCTGGGTCCCACCGCCGAGGACCTCGACGACAGGCGGGCCACCGGATCCACCGCCGACGGACTGGCCGCGCTGCGCGACAAGGGCGGCCGCATCCTGCCCGCCCTGCTCGACGAGGAGGTCACCGCCGTCTACGCCGGGCTGCGCGCGGCCACCGAACACGAGGACTACCGCATCACCGCGCACCCGGAGCAGGCGTACGTCACCGTCGGCGGCATCCGCTCCACCGGCCTGACCGCTTCCCTGGCCATCGCCGCCCACGTCACCGGCCTGCTGGCCGGCACCGGGCTCGACCTCGGCCCGGTACGGGAGCCGGAGCCGCTCACCATGCCCAACCTCGGCGAGGCGTTCCCGCGCCCCTACCAGCGGCCCGACCTCATCGCCGCCGACCCCGAGTACGGCACCCTCGTCTGCCACTGCGAGCGCGTCTCCCGCGGGGAGATCCGCGACGCCCTCGCCGGCACGATCCCGCCCCGCACCCTCGAGGGCCTGCGCCGCCGCACCCGGGCCCGGGCCGGCCGCTGCCAGGGCTTCTACTGCGGGGCGGCGGTACGGGAACTGTTCGAACGGGGGCTGCGCGAACAGGTCCTGCCCCAAGGGGAGTTGCCCGGACAGGTGTCGCCCGAACGGGATCCCTCCGGAGCGCGGCGGCGCGAGCGGCCGTCGCCGGAGGGTGAGCAGGAAGGAAGCCCGGCATGACGGTTCCCCGCCGCGTCGACGTCCTCGTCGTCGGCGCCGGTCCGGCCGGGCTCGCCGCCGCCGCGCGACTGGCCGCCGCCGGCGCCGGGCGGGTCGAGGTGCTGGAACGGGAGACACAGCCCGGCGGAGTGCCCCGGCACTGCGCCCACGGCGGCTTCGGCACCTGGACGCGTCCGCTCACCGGCCCCGGATACGCCCGCCTGCTCACGGCGGCCGCCGAGCGGGCCGGTGCCACCCTCCGCACCGGGGTGACGGCACTGGACTGGGCGACGGCGGGCCCCGTGCTCACCGCCGTCGGCCCCGGCGGCCCCGAGACCATCGAGGCACGAGCGGTCGTCCTCGCCACCGGCGCCCGCGAACGCCCGCGCACCGCCCGGCTGGTGCCCGGCACCCGCCCGGCCGGCGTCCTCACCACCGGCGAACTCCAGCAGGCGGTCCACCTGTTCGGGCAGCACATCGGCACCCGCGCGGTCGTGGCCGGCGCCGAGGACGTCTCCTACGCGGCGGCCGACACCCTGCGCGCGGCCGGCGCCGAGGTCGTCTGCCTGGTGACGGAACACCCACGCGCCCAGACCGGCCGGGCCCGCGCCCGGGCGGCCCGGCTGCACCACGGCATCCCGCTGCTGACCGACACCACCGTCACCGAACTCCTCGGCCACGGACGGCTGTCCGGCGTCCGCGTCCGGCACCGGGACGGCCGTACGGCCGTACTGCCCTGCGACACCGTGGTGTTCACCGGTGACTTCGTCCCGGACCACGAACTGGCCCGGCGCGGCGGCCTCGTCCTCGACCCCGGCACCCGCGGCCCCGCCGTCACCGGCTCCACACACACCTCCCGCCCCGGTGTGTTCGCCGCCGGAAACCTCCTGCACGCCGTGGAGCCCGCCGGTACCGCGGCCCGCGAGGGCGCCCGGGCGGGCCGCGACGTGCTCGCCTTCCTGGCGGGCACCCCCTGGCCGGATCCGGGCGTACCCCTCCTCGTGTCACCGCCGCTGCGCTGGGTCGCCCCGAACCGCGTCACCCCGGCCGTCCGCCCCGCCCGCTACCTCCTGCGCACCGGCGTCCCGCTGCCCCGCCCCGTCCTGTACGTCCGCCAGGACGGCCGCCTCCTGCACCGCGAGCGGATCGGCGCCGGTACCGCCCTGCCGAACCGCACCCTGGCCCTCACCGCACGCTGGCACGACCGTGTCGACCCCGAGGGCGGGGAGGTGCGGGTGAGCACCGACTGAGCGGACCCGGTGCCGGGTGCCCGGTCAGCCGCCGGGTGCCGGAGGGCCGGTGCTCACCGGTCGGCGAACGACCCGTGCCGTCCGGCGCCGGACGCGAACCGGGCCACCCCCTCCGCGCTCGCCGCCAGCACCCCCATGCCGTACCGGAGTTCGCCGCGCAGGGCCGTCTGCTCGTCCGCGCCCTCCTGGTCGAGGACCGAGGCCCGGTCGCCGCGCAGGCAGGACTGCGGGAAACGGGCGACGGCCGCCGCGAGCGCCTCCGCCTCGGCGCGGGCGGTGCCGGCCGGCACCACCCGGTCGGCGAGCCCCATCGCGTGCGCCTCGCGGGCCGGCACCGGGCGGCCGGTGAGGATCATGTCCAGTGCCCGGCCGGTGCCGATCAGCCGGGGCAGCCGGACCGTGCCGCCGTCGATCAGCGGCACGCCCCAGCGGCGGCAGAACACCCCGAACACCGCGTCCTCCTCCGCGACCCGCAGATCGCACCACAGGGCGAGTTCCAGGCCACCCGCCACCGCGTGACCGGCCACCGCCGCGATCACCGGCTTGGACAGCCGCATCCGGGTCGGCCCCATCGGCCCGTCCCCGTCCTCCGCCACCCGGTTGCCGCGTTCCGTACCGATCGCCTTCAGGTCCGCGCCCGCGCAGAAGGTGCCGCCCTCGCCCCACAGGACCGCCACCCGGGCGTCGTCGTCCGCCTCGAACGCCCGGAAGGCGGCGGCGAGTTCGGCGGCCGTCGGCCCGTCCACCGCGTTGCGCGCCTCCGGCCGGGACAGGACGACCGTGGTGACGTGCTCCTGCCGCTCGATGCGCACCGGCATACGGCAACCTCCTTCTACGGGACCACTGCCCGGGCTGGGACGGTGACTTGCCGGTAGCTTCGCAGCAGCGGGGCCGGTCCGGACAGGCCCGAGAGGACGGTCGCGCCGTCGTGCGGGCCGTCGCGCCGGTCGGTCGTGCGGGCCGTCGCATGGCTCGTGCGGGCCGTTGCATTGCTCGTGCGGGCCGTCGCATTGCTCGTGCGGGCCGTATCGCGCCGGCGTGCACACAGGCCGCCGCGCCGGCACCGGCGCCGGCACCCGCGCGCGTCCGCGGGGTGAGACCCCCGGGCGTACCGCCGTACCCTACGGCCGGACCCCGGCGAGAGGGCGGCCCGCGTCAGATGACCTTCAGCCGTACCAGCGCGCCCAACGTCAGCGCCCCGGGCACCAGCGGCACCCACACCGTGATGACGCGGTAGGCCAGCACCACCGCCGTCGCCACCGCGGCCGGGCCGCCGACCGCGACCAGGGCCACGATCAGTGCCGCCTCGACGGAGCCGAGCCCGCCCGGAGTGGGCACCAGGGCCACCGCGACCGTCGCGGCGAGATAGGCGAGCGCCATGTGGGCGGCCGGTACCGGCAGGCGGAGCGCCTGGCCGACGGCGGCGAGCCCGGCCGCCTGGAGCGCCGGAAAGGCCAGCGAGCCGCCCCACAGGGCGAGGGCACGGGCGGGGCGGGTGTGTACCGACCGCGCCTCGCCGAGCGCGTCCCGCACGAACGAGGTCACGCGCGTGCGCAACGGCCGTACGAGCACCAGCACGGCCACCGCGACGGCCGACAGGCAGGCCACGCCCAGCAGCAGCCGGAGCGCCGAGCCGTCCGGCAGCAGGGAGCCGAGCCGCAGCGCGTCCGGGAAGGCGATGAGCAGCGCGGCCAGCAGACCCAGCCGGCCCACGCTCTCCGCCAGCAGGTACAGGGCGAGCGCGGCCGAGGACCGGGCCGGCGGCACCCCGCACACGCTCATGAAGCGCAGGTTCACCGCGCCGGCGCCGAGCCCGGTGGGCAGCAGGTGGTTGGCGGAGGCCGCGGCGAACTGGGTGGCCAGCAGCCGGCCCTTCGGCAGCGGCTGGACCACCGCACCCTGCCGGGTGACCGCGGCGGCCACCCAGGTCAGGCAGGTGGCACCGGCCGCGGCCAGCAGCCACGGCCAGGAGGCGGTGCGCAGCTGGCCGACGCCCTCGGTCAGCATCGAGCGGTGCCGTACGGCGGCCACGGCGACGAGCGCGAGGGGAACCAGACACAGCAGTCGCCGGACGGGGACGCGACGGGGAGGGCGCCGGGGGAATCGTCCCCGGAACAGCGGGGGAGACGGGGGGAGCGGGACGGCAGTCACATCCGCAGAGGTTCTCCGCACCGTCCCAACGGCGGGTGGCGGAATCGCGGACAGCGGCTTACAGGGTGAGGTCATCGGGGCCTTCGAGCCGGGGGACACCGGTGCGGACGACGAAGCGGCGGGTGAAATCGCGCGGGCATTGACCTCAACGAAGCTCGAGGTTCTAGGTTCTCCGGTATGAGCATGGAGACCACAGCCTGGACGCAGCTGCACAGCGTGATGAACGCGCAGTCCGAGCGTCGCCCCTTCGCCCGCGCCACGCTGCGCCGTATCGCCGCCTTCGCCCGCCCGCACCGCGCGGGCATCGCCCGCTTCGTCCTGCTCGGGGTGGTGACCGCGCTGCTCGCGGTCGCGACCCCCGTGCTCGCCGGCCGCGTCGTCGACGCGATCGTGGCGGGGCACGACTCCGGCACGGTGGTCCGGCTGTCCCTGCTCATCGCGGTCGTGGCGCTCGCGGAGGCGGGGCTCGGCATCCTCGGGCGGCGCCTGTCGTCGACGCTCGGGGAGGGACTCATCCTCGACCTCAGAACGGCTGTGTTCGATCATGTGCAGCGCATGCCTGTCGCGTTCTTCACACGTACGCGTACGGGCGCACTGGTCAGCCGTCTCAACAACGACGTGATCGGTGCCCAGCGGGCCTTCGCCAACACCCTCTCCGGGGTCGTCAGCAACCTGGTGACCCTGCTGCTGACGCTCGCGGTGATGCTCACGCTGTCCTGGCAGATCACCCTGCTCGCGCTGGTGCTGCTGCCCGTGTTCGTGCTGCCCGCCCGCCGCATGGGCAGCCGGATGGCCGGCATGCAGCGGGAGGCGGCGGCGCTGAACGCGGCCATGGGCACCCGGATGACGGAGCGGTTCTCCGCCCCCGGTGCCACCCTGGTCAAGCTCTTCGGCCGCCCGGAGGAGGAGTCCGCCCAGTTCGCGGCGCGCGCCGCCCAGGTCCGGGACATCGGGGTGCGGACCGCGACCGCCCAGTCCGTCTTCATCACCTCCCTCACCCTGGTCTCCGCCCTCGCCCTGGCCCTCGTCTACGGCCTCGGCGGCTGGTTCGCGCTGCGCGGCTCCCTGGAGCCCGGCGCGGTGGTCTCGCTCGCCCTGCTGCTGACCCGCCTGTACGCCCCGCTGACCGCGCTCGCCGGGGCCCGGGTCGAGGTGATGAGCGCGATCGTCAGCTTCGAGCGGGTCTTCGAGGTGCTCGACCTCAAGCCGCTCATCGCACAGAAGCCGGACGCCCGGGAGGTCCCCGAGGGGCCGGTGGCCGTCGAGTTCGACAACGTCCGCTTCGCCTACCCCGCCGCCGACCAGGTCTCCCTCGCCTCGCTGGAGGAGGTGGCCGCCCTGGACACGCGCGGTGGCACCGAGGTTCTGCACGGCATCTCGTTCCGCGCCGAACCCGGGCAGACCGTCGCCCTCGTCGGCTCCTCCGGCGCCGGCAAGTCGACCATCGCCCAGCTCCTGCCGCGTCTGTACGACGTCGGCGCGGGCGCGGTCCGCGTCGGCGGGGTCGACGTCCGCGACGTGACCGCCGCCTCCCTGCGGGCCACCCTCGGCATGGTCACCCAGGACGGCCACCTCTTCCACGACACCGTCCGCGCCAACCTGCTGCTCGCCCGCCCGGAGGCGGGCGACGACGAGCTGTGGGACGTCCTCGGCCGCGCCCGCCTCGCCGACGTCGTACGGTCCCTGCCCGACGGCCTGGACACGGTCGTCGGCGAGCGCGGCTACCGGCTCTCCGGCGGCGAACGCCAGCGCATGACCATCGCCCGGCTGCTGCTGGCCCGCCAGCGCGTGGTCATCCTGGACGAGGCCACCGCCCACCTGGACAACACCTCCGAGGCGGCCGTCCAGGAGGCGCTCACCGAGGCCCTGGAGGGCCGCACCGCCGTGGTCATCGCCCACCGTCTGTCCACGGTCCGGGCCGCCGACCAGATCCTGGTCGTGGAGTCCGGCCGCATCGTGGAACGCGGCACCCACGAGGAACTGCTGGCCACGGCCGGCCGCTACGCGGAGCTGTACCGGACGCAGTTCGCCCAACGGGACGACACGGCACACGGGCCGACACCGGCGGACGCGGGGGTACCGACGGCCGGCTGACGCCCCGACCGGGACGCCGGTGCCTCAGGCGGGGGCGGGTGGTGGGTGGTGGGTGGTGGGTGGTGGCCGTACGGGGGTGCGGGTGCCCGGCCGTCGTTCATCGGGGCGCTGTCTCCCGAGTCGTCCCGTTTCCGGCTCCGCAACTTGACGCCGGTGGTCCGTACCTTTAGCTTCACGCCTTAAACAAAGCCTCACGGGGCGCCAACGGCCGCTGGTCCCAAGGCCGTCGGGCCCACACCACCCCCCACTCGAAAGGCCACCCGCGCTCATGGCCAGACCTCTCCCCGCGGCGGGTTCGCTCGCCGCCCTGTCCCTTGCCGCCGGGCTGCTCACGGCAGCCCCCGCGCCCGCAGCCACCACCATCACCGCCGCCGCCCTGCCCACGGGTTTCGCCACCGTCGTCGACGCCGCGAGCGGCAAGTGCCTGGACGCCCGGGCGGCCGGCACCGCCAACGGCACCGTCGTCCAGCAGTACGCGTGCAACGGCAGCACGGCCCAGCAGTGGAGCTTCGCCGACGCCGGAGGCGGATACGTCCGCATCGGCAACCGCAACGACACCAACCAGGTCGTGGACGTCGCCGACGTCTCCACCGCGGACAACGCACCGGTCCACCTCTGGAGCTACGGCGGCGGCGCCAACCAGCAGTGGCTGCCCGTCGACGACGGCGGCGGCGCCTACCACTTCGTGAACCGGGGCAGCGGCAAGTGTCTGGACGACCCCGGCGCCTCGACGGCAGACAGCGTGCAGTTCGTGCAGTACACCTGCAACGGCACCGCCGCCCAGCGCTTCCAGGTGACTTCCGTGTCCCAGAACTCCGACGACCCCGATCTCGGCCCCAACGTGGCCCTGTTCGACCCGTCGATGTCCTCCGCCGCCATCCAGAGCAGGCTGGACTCGATCTTCCAGCAGCAGGAGACCAACCAGTTCGGCTCGCAGCGCTACGCCGTGCTGTTCAAGCCCGGCACCTACAACGCCGACGTCAACGTCGGCTTCTACACCCAGGTCCTCGGTCTCGGCCTCACCCCGGACGCCGTCAACGTCAACGGCGCGGTGCACGCCGAGGCCGACTGGTTCCAGGGCAACGCCACCCAGAACTTCTGGCGCGGCGCCGAGAACCTGTCGGTCACCCCGGCGAACGGCGGCGACCGCTGGGCGGTCTCGCAGGCGGCGGCGTACCGCCGGATGCACCTGCGCGGCAACCTCGCCCTCGACGACGGCGGCTGGTCCTCCGGCGGCTATCTCGCCGACAGCAAGATCGACGGACAGGTCAACTCCGGCAGCCAGCAGCAGTGGCTGACCCGCAACTCCCAGCTGGGCAGCTGGACCGGATCGAACTGGAACATGGTCTTCGTGGGCAGCCAGGGCGTCCCCGGCACCAGCTTCCCCAACCCGCCGTACACCACGGTCGCGCAGAGCCCGGTCACCCGGGAGAAGCCGTTCCTGTACGTCGACGGCTCCGGCCAGTACCAGGTGTTCGTGCCGTCCACGCGCACCGCCTCCACCGGCACCAGCTGGGCGAACGGCAGCCCCGCCGGCTCCTCGCTGCCGCTGAGCCGGTTCTACGTCGTCAAGCCCGGCGCCACCGCCGCCGCGATCAACTCCGCGCTCGCCGCCGGGCAGAACCTGCTGGTGACACCCGGCGTCTACCACCTCGACCAGACCCTGCGGGTGACCCGCCCGGACACGGTCGTCCTCGGCCTGGGACTCGCCACCTTCGTCCCGGACAACGGCGTCACCGCGATGTCCGTCGCCGACGTCGACGGCGTCAAGATAGCGGGCCTGCTCTTCGACGCCGGCACCACCAGCTCGAAGACCCTCGTCGAGGTCGGGCCGGCCGGCTCCAGCGCCTCCCACGCGGCCGACCCGACCTCCCTGCACGACGTGTACTTCCGCGTCGGCGGCGCCGGCGTCGGCAAGGCGGCCACCAGCCTCGTCGTCAACAGCGACAACGTCATCGGCGACCACATGTGGATCTGGCGCGCCGACCACGGCAGCGGCGTCGGCTGGACCAGCAACACCGCCGACACCGGCCTGGTCGTCAACGGCGACGACGTGACCATGTACGGGCTGTTCGTCGAGCACTTCCAGAAGTACCAGACCGTCTGGAACGGCAACGGCGGCCGCACCTACTTCTTCCAGAACGAGATGCCGTACGACCCGCCGAACCAGGCCGCCTGGATGAACGGCTCCACGCAGGGCTACGCGGCCTACAAGGTCGCCGACTCCGTCACCAGCCACCAGGCGTACGGCCTGGGCAGCTACTGCTACTTCAACGTCAACCCGGGCGTGACGGCCGCCCACGCCATCGAGGCACCGAACAACGCGAACGTGCGCTTCACGAGCATGGTGACCGTCTCCCTCGGCGGCACCGGCACCATCAGTCACGTCGTCAACAGCACCGGAGGCCCGTCCAACGCCGGCAGCAACGTCGCCAACCTGAAGAGCTACCCCTGATCCGGACACAAGGGCCCGCGGACGTGTGAGCCGGGCGTGACCTGGATACGCGGAACGGACGGCAGCACCGTCCGTCCGGAAGGTCATCCCCCGCCATGACCAGCGCACACCAGCCCGGCCACCAGTCCGAGGTCACCCTCCGGGTCAACGGCAAACCCCACACCCTGCGCGTCGACCACCGGCGCGTCCTGCTCGACCTGCTCCGCGAGGAGCTGGACCTCACCGGGTCCAAGAAGGGCTGCGACCACGGCCAGTGCGGTGCCTGCACCGTACTGGTCGACGGTCGCCGGATGAACAGCTGTCTGCTGCTCGCGGTCACCCTCGACGGCAGCGACATCACCACGGTCGAGGGCCTGGGCGGCGACGGCGAGGACCCGCACCCCCTCCAGCGGGCCTTCCTGGACCGCGACGCCTTCCAGTGCGGCTACTGCACCCCGGGCCAGCTCTGCTCCGCCATCGGCATGCTCGCCGAGGCCGCGGCCGGCCACCCCTCCCACGTCACCGACCCGGCAGCCCCCTCCGGCCGGCCCGTCCCGCTGGACCGGACCGAGATCCGCGAGCGGATGAGCGGCAACCTGTGCCGCTGCGGCGCCTATCCCCGCATCGTCGAGGCGATCGAGGACGTGATCCCGTGAACGGCTTCGGATACCTCAGGCCGGACAGCGTCCAGGAGGCCGTCGAGGCGCACGCCGCCCACCCCGGCGCCCGCTACCTCGCCGGCGGCACCAACCTGGTCGACCTGCTGAAACTCGGCGTGGAGCGGCCCGGCGTCCTCATCGACGTCGGGCGCCTGCCACTGGACACCGTCCAGGAGCTGCCCGACGGCGCCCTGCGCGTCGGCGCCACCGTCCGCAACAGCGACCTCGCCGCCGACCCGCGCGTCCGCGACCGCTACCCGGCCCTCTCCCAGTCGCTCCTGGCGGGCGCCTCCGGCCAGCTGCGCAACGCCGCCACCACCGGCGGCAACCTGCTCCAGCGCACCCGCTGTCCCTACTTCCAGGACCTGGACAAACCCTGCAACAAACGAGAGCCCGGCAGCGGCTGCGGTGCCCGCGACGGCGTCCACCGCGACCACGCCGTCCTCGGCCACTCCCCGCACTGCATCGCCACCCACCCGTCCGACATGGCCGTCGCCCTGGCCGCGCTGGACGCCCAGGTCGAGCTGTACGGCACCGACGGCACCCGGCGTCTTCCGGTGGCCGACTTCTACCGGCTGCCCGGCGAGCACCCCGAGCGGGACACCTGGATCCGCCCCGGCGAACTGATCACCGGCGTCCTGCTCCCGGCCGCCACGGCCGGCGCCCCCTCCGCCTACCGCAAGGCCCGAGACCGGGCGTCGTACGCCTTCGCCCTCGCTTCCGTCGCCGTCGTCCTGCGCGTCGCGGACGGGGTCGTCGACCAGGTGGGCGTCGCCTTCGGCGGGCTCGCCCACCGCCCCTGGCGGGCCCGGCACACCGAGCTGGCCCTGCTCGGCGCCCCCGCCGGCCCCGCCGCCTTCGAAGGGGCCGTCGCGCTCGAACTCGCGCACGCCGAGGCCCTGCGGGACAACGCCTACAAGGTGCCCCTCGCCCGCAACCTCGCACTGGACGTCCTGAACCGCCTCGCCCCCGCCCCCGCAACGGCCTGAGCCGCCACAGGAGGACCCATGACCGGCACGACCGGCACCGCCCTGGGCGCCCCCGCCGAGCGCCGGGAAGGGCGCCAGAAGGTCACCGGCGCCGCCCGCTACGCCGCCGAGTACGCCCTGCCCGGCCGCGCGCACGCCTGGCCCGTGCCCGCCGCGGTCGCGCGCGGCCGCGTCACCGGCGTCGACACCTCGGCCGCCCTCGCCCTGCCCGGCGTCCTCGCCGTCCTCACCCCCGGTGCCGCCGCCCAGCTGGCCGAACCCGAGGACGGCATGCTCGCCGTGCTCAGGGGCCCGGCCGTGCCGCACCGCGGCTGGTGCGTCGCCCTGGCCGTCGCCGAGACGCCGGAGGCCGCCCGCGCCGCCGCCCGGGCCGTCCGGGTCACCTACGAGACCCAGGCCCACGACAACCGCCCCGTCGAGGGTCACCCGGACGGCTACGTGCCGCAGGAGGTCAACGGCGAGCCGGGCCGGGCGGAGTACGGCGACCCGGAGGGCGCCCTCGCCGCGGCCGAGGCCCGGGTCGACGTCACCTACCGGGTGCCGCCGCTGCACAACCACCCGATGGAGCCGCACGCGACCACGGCCCACTGGGACGGGGACCGGCTCACCGTGTACACCTCCAGCCAGGGCGGTACCACCGTGCGGTCCGTGCTCGCCCAGCTGTTCCGGCTGCCCGAGGAGCGGATCACCGTCGTCGCCGAGCACGTCGGCGGCGGTTTCGGTGCCAAGGGCACCCCGCGCCCCGACGTCGTCCTCGCCGCGCTCGCCGCCCGGCACACCGGCCGGCCCGTCACCCTCGCCTACCCCCGCCGCAACCTGCCCACCACGGTCGGCCACCGCGCCCCCACCGTGCAGCGGCTGCGGCTCGGCGCACACCCGGACGGCCGGCTCACCGCCCTGCTGCACGAGGTGACCACCCACACCTCCCGCGTGACGGAGTTCGTGGAACACGCCGGGGCGGTCTCCCGCGTCATGTACGCCACCCCCAACCTGCGCAGCTCCCACCGGGTGGTCCCGCTGGACGTGCCCGTCGCGTCCTGGATGCGCGCCCCCGGTGAGGCCCCCGGCATGTACGCCCTGGAGTCCGCCATGGACGAACTCGCCGACGCCCTCGGCATGGACCCGGTGGGACTGCGCGTCCGCAACGAACCGGAGCGGGAGCCGTTCAGCGGCAAGCCGTTCAGCAGCCGGCACGTCGTGGAGTGCCTGCGCGAGGGGGCCCGCCGCTTCGGCTGGGCCGGCCGCGACCCGCGCCCCGGCCTGCGGCGCGAGGGGCCGCTGCGCATCGGCACCGGCATGGCCGCCGCCACCTACCCCGTACAGGTCGCCCCGTCCGCCGCGAGCGCCGAGGCCCGCCCCGACGGCACCTTCGTCGTCCGGGTCAACGCGGCCGACATCGGCACCGGAGCCCGTACCGTCCTCGCCCAGATCGCCGCGGACGCCCTCGGCGTGCCCCTGGACCGGGTGCGCACCGAGGTCGGCCACAGCGACCTGCCGCCCGCCCCCCTGGCCGGGGGCTCCTGCGGCACCGCCTCGTGGGGCTGGGCCGTGCACAAGGCGTGCGCCCGGCTCGCCGCCCACCCCGAGGAGGGCCCGACCGTCCGCGCGGACACCACCGGCGAGGCCGACGCGGACAGCCCCTACGCCCGGCACGCGTTCGGCGCCCACTTCGCCGAGGTCGCCGTCGACACGGTCACCGGCGAGATCCGGGTCCGCCGGCTGCTCGGCGTCTTCGCCGCCGGCCGGATGCTCAACGCCCGCACCGCACGCTCGCAGTTCACCGGTGCCCAGATCATGGGAATGGGCATGGCCCTCACCGAGAGCAGCACCCTGGACCCCGCGTTCGGCGACTTCCCCGAGGCCGACCTCGCCTCCTACCACGTGCCCGTCCACGCCGACGTCCCGGACATCGAGGCCGACTGGATCGACGAGGACGACCCCCACCTCAACCCCATGGGCAGCAAGGGCATCGGAGAGATCGGCATCGTCGGCACCGCCGCCGCGCTCGGCAACGCCGTCCACCACGCCACCGGCATCCGCTTCCGCGAACTCCCCCTCACCCCCGACCGGATCCTCACCGGCCTGCTGTCCGGGGGGTGACGGTGCCCGGACCCAGCTGGGAGTACGACGGATACCGGCCCGCGGAGGAACGCCTGCGGGAGTCCCTGTGCACCCTGGGCAACGGCTACTTCGCCACCCGCGGCGCGCTGCCCGAGTGCACCGCGGACGACGTCCACTACCCCGGCACCTACGCGGCCGGCTGCTACGACCGGCTCACCTCCGAGGTCGCCGGGTGCCGGGTCGAGAACGAGGACATGGTGAACCTCCCGAACTGGCTGCCCCTGCGGTTCCGGCCCGCGGACGGGAACTGGCTCGCCCCGGACACCGCCGCCGTCACCGAGCACCACCAGGTCCTCCACCTCGGCCCCGGCCTGCTGGAGCGCCGCTCCCGCTACGCGCTCGGCGACGGCACCCTCCAGGTCCGGCAGCTGCGTCTGGTCCACCTCGGCGACCCCCATCTCGCCGCCCTGCGCACCGAGTTCACCGCCGCCGGGAAACCCGTCGAGCTGGACGTGGAGGCCGCGCTCGACGGCAGCGTCACCAACGCCCAGGTGGCCCGCTACCGGGAGCTGGACGGCCGCCACCTCACCCACGTCCACGTCGGCACCTCCGTGCCCGGCACGGTGTGGCTGCGCTGCCGTACCCGCACCTCCGACATCCGCTTCGGCCTGGCCGGCCGGCTGACCGCCCGGGCGCCGGTCACGCACGCCAACGAGGCCCACCGCGCCGTGCAGCGGGTGCGCCTGCGCCTGTCGCCCGGCGACACCGCCACCGTGGACAAGACCGTCGCCCTGCACACCTCGCACGACCCGGCCATCAGCGACCCGCTGCGCGCGGCCGTGGACCGGGTCGCCGCCGCGCCGGAGTTCGACGCACTGCTGGAATCGCACCGCGTGGCCTGGGAGCAGCTGTGGCGGCGCACCGAGCTGGACGTGCCCGGCGAGGCGGGCAGCATCCTGCGCCTGCACCTGTTCCACGTGCTGCAGACACTCTCGCCGCACACCGCCGACCTGGACGTCGGCGTGCCCGCCCGCGGACTGCACGGCGAGGCGTACCGGGGCCATGTCTTCTGGGACGAGCTGTTCGTCCTGCCCTACCTCAACCTGCACCTGCCCGAGGTCTCCCGGGCGCTGCTCCGCTACCGCCACCGCCGGCTGGACACCGCCTGCCACGCGGCCCACGGCATCGGCCGGCGCGGCGCCCTCTACCCGTGGCAGAGCGGCAGCGACGGCCGCGAGGAGACCCAGCGGCTGCACCTCAACCCGCGCTCCGGCCACTGGCTGCCGGACCACTCCCGGCTCCAGCACCACGTCGGCTCGGCGGTGGCCTACAACGTCTGGCAGTACTGCGAGGCGACCGGCGACACCGACTTCCGGCACGGCGAGGGCGCCGAGATGCTCCTCCAGGTCGCCCGCTTCTGGGCGGACTCGGCGACCTGGGACGACCGCCTCGGCCGGTACCGGATCCTGGGTGTGGTCGGTCCCGACGAGTACCACGACGCCTACCCCGGCGCGGACCGGCCCGGCGTGGACGACAACGCGTACACCAACGTCACCGCCGCCTGGGTGCTCGGCCGCGCCCTGGAGCTGCTGGACGGGCTGCCCGAGCCGCGCCGCCGCGAACTCACCGAGCACACCGGTCTGGGCGACGACGAGCCCGCCCGCTGGGAGGAGGTCTCCCGCGGGCTGCACGTCCCCTTCCACGACGGGGTGATCAGCCAGTTCGACGGCTACGGCGACCTCGCCGAGCTGGACTGGGACGACTACCGCGAGCGGTACGGCGACATCCGGCGCCTGGACCGGATCCTGGAGGCGGAGGGCGACACCGTCAACCGCTACAAGGCGTCCAAACAGGCCGACGTCCTGATGCTCGGCTACCTCTTCTCGCCGCCCGAACTCCGGTCGCTGCTGCAGCGTCTGGGCCACCCGCTGGACGAACACACCTGGTCCGCGACCGTCGACCACTACCTGCACCGCACCAGCCACGGCTCCACCCTCAGCGGCCTGGTGCACGGCTGGATCCTGACCCGCGCCCGCCGCGCCGCCGCGTGGAGCTTCGTCCAGGAGGCCCTGCGCGGCGACATCGCCGACCTGCAGGGCGGCACCACCGGTGAGGGCATCCACCTCGGCGCGATGGCCGGCACGCTCGACCTCGTCCAGCGCGGGCTGACCGGCCTGGAGACCCGTGGCGGCGCCCTGCGCCTCGACCCGGTCCCGCTGCCCGAGCTGTCCTCCTACGGCTTCGCCATCCGCTACCACGGCCACTGGGGCGTCCGGCTGCGCCTGCGCAGCGGCCTGCTGGAGATCGCCGTACCGGACTCCGACCGCTCGCCCATCGACATCCGTCTGCGGGACCGGGCGGTGCCCGTGGGGTCGGGGGAGACGGCCCGGCTGGTGCTGCCGGACTGAGACGTTCGGTCGTATACACGTTCGGCGTGGCGCGAACTGGCGGCGAATCATTGCAAAATTCCCGGACATACGCATAAATGTCGTCCACCGCTTCGAGATGTCACCGGCAGACGGGGCCACAGGATGAGCACGGACGAGCGCGTCGCGGTGACGCCGGGGATCGCGCGACTGCACGCGTCGCCCGGACGCGCCGGGCCGGGCCGGCTCGGACTGGTGACCAACCACACCGGCGTCCTGCCCGACCTGCGCCCGGCCGCCCCCGCGCTGCTGGAGTCCGGCGTGCGCCTGGTCGCCCTGTTCGGTCCCGAGCACGGGCTGCGCGGGACCGGCCAGGCAGGCGAGAGCGAGGCCGCCCGCAGGGATCCCGCCACCGGCCTGCCGGTCCACGACACCTACCGGCACACCGGCGAACGCCTCGACGAACTGCTGCGCCTCAGCGGCGTCGACGCCCTGGTGTACGACCTCCAGGACATCGGAGCCCGGTTCTACACCTACGTGTGGACCATGTTCGACCTGATGGTCTCGGCGGCCCGCACGGGCGTACGGTTCGTCGTCGCCGACCGGCCCAATCCGCTCGGCGGGCTCGTCAGCGAGGGCCCGCTCCTGGAGGAGGCGTGGGCCAGCTTCGTCGGGCGCGCCGCCGTACCCGTCCGGCACGGCCTCACCTGCGGCGAACTCGCCCGCCACCTCAACACCTCGGCCGTACCCCGACTCGCGGGCCGCGCCGCCGACCTGACGGTGATCGAGGCCGCCGGCTGGCGGCGCACCCTGGACGCGCAGGCCACCGCCCTGCCCTGGATCGCCCCCTCGCCCAACATCCCGACGCCCGCCACGGCCGCCGTCTACCCCGGCACCTGCCTGTTCGAGGGCACGAACCTCTCGGAGGGCCGTGGCACCACACAGCCCTTCGAGATCGTCGGCGCTCCCTACCTCGACGCCCGTTTCGCGCCCGCGCTCGCCGAACTCGCCCTGCCCGGAGTGCACTTCCGTGACCTGTGGTTCGTGCCCACCTTCCACAAACACGCCGGACGACCGCTGCGCGGGGTGCAGCTCCACGTCACCGACCGTGCGGCGTTCGCGCCCGTACGCACCGCCGTCGCCATGCTCGGCGTGCTGCGGCGGCTGTACCCGGACGACTTCGCCTGGCGCAGCGCCGGCGGCGGCGCCGAGGGCACCGGGCACCGTCACTTCGTCGACCTGCTGTGGGGGTCCGACCGGCTGCGGCGCGCCGTCGACGCGGGCGACGACCCGCTGCCGCTGTGCGCTCCACCGGCGCCGCCCGGCCGGTGGGCGGGCGACGACCTGCTGCTCTACCCCTGAGACCACCCGCCCCGGCCGCTGCCGTCCGCGCCGCCCGTAGGGAAGGACACCCCCGCCGATGACCGATCGCACGACCACGACCCGGGCCGGGACGCGGGGCTTCCGCGCGGGCGACGGACCGCGGCTGGTGGAGGCGTGGCGCCGCGGTGCACCGGCCGACCCCATCACCCCGGACCGCTTCCGCTCCCTGGTGCTGCTCGACCCCAACTTCGACCCGCAGGGGCTCCGGGTCGCCGTCGACGGCGACCGGGTCGTCGGCGCCGCCTACGCCGTGCGCCGTCTGCGGCCGATGACCGGCACCGACCTGGAGCCGGAGCAGGGCTGGATCCCGTTCTTCTTCGTCGACCCGGCCGCCCGCGGGCGCGGCATCGGCCGCCGGCTGCTGACCGACGCCCTCGACTGGCTCCACCGCCACGGCCGCACCCGGGTGGACTTCTCCTCGTACACCCCCAACTACGTCTTCCCCGGCCTGGACGCCGAGGCGTACCCGGAGGCGGCCGGGCTCCTGGAGTCCCTGGGCTTCCGCACCCTGTACGAGGCGGCGGCGATGGACCGCGGCCTGGTCGGCTACCGCGTCCCGGAGGACGTCACCCGCCGCCTGGACGGACTGACGGCGCGGGGCTACCGGTTCTCCACCCCCGCCGACGACGACCTGGTGGACCTCCTCGCGCTCGCCGGGAACCACTTCGGCCCGGACTGGGCCTGCACGATCCGGGACAGTCTGGCCGCGGGCACCCCGCTCGACCGGATCGTCACCGCCCGCGACCCGTCGGGGCGCATGGTCGGCTGGGCGATGCACGGCGCCTTCGAGTCCGTGGACGAGCGGTTCGGCCCGATCGGGGTGCTGGAGGAGACCCGCGGCACCGGACTCGGGGAAGTCCTCCTCCACCTGGTCCTGGAACGCATGCGGGCGCGCCGCGCGCACTCCGCGTGGTTCCTGTGGACCGGCGAGCAGTCCCCGGCGGGCCACCTGTACCGCAAGGCCGGGTTCACCACGACCCGGCGGTTCCGGGTGATGCGCCGGCAGGCCGCCGGATGACGCCGGCCCGCTCCGGCGGCCGGCGGCCGGCCGCGGCCACCCGCGGCCTGAGCCGCCGTCACTTCGCCCTCACCCTCCCCTCGGCGCTGCTCGCCTCCGGATGCGCCGCACCGCACCGGGGCACCGGGCGGCCCGGGGACCCGATCGTCCTCACCCTGCTCTCGCACTACGCGAGCGGGGAGCTGAAGGCGGCCCTGCAGGGCCCGGTCGACGAGTGGAACGCCACCCACGACCGGGTCAAGGTGCGCACGGAGGCCGTCGAGTTCACGGACCTGCTGACCACGTTCACGGTCCGGCAGGCCGCCGGGCGGAGCGCGGACATCCTCCACCCGTACTGCCTGTGGAACGGCCAGCTCGTCCGCGCCGGCGTCCTGCGGGCCGCCCCGCCCGAGGACGCCGAGGAGATCAGACGCGGCTATGGCGAGGCCGCGGTCGGCGCCGCCTCGGTGGGCGGCAAGGTCTACGGCTACCCGACCGAGGTGCAGACCTACGCCCTCTACTACAACAAGCGGCTGCTGCGCGCGGCCGGCGTCGACGGCCCGCCGCGCACCTGGCGCGAACTGGAGGAGGCGGCCCGCCGAACCGCCAGGCGCGACCGGTACGGCAACACACTGGTCCAGGGGTTCGGGCTGTCGACCTACGACGACTCCACCACGGTCGGCCAGACGCTCGCCCTGCTCAGCGCCGCCGGCGGGCGGTTCGTCACCGCGGACGGCCGCAGCACCGCCATCGACTCGCCGGCCGGACGCGCCGTGTTCGACCTGGAGCACCGCCTCGTCGCCGGGGGCGCGAGCGCCCCCGGCGTCAATGTCTACAAGGCGTTCCCGTCCGGACAGGTGGCCATGGTGATCAGCGCCGGCTGGTGGACCGCGAGCCTGAAGTCCCTGATGGGCGGGGACTACCGCGATGTGGGCGTCGCGCCCGTGCCGGTCGTGGAGGCGGGCGACGCGCACGCCACGCTCTGCACCGGCTTCATGATGGGGGTCAACACGGCCAGCGCCCACCCGCGCGAGGCATGGGAGTTCCTGCGCTGGCTCAACACCGGCAAGACCGGTGTGCGGGGAGCCGGGAAGGGCGCGACAGCCACCCGGATGAGCTCCCTGCAGGTGTCGGTGGGCTCCCTCACCGGCCGCGCCGGCGACATGCGGACGCTTCTCGGCGCGGGCGGCGACCCGAACCTGCGCCCCTTCCTGGACGCGCTGGCGTACGCGGTGCCGGAGCCGAACGTGCCGGGCGCACAGCAGGCCAAGTCGTTGCTGCGCGAGAACATCGAGGCGTTGTGGACCGGCCGGCAGTCGGTCGACGAGGCCCTGCGCACCACCCGACGCCAGGTGGACCAGGAGGTGGCGCGCTCATGGTGAACACCCTGGCACCGGAGACGACCGGGCCGGCCGCGCACAGCTCCCGGACCGCCGCCGCGGCCGTCGACGGCCGCGGCCGGGCCCGGCGCCGCCAGACCCTCGTCGCCTATCTCTTCCTGGCGCCGACGCTGCTCTTCTTCGCCGTCTTCCTGATCCTGCCGCTCGGTTTCGCGCTGCTGCTGTCGATGTCCCGCTGGACCGGGTTCGACCTCGGCGACATCGACCCGGTCGGCCTGGACAACTTCGCCGGCCTGTTCGCGGACGGGGCGACGTTCCTGACGCCGGTCCTCACCAACACGCTGCTGTTCGCCCTGGGCACCGTGGCCCTCGCGCTCGCCGGCTCCGTACTCGTCGCCACCTGCATCGACAAGCTGCGGTTCCAGGGGCTGTGGCGCACCCTGTACTTCCTGCCGATCGTCACGACCGTCGTCGCCGTCGGCAACGTGTGGAAGTACATGTACGAGCCGGGCGGCCTGGTCAACGGCGTCCTCAACGCCCTCGGGCTCCACTCGGTGGCCTTCCTCCAGGACCCGGACACCGCGCTGCCCGCGGTCGTGGTCGTCCAGGCATGGGCCTCGGTCGGCTCGGCGATCCTCATTCTCACCGCCGGGCTGAAGGCCGTACCCGAGTCCTACTACGAGGCCGCCGCGCTCGACGGCGCCGGGCCCGTCACCGTCTTCTGGAAGATCACGCTGCCGCTGCTGCGGCCGTCCCTGCTGTTCGTGTGCGTCACCCAGTTCCTCACCGGCCTGCAGTCGTTCGCGCTGATCATCGTGATGACCAGGGGAGGCCCGGGCGACGCGACCGAGGTGGCCGCGCTGGAGATGTACCGGCAGGCCTTCGCCTACGGCGACTGGGGCACCGCGAGCGCCGCCGCCTTCGTGCTGTTCCTGGTGGTTCTCGCGGTCACCCTGGCCCAGTTGTGGATCTTCCGGCGCAAGGGGGAGGACGCGTGAACCGCCGCCGCTTCCCGTGGCTGTCGTACCTGCTGGTCGTCACCGGAGCGGTGCTCACCGTGGTGCCGTTCCTCGACATGGTGATGACGTCCTTCAAGGGGCCGGGCGAGGCCGGCACGCTGCCGTACCGGTTCCTGCCCCAGGCGTTCGACCTGTCCAACTACCGGGCGGCGATCGACCAGCTCGACCTGCCCGTGCTCTTCCGCAACAGCGTGGTCGCCACCGCTCTGATCACCGGATCGGTGCTGCTCACCTCGTCACTCGCCGGCTACGCGCTCGCCAAACTCCGGTTCCCCGGCCGGGACTTCGTCTTCCGCCTCGTCCTGTCGACGATGATGTTCCCCCCGTTCCTCTTCTTCGTCCCGCACTTCCTGATCCTGGTGCACTGGCCGTTGGCCGGCGGCAACGACCTGCTCGGGCGCGGCGGCGCGGGCCTCACGGTCAGCATCGTGGCGCTCGCCATGCCGTTCCTCGTCAACGGCTTCGGGATCTTCCTGACCCGCCAGTTCATGATCTCGATCCCGGACGAGGTCCTGGAGGCCGCGCGCATCGACGGCGCCGGCGAGTTCGCCGTGTGGTGGCGGATCGTCGTGCCCCAGACCAAGCCGGTCCTGGTGACACTCGGGCTGCTGACCTTCGTCGACGCCTGGAACGAGTACATCTGGGCACTGCTCGTGTCGACCGCCGACCCGGACGTGATGACCCTGCCCGTCGGCATCCAGCTGCTGCAGGACTACGTCGACCCGGCCCGCACGATGCCCATCGTCATGGCCGGCCTCGTCCTGAGCGTCCTGCCGGTCCTGACCCTCTTCCTGCTGCTGCAGAAGTACTACATCCGCGGGGTCATGCTCAGCGGCCTCAAGTAGCGGCCTCAAGTAGCGGCCTCAAGTGTGGGGCCTCAAGTAAGGGCCTCCAGCGGGAAGGACAACCCGGTGGGCACGACCCGGTCACGGCCGGGACACACCGCCGTCCGCGATCTCGACGGCGACGACCGGCGGGGACCACGATGGGGGCACGGTCGCGGACGAGGGGAGCTGCCGGAGACATGGGGGTGACCGACGTGCCCTTGCGCGTCCTGGCCGTGGACGACGAGCAGCCCGCGCTCGACGAACTGCTGTACCTGCTGGGGGAGGACCCGCGGGTCGGTACGGCCGTGGCCGCCCTGGAGGCCACCGAGGCGCTGCGCCGGCTGAGCGGGGCCATGGCGCGGAGCCCGGACGGCACGGAGGGCTTCGACGTCGTCTTCCTCGACATCGACATGCCCGGTCTGAGCGGACTCGAACTGGCCCGTCTGCTGGGCGGGTTCGCCGCTCCGCCGCTGATCGTCTTCGTCACCGCCCACGAGGACTTCGCGGTGCGCGCCTTCGACCTCAAGGCCGTGGACTACCTGCTCAAGCCGCTCCGCACAGAGCGCTTCGCCGAGGCCGTACGACGGGTCGCCGAGCTGGTCCGGGCCGGGCAGGGGCCCCGCCCGGCCGCGTTCACACCCGCCGCTCCCGCCGTCGGCGACCAGGTGCCCGTGGAACTGGGCGGGGTGACCCGGTTCGTGCCGCTCGCCGACATCACCTACGTCGAGGCCCAGGGCGACTACGCGCGGCTGCACACCGGCCGGGGCAGCCATCTGGTGCGGATACCGCTGTCCACCCTGGAGGAGCAGTGGCGTTCGCGCGGCTTCGTGCGGATCCACCGCAGCCGTCTCGTCGCCCTCGGCCGGATCGAGGAACTCCGCGTGGACGGCGGCAACCTCACCGTCCGGATCGGCGACCGGGTCCTCGCCGTGAGCCGGCGCAACGCCCGGGAGGTGCGGGACCTGCTGGCCGGCCGCGCGGTGGGCCGGGCGCGCTGAGCCGGCCCGCCGCGCACCCGTCCGGATCGCCGTGTCGGCCGGCGGGATCGCCACTCGAGCCGGCTGCCGAGAACGGGACTGAAGTCGACGGTATATGACGGTACTTGAGGGACTTCATCCGTCCGCCCGGCGGCCGTCGCGCCCGTGTTAGGTTGAGCCCATGGACGCAGGTCACCCTTCGCGGGCGGAGGCGGTCACCGCCACGGCCACCGGCCCGGTGTCTGCCGCCCGGCACGGCTCGTTCTCCGTCGACATGGACTTCACGGTGACGCCGGCCGAGGTCTTCCGCGGCTTCGCCGACCCGTCCCTGCGGAGCCGCTGGTTCCGCCTCCCCGGTGGTTCCGCCACCGCCGAGCACGAACTGGACTTCCGGGTCGGCGGCGGCGAGACCGCCCGCAATCTCTACGTCTCGGGAGACACCGAGCAGCGCCTCGCCTACCGCTCCCGGTTCCTGGACATCGTGCCGGACACCCGGATCGTCTACGTCTACGAGGCCGAGGTCGACGGCAGCCGCCGCTGGATCTCCCTCGTCACCGTGGAGCTGTCCGGCGAGGCCACCGGCTCCCGTCTGACGTGGACCGAGCAGTACACCTGGCTCGTGCCCACGGGCGACGGCGCCGATGACGTCGCCCACCTGCGCGGCGGCACCCGCCTCCTGCTCAACGGCCTGTCCACGGTCGTGAACCCCGACCGCCACCTCGGCCTGCGCGACCGCTAGTCCGGGTATTGCAGCTGGCAGGTAGAGCCGGTTACCGCTTGCCTGATTGTCCTGTGCTGTCCGCGAGAGCACCGTGGAACGTGAAAACGCAACAAATCGGATAGTTCGGACTTCTCAGGAGAATCACTATGCGTAACGTCACATGGCCCCTCGCCGCTGTCGCGGGTCTCGCGCTGGCTCTCGGAGGTGCCGCGACCGCGGCCGTCGCCGCGCCGGCCGCGCCGGTGGACGCCGTTCATCTCGCCCATCAGACCAGTCACTCCGTCGCCTATACCGACTTCGCGCGCGACCACGGCGGCGGCGGACACGGTGGCGGTGGCCACGGTGGCGGCGGCTACGGAGGCGGCGGCTACGGAGGCGGCGATCACGGCGGCTACGGAGGCGGCGATCACGGCGGCTACGGAGGCGGCGATCGCGGCGGGTACGGCGGCTACAGCGACGAAGGCTACGGGGACTTCGGCCACGGATACTACGGTGACTACAGCTACGGTCACGGCGACGGCGACCACGGTGGGGGATACGGGGGATGGTGACTGACTCCCCGAGGATCCCCGAGGGGGCCGGCCTGAGGCCGGCCCCCTCGTCGTGGTCCGGCCGGCCGTCCGGCCCGCCGGCGGCCGGGCTCACCGCACCGGGTACGCGGCCACACTCAGGTGAAGCGTGAAGAGCGGTGCGCTCTCGGACCCCCAGGTCACGGTCACCGCGCCGATCCGCGCGGCACGCACCGCGACCCGGGTGACGCCCCTGCTGTCGGTGGCGGAGGAGGGCACCAGCGCCAGCATCGGGTTGCTGCTGCGCGGCTGGGGCCAGGGGCCCTGGGCACGCGGGTTCAGGACGACCGTCACGGTCGTACCGGATCGCACGCACAGTCCACGGACGGAGGCGTCGCCGGAGCCGTGGACGACGGTCGCTGAGCCCGCCACGCATCCCGGGGACGCGGCGGCCGTCCCGTGAGGTGACGGGGTGGGCGGCGACGGCGGTGACGTCGCCGACCTTGGCGCGGACGGCGGGCCGGGGGTTCCCGAAGAGCTCGGGCCGCTGCCCCCGCAGGCGGTCAGGAGCCAGGAGAGGGCAACCAGGGCGGCCGTGAGCCAGGGCCGGGACCCCCGACCCCGTCCGCAGTTCTCCGTCATCACGACCACTCCTTCGTGCCACTCGACGTCACTGCGACGTCCTCGGCCGCCTTCCGGGTTCCGTCGCGGACGAGGAGAATCGGGTGTTTCCACAGGTCAGCACCCTGATCCGTAGGTGATCGGTATCACGGCGCGACGTTATGCCCTGTGTTAGAGTCATGCGTTTGCGTGGTCGTCGCGGTGGGCGATTCTGCCTGTTCGGTTCCGCTTGTGCGTGGGCTGTGAGCTGTTCCGTCCTGCCGGGCCTTCCTCGGTACGTTCCCCTGCGGAAGGCTGTTCATGAAGCATCCCGACGACTCCGGCATCGCTCACGGCGGTCCCGCCCAGTCCCCTGCCGCGACCCCGGCGCCGCCCCCGGCCGTCGTCTCCTTCGCCGGTCTGGAACTGCCGGCGGAGGTGCTGCGGACACTGGACGGACTCGGGATGCGTGAACCCTTCCCGATCCAGGCCGCCACGCTGCCCGATGCCCTGAAGGGGCGTGATGTCCTGGGGCGCGGGCGCACCGGATCGGGCAAGACGCTCGCCTTCGGCCTGCCGCTCCTGACACGAACGGCCGGGCGGCGCGCCGAACCGAAGCAGCCCCTCGCCCTGATCCTCGTGCCCACCCGGGAGCTGGCCCAACAGGTCACCGAGGCGCTGGCGCCGTACGCCGAGGCACTGCGCCTGCGGATGGCCGCGGTCGTCGGCGGCATGTCGATCGGCCGGCAGATCGCCGCGCTGCGCCAGGGAGCCGAGGTGGTCGTCGCCACCCCCGGCCGCCTGCACGACCTGATCGAGCGCAACGCCTGCCGCCTGGGACGGGTGAAGATCACGGTCCTGGACGAGGCCGACCAGATGTGCGACCTGGGATTCCTGCCGCAGGTCGTCGACGTGCTCGACCAGGTGCGCCCCGACGGGCAGCGGATGCTGTTCTCGGCCACTCTGGACCGCGACGTCGATCAGCTGGTCCGCCGCTACCTCCACGACCCCGTCGTCCACTCGGTCGACCCGTCCGCGGGCACGGTCACGACCATGGAGCACCACGTGCTGGTCGTCCACGGCCCCGACCGCTACGCCGTCACCACGGAGATCGCCGCCCGCGACGGCCGCGTACTGCTGTTCCTCGACACCAAGCACGCCGTCGACCAGCTCACCCGGCACCTGAGGGCCAGCGGGGTGCACGCCGGTGCCCTGCACAGCGGCAAGTCCCAGCCGCAGCGCACACGGACCCTGGCGCAGTTCAAGAACGGCCAGATCACCGTTCTGGTGGCGACCAATGTCGCGGCCCGTGGCCTGCACGTCGACGACCTCGATCTGGTGGTCAACGTCGACCCGCCCACCGACCCCAAGGACTATGTCCACCGGGCGGGCCGCACCGCCCGCGCCGGTGAGTCGGGCAGCGTGGTCACGCTCGTGCTGGCGGGCCAGCGCCGCGAGACGAGCCGCATGATGGCCGAAGCCGGGATCGAGCCGACCGTGACCAAGGTGCGCTCGGGCGAGGCGGCGCTGAGCCGGATCACCGGCGCCAAGGCTCCCTCCGGTACCCCGCTCGACGGCGGGCCCGCCGTCCCCCGGCCCAAGAACACCAACACTCCCTTCCGCGGCCTCGGCACCAGCAAGGACACCTCCCGCGGCGCCGGCGGCAAGTCCCGGAAGGCCGGCGAGGCCCGCAAGCTCGCCGAGGCCCGCAGGGCCGCCCTCGTGCGTCGCAACGGCTGAGAGCCGGACACCCGCCGAAACGGGGCTGGATGATGTTGCCGGGGCCCCGCAGCGGGCCCGGCATGACAAGCTGTGCTCGCCCACCCCCGAACCCAGGAGGTCACCATGTCCGCAGAGCCCGTATCCACCGAAGGTTCGGAGCCGGCTGCCGCCGAGACGTCCCCTCTGGCGCCGGACAGCGACGGCAACTACGACCTCAAGCGCAAGTTCCGCGAAGCCCTGGCGCGCAAGCGCGGTGCGCAGGCGGACGCCGCCGACACCGCCGCCAACCCCGACGCGTCGAAGGTACGTGCGGCGCACGGCCCGGCCGCGAGCCAGCGGTCGTTCAGGCGCAAGAGCGGCGGCTGAGCAGGTCCCCCCGGGATCCGGTATCCGGCCGCCTCACCCGCACTCAGCGCCACTGTGGCGCATCCGGGTTGCCCGGTGCCGGGGGTCCCGTCCAGGCATCGGCCGTCCCTGCGACGGCCGATGACGCGTTCCTGTACGGGTCCCGTGCGACCGGGCGGGATCCCGGGGGAGCTGGCTCGGACGCGACGACGCCGGGGCTGAACTCGATGAGCAAGCCGATGTGACCCGAGGTACGTTGGAAGCAGCGGGCCGCGTGCGCGAAGCGGGTACCTCCCACTGCCCGAGTGACGGCGACCGGCAGCTCGGCCCGGTTGCCGTTCCGGCTTCACCACCCCTGCCCTTTCGGAACAGACGGAAAGGCAGACCCATGAGCGATGTCATCACAGCGTTGGCCGACGTTGAAGCGTTCCGTACGCAACCGGACCAGTCCGTCGCCTGGGGCCTCGACCGCAACGCCGTGATCCAGCGCTTGCAGGCGCTGCTGCAGAACCCGAATCTGCTCGACCAACGCGGACTCAACGCCTGCGCGCCTGCGGTCTTCTTCCGTACCTGGCTGGCGCGGGACCCGGTCGCCGCGGCGTCCTTCACGTGCAACATGCTCCGCGGCGGCTCGGCGTCGATCGGATCTCTGGTCGTGACACCGGACACGGATCTGACGGGGCAGGACTACAGCACCCTGCGCGCGAACACGGACGCCCAGCATCCCCACGCCATGCCGGAATGCACCGACTGGATGCTGCTGAGCGCATTGCGGGACTCGGAGAACATCTTCTTCGACTACCTCGGGCAGCCCTACACTCTGGGCGACTCTGTTGCCGGCCTGACGCTCCCCGGCACCGTGGCCGGTTGGCTCACCGCCACGAATCTGTACTCGTCCGTGTCCGACAACACCACGGTCCTCGGCCCGGCAGATCTGCCGCCCCTGTTGAGCCTGATCCCCACGAGTGACGTCGACATCGTGCTCTTCGTCAACGCGAACGCGCTCTACGACCTGGCGACCGCGCCAGGGTCGCCCGTCGTGCCGTTCCCCACGATCGCCGCGCCCGACCACTACGTGCTCATGACGGGCCCCTTCGTCGAAGCGGACGGTACGAACTGGATCGACATCGACGTGTGGACGTGGGGGAGCATCAAGACCGGGTGGCAGAACATCCCCCGCTTCCTCGACAACTCCTTCGGCTGGATGGTCGCCCGATCCTGAGAGAACGCGGTCCTCCACACCGAAACTCCATGAGGTACCACTAGGGTCTGTTGCGAAAGTGGATCTTGTTCGGTGATGATCATGTCTTGTGGGA
>NZ_JBEZBT010000042.1:0-77618 GCF_040647235.1 Streptomyces sp. NPDC042638
TGCTCTTCAAGGACTCCTCCCTCGTGCTGTTCCTCGGCGTCACCCTGGAGGAGCGCCGGGGCGGCGGGGGCCGGCCTCGGCGACGGCGTCGGCGTGCGCACCGCCGTCGCGGTGGCCGTCGCCGTCGCCGTCGCCGAACTGCTGCTGCGCCGCTGTGTCCGCCGGTTCGGCGGGGTCACCGGTGACGTGTTCGGCGCGGTCGCGGAGACCGCGGCGACCACCACGCTGGTGCTGCTGTCGCTCGGCCGGTAGCGCCGTCCGGCCCGGGGCGGTGCGCTGTCCGGCACCGCGCCCCCGCGGGGGCCGCTGCTACGGCAGTTTCAGGGTGAGCGCCGACTGGAGCAGACCGGGGGACGCCCAGGCCGAGCGTTCGCCGGCGTACGCCGTGCCGAACGGGGCCGTGCCCAGTACCTGCTGCTGCCTGGTCCCCTCCGGTGCCGTCACCGGGATCTTCGTGCCGGACGGGGCGGTGACCGTCACGGTGTCGCCGATCCGGTAGGCCGTGACCTTGCCCGCGTCGAGCGCGGTCTGCCACTTCGCCCGGTTCTGCAGCTCGGCGCCGATGGCGCTCTGGCGCAGGTTGACGACCGGCGTGTTGTCGGCGAACAGGGCCTGGTAGTCGGCCAGGACACGGTCCAGCACCGGGTACAGGACGCGGCCCTCGGCCAGGTTGGACTGGTGGGCGAAGTGCGGACGCGGGTCGTTGCTCAGCACGTGCCCGAGGTCGGCGTGCGCCTCGGTGGGCACGATGTGGCCGGTGAACCCGGTGGCCGTGTCCAGCGGCCGGGGCAGACAGGTCGAGGTCGGGCTGTTCTCGCAGACGCCGCTGCCGCCGTCCGTCCTGGACGTGTAGATCCAGTTGTACTCGTCGGCCATCTCGGCCTCGGTGGCGACGTTGTAGTACACGTTCATCGGGTAGCGCGGCACGGTCAGCGTGCCGCTGCCCACGGTCCGCTGCACGGACTCACGGGAGTTGTCCGAGGCGGTCCACTTCACGCCGTTCAGGGCGAGGGCGGGTCCGAGCTCGGGGTTGTCCTGCGGCTGCTGCGGCAGCGTCCTCAGACCCGAGTGCTCGCCGGTGACCAGCTCGCCGGGATCGACGGAGAGGCCGTGCAGCAGCGCCCAGTCGTAGTTGTCGGCGATCTGGGCGGAGATGTCGGAGCGGCTCACCCACTTCGTCGAGCCGTCGGCGTTCTTCACGCAGCTCCACGGCACGGTCGTCACGTCCTGGACGCAGCCGAGGAACAGGTGGGTGTAGGTGTGGTTCACCCAGCGGTACTCGGCCCTGTCCTTCAGCAGCTGGTCCGTCAGCGGGTCCTTGCCGCCGTTCTCGCTCTTCCACTCCTCGCCGGCGCCCGCGTTGAAGACCATGTCCAGCGTGAAGCCGTGGGCGCGCTGCCAGGAGGCCAGGTACTGGGCGTCGGCCGGGGTCATCCGGATCGGTGTCCCGGTGTCGCCGCCGCCCGCGCAGTCGATGTCGCCGGGGGTGCAGTTGCGCTCGGTGTCCCAGCGGGCGTCCGGCGCGAAGACGTCGTCGACGTGGACCGCGAAGTAGTTGCGGGCCTGCCCGAGGTGCACGCCCTGGGTCAGCCACTCGACCATGCCGCGGGCCAGCACCCGGAACTGCTGCTGGTACTGGTTGTAGGCGAAGGTCACCACCAGCTCGCGGCGGCCGTCGTGGGCGTACTCGCCGAGCAGGCTGCCGGTGCCCGCGCCGCCGGGCACGGGGGTGTCGACGTAGCTGGTGAAGCCGGTGCGGGGCTGGGCGGCATAGCCGTAGCTCTCGTCCACCGAGGGCGAGTTGTCCTCGAAGGAGAAGGCGCCCCGCAGATAGCCGAAGGGGCCCGTCCGGCCGGCCGGGGTGACGTTCGCCGGGCGCCCGTCGAGCGGGCCGGCGTAGCCGCCCGCGTCGGTGTAGTCGAGCCCGACCTCGGGGTGGGCCCAGGTGTAGGCGTCGAGCTGCGGGATGCCGTACGTCCTCTCGTAGCTCTCCAGAGCCGTCTGCTCGGCCGAACCCGCGCCGAACGGGGCCTCGTTCGGCAGGACCACGCCCTGGAACCTCGCCCGCGGCCGGCCGCCGACGGTGTCGCTCAGGAAGGCGCTGGTGATCGTGGGCCGCCCGGAGTCGTCCAGGCCGACGGTGGTGTACGGGACGCCCTCGCTCTTCAGCTGGGCGGTGATCGCGGCGACGGGGCCCGCGCCGTCGTCGACGACCAGCACCCTGAGGTCGACGCGCGGCTCGGCCGCCGCCGAGGCGTGCGGCGCGGCGAGCCCGAGTGTGATCAGCCCCGCTGCGGTGACGGTGACACCGGCGGCTCTCCAGCGGCGTGTGCGGTGGGACATGACTGGTTCCTCCCCCCAGAGGATTCTCCGTGGTGAGCCCGCGGAGAATCAGTGGAAATCATGCGAAGCGGTGGATCGGCAGCACACCGGAACCCGGTTACTGTGACGCAGGTCACGTTGTGGGGAGGCGGGATACGGCCTTCGCGCCACGCCCGGGTGAACGCTCGAAGGAATGAGCGAGGAGACGCACGCGCGTAGTCTCGTTCCGGGTGTTCGCCGACAGGGTGAGGGCCCCGGTTGCCACCTGTCCCCAGGCCTGGACCTAGGGTCGGCTCTCGGGCCCGGTCGACCCACCCCACTTCGGCCACAGCAACTTCACATCGGAAGCGAGATTTCACCACCGTGACTGCTCTGACTCTCAGCACCTCCGCGGCGCCCGGCCTGCGAGCCGACGCGATCGTGATCGGTGTCGCCAAGGGTGCCCAGGGGCCCGTCGTCGCACCCGGCGCCGAGGCCGTGGACAAGGCGTACGGCGGCAAGCTGGCCGGCGTCCTGGAGACCCTCGGCGCCTCGGGTGCCGAGGGCGAGCTGACGAAGCTGCCCGCGCCGGCCGGCTTCAAGGCCCCGCTCGTGGTGGCGGTGGGCCTCGGCCCGAAGCCCGGCGACACCGACGCCAAGAACGGCAAGGACGCGAAGGACGCCGAGGACGAGGACGCCGGGTACGACGCCGAGGCGCTGCGCAAGGCCGCCGGCGTGGCCGCCCGCGCGCTCACCGGGTCCCGGAAGGCCGCGTTCGCGCTGCCCGTGGACGGCCCCGGCGCGATCGGCGCGATCGGCGAGGGCGTGCTGCTCGGCGCCTACTCCTTCGACACCTACAAGGGCGGCGCCCAGGACTCCGGGAAGGCCAAGGCCAAGAACGGCAAGGCACCGCTGGCCGAGGCCACGCTGCTCGGCGGCAAGCCGCGCGACGCCGCCCACAAGGGCGCGCTCGCCCGCGCGGTCGCGGTCGCCGAGGAGCTGAACCGCGCCCGCGACCTGATCAACATGCCGCCGAACGACCTGACGCCCGCGGTCTTCGCCCAGATCACGCAGACCGCGGCCAAGGAGCACGGCCTCAAGGTGCAGGTGCTCGACGACAAGGCCCTGGCCAAGGGCGGCTACGGCGGCATCCTCGGCGTCGGCGGCGGCTCGGAGGCCACCCCGCGCCTGGTGAAGCTGTCGTACAAGCACCCGAAGGCGGACCGGCACCTGGCCTTCGTCGGCAAGGGCATCACCTACGACTCGGGCGGCATCTCGCTGAAGCCGGCCGGCCACAACGAGACGATGAAGTGCGACATGAGCGGTGCCGCCGCCGTGTTCGCCGCGGTCGTCGCCGCCGCCCGTCTCGGCCTGGAGGTCAACGTCACCGGCTGGCTGGCGCTGGCCGAGAACATGCCGTCCGGCTCGGCCGTGCGACCGGGTGACGTGCTGCGGATGTACAGCGGCAAGACGGTCGAGGTGCTCAACACCGACGCCGAGGGCCGGCTGGTCCTCGCCGACGCCCTGTGGGCGGCCTCGCAGGAGAACCCGGACGCGATCGTGGACGTCGCCACGCTGACCGGCGCGATGATGCTGGCGCTGGGCAGCCGGACGTTCGGCGTCATGGCCAACGACGACGCGTTCCGCTCCACGGTCCACGAGGCGGCCGAGGAGGTCGGCGAGCCGGCCTGGCCGATGCCGCTGCCGGAGCACCTGCGCAAGGGCATGGAGTCGACCGTGGCCGACATCGCGAACATGGGCGAGCGGTGGGGCGGCGGGCTGGTCGCCGGCCTGTTCCTGCGTGAGTTCGTCGGCGAGGGCATCACCTGGGCGCACCTGGACATCGCCGGCCCGGCGTTCAACGAGGGCGGGCCGTTCGGCTACACGCCCAAGGGCGGTACGGGTTCCGCCGTGCGGACGCTGGTCCGGCTGGCCGAGCTGACCGCCGCGGGTGACCTGGGCTGACGGCCGCCCGTCGGCTCGGGTGGCCTCGTCCGCCGGGTGACGGCGGGGGCGCGGGGGCCGTTCGCGCGGCTCCCCGCGCCCCCGGCGGGGCGCTCCAGTGGGCAGTCTCACACCCCAGCCCGGCGTCTCGTCCGCCTCGAACAAGTGCAAAGATGGAGCCCGGCAGGACAGGGCCCCCACCGAAGGGCCGAAGCATCAAGCGGCCGGACACCAGCCGCCCGCCGGTCATCGTCGACCGGCCTACGGCGCACATGCATGGAGGACGTGACGTGGCGAACGACGCCAGCACCGTTTTCGACCTAGTGATCCTCGGCGGTGGTAGCGGTGGTTACGCCGCGGCCCTGCGCGGGGCTCAGCTGGGCCTGGACGTCGCCCTGATCGAGAAGGACAAGGTCGGCGGCACCTGCCTGCACCGGGGTTGCATCCCCACCAAGGCCCTGCTGCACGCGGGCGAGATCGCCGACCAGGCTCGCGAGAGCGAGCAGTTCGGTGTGAAGGCCACGTTCGAGGGCATCGACGTCCCGGCCGTCCACAAGTACAAGGACGGCGTCATCGCCGGCCTGTACAAGGGTCTGCAGGGCCTCATCGCCTCGCGCAAGGTCACCTACATCGAGGGCGAGGGCCGGCTGTCCTCCGCCACCTCGGTGGACGTCAACGGCCAGCGCGTCGAGGGCCGCCACGTCCTGCTGGCGACCGGCTCCGTGCCGAAGTCGCTGCCCGGCCTGGAGATCGACGGCAACCGGATCATCTCCTCCGACCACGCCCTCGTCCTGGACCGCGTGCCGAAGTCCGCGATCATCCTGGGCGGCGGTGTCATCGGCGTCGAGTTCGCCTCGGCGTGGAAGTCCTTCGGCTCGGACGTCACCGTCATCGAGGGCCTGAAGCACCTCGTCCCGGTGGAGGACGAGAACTCCTCGAAGCTTCTGGAGCGCGCGTTCCGCAAGCGCGGCATCAAGTTCAACCTGGGCACCTTCTTCCAGAAGGCCGAGTACACCCAGGACGGCGTCAAGGTCACCCTCGTCGACGGCAAGGAGTTCGAGGCCGAGGTCCTCCTCGTCGCCGTCGGCCGCGGCCCGGTCTCGCAGGGCCTGGGCTACGAGGAGCAGGGTGTCGCCATGGACCGTGGCTACGTCCTGGTCGACGAGTACATGCGCACCAACGTCCCCACCATCTCCGCCGTCGGTGACCTGGTCCCGACGCTCCAGCTCGCGCACGTCGGCTTCGCCGAGGGCATCCTGGTGGCGGAGCGTCTGGCCGGTCTCAAGACCGTTCCGATCGACTACGACGGTGTCCCGCGGGTGACGTACTGCCACCCCGAGGTCGCCTCCGTGGGCATCACCGAGGCCAAGGCCAAGGAGATCTACGGCGCGGACAAGGTCGTCGCTCTGAAGTACAACCTGGCGGGCAACGGAAAGAGCAAGATCCTCAACACCGCGGGCGAGATCAAGCTCGTCCAGGTGAAGGACGGCGCCGTGGTCGGCGTCCACATGGTCGGCGACCGCATGGGCGAGCAGGTCGGCGAGGCCCAGCTGATCTACAACTGGGAGGCGCTGCCGGCCGAGGTCGCCCAGCTCATCCACGCCCACCCGACGCAGAACGAGGCGATGGGCGAGGCGCACCTGGCGCTCGCCGGCAAGCCGCTGCACTCCCACGACTGAGCCTTCGGTCAACGGGCGCGACGACACAGACTTTCCGCAATTCGTTAGGAGCAACCGAAACCATGGCGGTTTCCGTAACCCTTCCGGCGCTCGGTGAGAGCGTCACCGAGGGCACTGTCACCCGCTGGCTGAAGGCCGAGGGCGAGCGCGTCGAGGCCGACGAGCCGCTGCTCGAGGTCTCGACCGACAAGGTCGACACCGAGATCCCCTCGCCCGCCGCCGGCGTGCTGGCCTCCATCAAGGTCGCCGAGGACGAGACCGTCGAGGTCGGCGCCGAACTGGCCGTGATCGACGACGGCACGGGCGCGCCCGCTGCCGCCCCGGCCCCCGCCGCCGAGTACGCCCCCGCCGCCGAGTCCGCTCCGGCGGCCGAGCCGGCTCCCGCCCCGGCCGCCGAGGCGCCGGCGGCCGAGGCCCCCGCCGCCGAGGCCCCCGCCGCCGAGTACGCTCCGGCCGGTGGCGCCGAGGGCACGGACGTGGTCCTGCCCGCGCTCGGTGAGTCCGTCACCGAGGGCACCGTGACCCGCTGGCTGAAGTCGGTGGGCGACTCCGTCGAGGCCGACGAGCCGCTGCTCGAGGTCTCCACGGACAAGGTCGACACCGAGATCCCGGCGCCCACCTCCGGTGTGCTGCTGGAGATCGTGGTCGGCGAGGACGAGACCGCTGAGGTCGGCGCCAAGCTCGCCGTCATCGGCGCTCCGGGTGCCGCCCCGGCCGCCGCTCCGGCTCCGGCCGCCCCCGCTCCGGCGCCCGCCGCTGCCCCGGCCGCCCCGGCGCCCGCTCCGGCCGCCCCGGCCCCCGCCGCTCCGGCCGAGCCCGCCGCTGCCGCCCCGGCTCAGCCCGCGGCCCCGGCCCAGCCCTCCGCCCCGGCCCAGCCCGCGGCTCCGGCCCAGCCCGCGGCTCCGGCGCCCGCCCCGGCCCCGGTGACCCCGGCCACCGCGCCGACCTCGCCGACCGCCACCCAGGCGACCGACGAGGGCGCCTACGTGACCCCGCTGGTGCGCAAGCTCGCCGCCGAGAACGGCGTCGACCTGGCCACCGTCAAGGGCACCGGCGTCGGCGGCCGTATCCGCAAGCAGGACGTCATCGCCGCCGCCGAGGCCGCGAAGGCCGCCGCCCCGGCCCCGGCCGCTGCCGCCGCCCCGGCCGCCGCCAAGAAGGCCCCGGCGCTGGAGGTCTCCCCGCTGCGCGGCCAGACCGTCAAGATGCCCCGCATCCGCAAGGTCATCGGCGACAACATGGTCAAGGCGCTGCACGAGCAGGCCCAGCTGTCGTCGGTCGTGGAGGTCGACGTCACCCGCCTGATGAAGCTGCGCGCCAAGGCGAAGGACTCCTTCGCGGCCCGTGAGGGCGTCAAGCTCTCCCCGATGCCGTTCTTCGTCAAGGCCGCCGCGCAGGCGCTGAAGGCCCACCCGGTCGTCAACGCCAAGATCAACGAGGCCGAGGGCACGATCACCTACTTCGACTCCGAGAACATCGGGATCGCGGTGGACTCCGAGAAGGGCCTGATGACCCCGGTCATCAAGCGCGCCGGCGACCTCAACATCGCGGGCATCGCCAAGGCCACGGCGGAGCTGGCCGGCAAGGTCCGCGCCAACAAGATCACCCCGGACGAGCTGTCCGGCGCGACCTTCACCATCTCCAACACCGGTTCGCGTGGCGCGCTGTTCGACACGATCATCGTGCCGCCGGGCCAGGTCGCGATCCTCGGCATCGGTGCCACGGTCAAGCGTCCGGCCGTCATCGAGACCGAGGAGGGCACGGTCATCGGCGTCCGCGACATGACCTACCTGACCCTCTCCTACGACCACCGCCTGGTCGACGGCGCCGACGCGGCCCGTTACCTGACGGCGGTCAAGGCGATCCTGGAGGCGGGCGAGTTCGAGGTCGAGCTCGGTCTGTAACGGGGGCGAGGCTCTCACCGAAGGAGAGCCGGTCCTCTGTTCTCCCTGATCAGGCAGTGCGGCACCCCGCCCGGAGCGTTCCGGGCGGGGTGTTCGTGTTTGTCGGCACACCGAGCGTGTAAGGCTCGTCTCACCTGCGCAAAAGCACGTCCATGCGCCCTGCCCGCCGAGCGAACCGGCCGTATTGTCTAAACGACGAAGCCCCCCGGAGGCCGCTAGCACGCCTCTTCCTAAGGAGCCCTCATGACCGCGCCCGTCGTCCACTCGCTGCGCGAGCAGATCCGCGAGCACATCGTGGAGGGGATCGTCAGCGGGCGCTGGCAGCCCGGCGAGCGGATCGTGGAGCGCCGGATCGCCACCGAGCTGGAGGTGAGCCAGACGCCGGTGCGTGAGGCCCTGCGCGAGCTGGAGTCGCTGCGGCTGATCGAGTCGGCGCCGAACAAGGGCGTGCGCGTACGCAATCTGACCGCGGCCGACCTGGAGGAGAGCTACCCGGTGCGGGCCGGTCTGGAGGCGATCGCGGCCGAGCTGGCGGCGGAGCGGCTGGCGGAGGACTGCTCGGCGCTGGAGCCGCACGTCCTGGCCCTGTACGAGGCCGACCGGAACACGGACGGCACGGCCCAGGTGCGCCACACGGTCGGTTTCCACCGGGAGCTGGTCCGCGCGGCCCGCAACTCGGTGCTGCTGCACACCTGGGAAGGTCTGGGCATCGAGGTCTTCACGGCGCTGTCCATCCGCTGGCTGGGGACGGTCCAGCAGTCGTACGCGGAGGAGCACGAGGAGCTGGTGCAGGCGTTCAAGCGGCGTGATCCGCGCATCGCCGAGCTGGTGAAGGCGCACGTCCTGGGCTGCGCTCCGCGGCCCTGACGGCACCCGAGCGCCCCCTCGCTCACCTGCGAAAACACGGCCGGAAGGCGTCACCCGGTGCCATCGCGGCAGGCACCGCGTGCCTAGTTTCTTCAAATCGAGAGGTTTTCGGCCCTCACCCTTTGATCGATCATCGATCAGGGAGTTACAGTCACCGACGGACTTCCACCGAAGTCCGCGCCCTGTCCTGCCAAAGACCTAGGGCACCCCCGAACCCTTACCGATGAGGGAACCCCCTTCGACTGAGGAAGGCGGCGACATGACCGACCCCAACGCCATCCAGCCGAGCGCGCTCGACCAGCTCCCGGACCGCGACCCGGAGGAGACCGCCGAATGGCAGGCCTCCCTCGACGCCGTCGCACGGGAGGCCGGGCCGCACCGCGCCGCGTACCTGATGCGGCGCACGCTGGAGCGCGCCGAGCGGGGCGGCGTCGCGCTGCCGAAGCTCCTCGAGACGGACTACGTCAACACCATCCCCACCTCCGCGGAGCCGGGCCTGCCCGGTGACCCGGAGATGGAGGCCCGGATCACCGCCTGGAACCGCTGGAACGCGGCCGCCATGGTGACCCGCGGCGCGAAGCACGGCGTCGGCGGCCACATCGCCACCTTCGCCTCCGCGGCCTGGCTGTACGAGACCGGCTTCAACCACTTCTTCAAGGGCAAGGAGGGCGACGGTTCCGGCGACCAGCTGTACATCCAGGGCCACGCCTCCCCCGGCATCTACGCCCGCGCCTTCCTCGACGGCCGGCTGAACGAGCACCACCTGGACAACTTCCGCCAGGAAGCGGGCGGCAACGGCCTGCCGTCGTACCCGCACCCGCGCCGGCTGCCCTGGCTGTGGGAGTTCCCGACCGTCTCCATGGGCCTCGGCCCGCTGTCGGCGATCTACCAGGCGCGGTTCAACCGCTACCTGACCAACCGCGGCATCAAGGACGTCTCCGCCTCGCACGTCTGGGCCTTCCTGGGCGACGGTGAGATGGACGAGCCGGAGTCGACGGCGGCCCTCGCGCTCGCCGCCCGTGAGGAGCTGGACAACCTCACCTTCGTCATCAACTGCAACCTGCAGCGCCTGGACGGCCCGGTCCGCGCCAACTTCAAGATCGTGCAGGAGCTGGAGGCCCAGTTCCGCGGCGCCGGCTGGAACGTCGTCAAGACGCTGTGGGGCACCGCCTGGGACGAGCTGTTCCAGCTCGACACCACCGGCGCGCTGGTACGCCGCCTGCGCCAGGTACCGGACGCGCAGGTCCAGACGTACCAGACCCGTGGTGCCGCCTACATCCGCGAGGACTTCTTCGGTGCCGACCCGGCGCTGGCGGAGATGGCGAAGCTGCTGAGCGACGACAAGATCCTCGAGTGCTTCCACCTCTCGCGCGGCGGCCACGAGGCCCGCAAGGTCTACGCCGCGTACAAGGCCGCCGTCGAGCACAAGGGCGCGCCGACCGTGATCCTGGCCCAGACGGTCAAGGGCCACACCCTCGGCGAGGGCTTCGCGTCGAAGAACGCCAACCACCAGATGAAGAAGCTCTCGGTGGACGAGTTCAAGACGATGCGCGACCTGCTGGAGCTGCCGATCAAGGACAGCGACTTCATCGACGGTGTGGTCCCCTACGGCCACCCCGGCGCCGACTCCCCCGAGGTCCGCTACCTCCAGGAGCGCCGCGCGGCCCTCGGCGGCCCGGCCCCGGCCCGCCGCACGCACGCGCTGGCCCCGCTGCCCGCCCCCGCAGAGAAGGCGTTCGCCTCCTTCGACAAGGGCTCCGGCTCGCAGAACGTGGCCACCACGATGGCCTTCGTCCGCCTCGTCAAGGACCTGGTCCGCGACAAGGAGACCGGCAAGCGCTGGGTGCCGATCGTCCCCGACGAGGCGCGCACCTTCGGCATGGAGTCGCTGTTCCCGTCGCTCGGCATCTACTCCCCCAAGGGCCAGACGTACGAGCCGGTCGACCGCGACCAGCTGATGTACTACAAGGAGGCCAAGAACGGCCAGATCCTCAACGAGGGGATCACCGAGGCCGGTTCGATGGCCGACTTCATCGCCGCGTCCACCGCGTACGCGACGCACGGCGAGGCGATGATCCCGTTCTACATCTTCTACTCGATGTTCGGCTGGCAGCGCACGGCCGACCAGATGTGGCAGCTCGGCGACCAGCTCGGCCGCGGCTTCCTCGTCGGCGCGACGGCCGGCCGTACGACCCTGACGGGCGAGGGCCTGCAGCACGCCGACGGCCACTCCCCGGTCATCGCGGCCACCAACCCGGCCGCCCTGACCTACGACCCCGCGTTCGCCTACGAGGTGGCGGTCATCGTCCGCGAGGGTCTGCGCCGGATGTACGGCGAGGCCAAGGAGGGCGAGGACCAGAACGTCTTCTACTACCTCACGGTCTACAACGAGCCGCTGCCGCAGCCGGCCAAGCCGCAGGGCCTCGGCATCGACGAAGGCATCGTCAAGGGCCTGTACCGCTTCAACACGGCGGAGTCGGCGGGCGTGTCCGCGCCGGCCAACGCCCCGCGCATCCAGCTGCTGGGCTCGGGTACGGCCATCCACTGGGCCCTCGAGGCCCAGAAGCTGCTCGCCGAGGAGTGGGGCGTGGCCGCCGACGTGTGGTCCGCGACCTCCTGGTCCGAGCTGCGCCGGGACGCGATGGAGGCCGACGCGGCGCTGCTGCGCGGCGAGGAGCGGGCGCCGTACGTCCGCCAGGCGCTCCAGGGCGCCGAGGGCCCGGTGCTGGCCGTCTCCGACTACATGCGCCAGGTCCCGGACCAGATCGCGCAGTGGGTCGAGCAGGACTGGTCCTCGCTGGGCGCCGACGGTTTCGGCCTGTCGGACACCCGTGAGGCCGCCCGCCGCCACTTCGGTGTCGACGCCGAGTCGATCGTCGTCGCGGCCCTGGCCCAGCTCGCCCGGCGCGGCGAGGTGAAGGCCACGTCGGTCAAGGAGGCCCGGGAGAAGTACGGGCTGTAGCAGAGCCAGCTGATGAGGCCCCCGCTCCGGCGGGGGCCTCATTGCATGATGGCCGTATGCGCGCTGCCCGACTGATCAAAATGGTGCTGCTCCTGCAGTCCCGGCCGGCCATGACCGCCGCCGAGCTGGCGCGGGAGCTGGAGGTGTCGGAGCGGACCGTGACGCGGGACGCGCAGGCCCTGTCGGAGGCGGGGGTGCCGGTGTACGCCGACCGGGGGCGGGCCGGCGGGTACCGGCTGGTCGGCGGTTACCGGACGCGGCTCACCGGGCTGGCCAGGAGCGAGGCCGAGGCGCTGTTCCTGAGCGGCGTACCGGGGGCGCTGCGGGAGATGGGGCTGGCGGACGCGGCCTCGGCGGCCCGGCTGAAGGTCTCCGCCGCGCTGCTGCCCTCGCTGCGGGACGCCCCGGACACGGCCGCCCAGCGGTTCCACCTGGACGCGCCCGCCTGGTTCCGGGAGCCGGAGACGCCCGCGCTGCTGCCGGTGCTCGCCGAGGCGGTGTGGGAGGACAGCCGTGTCCTCGCCCGTTACCGGCGCGGGGACCGCGAGGTGGAGCGGCGGCTGGAACCGTACGGGCTCGTGCTGAAGGCGGGGGTCTGGTACCTGTGCGCGCGGGTGGCCGGGAGCGGCTCCTTCCGGACCTACCGGATCGACCGGTTCGGTGCCGCCGAGGCCCTCCCGGAACGCTTCGGCCGTGACCCGGACTTCGATCTGCCCGGCTTCTGGGCGGAGCAGGCCGAGCGGTTCGCCCGGTCGATCCTGCGCGCCGAGGTCGTCGTACGGCTCTCCCCGGAGGGGGTGCGCCGGCTGCCGCACGCCGTCGACCCGCTCGGCGCGCGCCAGGCGCTGGACGGTGCGGGCGCGCCGGACGCCGGAGGCTGGGTGACGGTGACGCTGCCCGTGGAGTCGGAGGAGGTCGCGCACACCCAGCTGACGGCGCTCGGGCCGGAGGCCGAGGTGCTGGCGCCGGCCCGCCTGCGGGAGCGGTTCGCGGCGGACGCCGCCCGGGCCGCCGGGCTGTACCGCGGTACGGACGGCTGACGACGATCCGCGTACTCCGCGTGCGCCCGACCGGCCGAGGCCCGATGCTGGTGCCGTGATGGACGAGACGGAGTTCTGGGAGCTGATCGACACGACCCGCGAGGCTGCCGAGGGTGATCCCGAGGAACAGGCCGACCTGCTCGTGGACCGGCTGCTCCAGCTGGACCCCGAGCTGGTCCTGGACTTCGCCCGTCACTTCGAGGCCCGCTACAACCGCGCCTACCGCTGGGATCTGTGGGGTGCCGCATGGCTGCTGCTGGACGGGTGCAGCGACGACGCGTTCGACTTCTTCCGGTGCTGGCTGATCGGCCAGGGCCGGGAGGTCTACGAGGGTGCCCTGCACGACCCTGACGCGCTGGCGGATCTGCTGGGCGAGTTCGACGAGGAGATCGACGGCGACGGCGAGGAGCTGGGGTACGCGGCGGACGAGGCGTACGAGCAGCTGACCGGGGCCGTCGCGCCCGACCTGGGCATCGCCCCGGCGCCGGCCGAGCCGGAGGGCACGCCGCTGGACCTGGAGAGCGACCGGGCGCTGGCGCAGCGGTATCCCCGTCTGTGGGAGCGGTTCAGGGGGTAGGGCGGGTAGGGCGCGGGGCTGGGTGCGAGCCGCGCACGGCCTGCGGCTTCCCCGCCGGTTTTCCCGTGCCCGTCGGTTTTCCCGTGTCCGTCGGCTCGTCTGTGCCTGTCGGTTCGCCCGTGCCCGTCGGCTTCGCTGTCGCCGTGCGGCTCGGTGCGGGTGCCCGGCCCTGCAGCAGGGCGGCCCGCTCCCGGATCTTCGGGAGGCTGGCGGTGAGGGCCGATCCGGGGCAGTCGGTCCGGTAGCCGTCCTGGTGGCCGGCGAGGACGGGCAGCGTGGCGGGGGTGCCCGCCTTGTAGCGGCTGAGGCCGCTGCTGGAGACCAGCCGGACCCGGCCGCGGGGATCGACGTCGGCCAGGCCGAGTTTCCAGGCGGCCAGGGCGGCGATCGCGTCGGTCATGGCCCGGGGCACGGGGACGCCGGCGGTGAAGGTGCCGAGGGCGGCGATGCCGGCGGTGCGGTGGTTGAAGCCCTGGGCGTGGGCGCCGGTGACGGGCCGGTCGACGCCTCCGGCGCGGCCCTCGTAGATGGTGCCGCAGCGGTCGACGATGAAGTTGTAGCCGATGTCGTCCCAGCCCCGGGCGCCGGTCTGCCCGGAGTACAGGTGCCGGATGATGCGGGGCGCGTCGGCGCACCGGTAGCCGTTGGGCGAGTCCGTGTGGTGGACGAAGACGGCGACGACCTTGTCGTCGTAGCGCGGTGGCGGCTGGCTGCGCCCGGTGCTGCGGTCCAGCCACCCCGAGCGCGGCACGATGCGCGGCCGGGCGGCGCCGTGGAGGGCGGGCGGCCGGGCCGCGGCGGCGGTGCGGCCGGGCACGGTGGCCCGCTCGACGCCGCGGGCGCACAGCGCCAGCGCGACCACGGCCAGTACCCCGGGCAGGCACCCGAGCAGCACGCGTACCGTGCGGAGGGTCCGTACGGTGCGCGGTTTCCGGGCCTTCGGGGCTCTTCGGACGACACGCATGATCCCACTCTCGGGCCGCTGTACCGCGCCCGCGATGTGCGCTGTGCCACCTGGTGGAACCATCATCCCGGTCCGGGTCGTTTCAGGAGGGTACACACGTCCGTGGCCGGTGCCGCCGTCCGGTGGCCGCCGCACACGTGCGTGGCTGATCATCGGACCGGTCCCGTCCGTACTGAGGGGTCCGAGAGAAAGGCGGCTCAGTGGACCTGCTCGATCTGGTGCTTGCGCTGGTGGTCGTCGTCTACGCGGTGTCCGGGTACCGGCGCGGACTGGTGGCCGGCTGTGTCTCGCTGGCCGGGTTCGTGGGCGGCGCGGTCGTCGGTGTGTGGGTGCTGCCGTGGGTGACGGGCCAGGTGGAGCGGGGCTCGTCGGCGGCCACGGTGCTCGCGGTGCTGACCGTGCTGGTGCCGGCGGCGGTCGGTCACGAGTTGGCGGGCCGGCTGGCGCTGCGGCTGCGCGGGGAGCTGGACCGGGGTCCGTTGCGGGTGGTGGACGGGATCGGGGGCGCGGCGGCGAACTCGGTCGCGGTGCTGGTCGTGGCCTGGGTGGCGGCCAGTGTGCTGGCGGCGGCCCCGTCGGGGACCCTGACGACGGCGATCCGGAACTCGGCGCTGCTGGGCGCGGTGCAGGACGCGATGCCGCAGACCACGCCCGCGTGGTTCTCCAGGGCCACCTCGGCGCTCACCGAGGCGGGTTTCCCGCAGGTCTTCAACCCGTTCGAGAACGAGTCGACGGCCCGGGTGGCCCGGCCGACCGGTGACAGCGTCACCCCGGCGGCGACGGACGCGGCCAGGCTGAGCACGGTGAAGATCGAGGGCGCCGCCGGCGCCGAGGGCCGTGAGGGCAGCGGGTTCGTCTACGCGGCCCGGCATGTGATGACCAACGCGCACGTGGTGGCCGGCATCGACCACCCGAGCGTCCGCGTCGGCGGGGTCGGGCGGTCGTACGAGGCCCGGGTGGTGCTCTTCGACCCGGACCGGGACGTGGCGGTGCTGTACGTGCCCGGGCTGCGCGCCCCGGTGCTGCGGTTCGACACCGGCGCGGAGCGCGGGGACTCGGCGGTGGTGGCGGGCTATCCGCAGGACGGGGGCCTGAACCTCCAGGCGGCGACGGTCGGCAACCGGGTGCGGGCGACCGGCCAGAACATCTACAACGACGGCACGGTCACCCGGGAGGTCTACTCGGTCCGTTCCACGGTCCGGCCGGGCAACTCCGGCGGCCCGCTGCTGACCACGGACGGCCGGGTGTTCGGGGTGGTCTTCGCCCGCTCCACGGCGGACGCCGAGACGGGGTACGCGCTGACGGCGGACGAGGTGGCGGACGACGCCCGGCACGCGGCGACGGCGACGGCACCGGTGGACACGGGCCGGCTGGTCGACGCCTAGGGCCTGTCGTCCGGGTCTTCCGGGTCAGGCCGGGTGCCCGGCGTTCACACGCCGCGGCCCATGAGGACATCGTCGACATAGGCGCCGTCGAGGTGGAACTCCCCGGGCAGCACGCCCTCGACGGCGAACCCCTCGGACTCGTACAGCTTGCGGGCCGGGGTGTTGTGGCCGAGCACCCGCAGGGTGAGGCGCCGCGCGCCGCGCCGGCGCGCTTCCGTCACGGCGGCCCGGATCAGCGCCCGCCCGACGCCCCGCCCGCGCGCCTCCTCGGCGACGACGAAGCCCTGGATCGCCAGGACGTGCGCGTTCGAGGCGAGCGGGGTCGGGCGGGCGATGCGGACGTAGCCGAGGAGGCGCCCGCCGGCCACGGCGACCAGGTACTCCTCGGGGCCGTGCCGTTCGTCGAAGAAGGGCCCGTACGGCGGCTCGGGCTCGGGCGTCACCGCGTGCAGGGTGGACCAGGTGGCGCGGTCGAGGAGGGCCAGTTCCCCGTCGTCCTCGGGGCGGGCGTGGCGTATGAGCGGCTCGGGCATGACGGTCACCTTACGGCGGACGGCCCGGGCGTCCCAGCGGGTTTCCGACCGGCCGTACCGGCATGCTGGAGACCATGGAACGTTCACGTATCGCGGTGGCCGGCGCGTCCGGTCTCATCGGCAGCGCTCTGGTGCGGTCCCTGGCCGCCGACGGGCACGAGGTGGTGCGCCTCGTGCGCCATGCGCCCCGGGGCGCGGACGAGGTCCACTGGGACCCCGGGCGGCAGTACGTCGACGCCGCCGGGCTGGCCGGGTGTGACGTGGTGGTCAACCTGGCGGGGGCCGGGGTGGGCGACCGGCGCTGGACACCGGAGTACAAGCGGCTGCTGCGGGACAGCCGGGTGCTGGGCACGACCGCGCTCGCCGAGGCGGCGGCCTCGCTGCCCCGGCCGCCGCGGGCGTTCCTGAACGGCAGCGCGATCGGCTTCTACGGCGAGACCGGCGACCGGGTGACGGACGAGGACGCGCCGCCGGGCGACGGCTTCCTGTCCCGGCTGTGCGTGGAGTGGGAGGAGGCGGCGGCGCCCGTGGCGGAGGCGGGGGTGCGGACGGTGTTCCTGCGCACGGGGCTGGTGGTGGCCCGGGACGGCGGGGCCTGGGGGCGGCTGTTCCCGCTGTTCCGGGCGGGGCTCGGGGGCCGGCTGGGCGACGGGCGGCAGTACTGGTCGTACATCGCGCTGCACGACGAGGTGGCCGCGATCCGGCACCTCATCGACGGGGAGACGCTGTCCGGGCCGTTCAACCTGACGGCCCCGCAGCCGCTGCCGAACCGGGAGATCACGGCGGCGATGGGGCGGGTGCTGCACCGGCCGACGGTGTTCTCGGTGCCCGCCGCGGTACTGCGGACAACGCTCGGGGAGATGGCCGGCGATGTGCTGGGCAGTCAGCGGGTGGTCCCGAAACGGCTGCTGGAGTCGGGGTTCCGGTTCGCCTTTCCGGGCATCGACGAGGCGATCCGCGCGGCGGCGTGAGCCGGATGACAACACCGGCGAACGAAAGTGACCGTATGCGACCTCCATGCGACCGTGCCCTGGCGATGCGCGACTGTTGTTGACCGATGACGGCCCTACCCTCGACCCGAACTCGGGTATCCCCGGGGCCAGTTGGGGGCATCACGTCTCCACCGGCCGCGCAACCACAGGAGGGGCCTCGTGCTTGAGCCCGCGTACCAGGTGGACGTCGTCATCGTGGGAGCCGGAATCGCCGGCCTCTCGGCGGCCCATCGGCTGACCAGCGCAGGAGTCACCACCGCGATCCTGGAGGCCGCCCCGTACGTCGGCGGCCGCATGTCGACGGAGAAGGTCGACGGCTTCCGGCTCGACCGGATCGGACAGCTGCTGTCCACCTCCTACCCCGAACTCCGGCTCACGCCGGGACTGGACGCCCTGACCGTGCGCCGCTTCGCGCCGGGCGTCCTGCTGCACCGCGACGGGCGCACCCAGCGCGCGCTCCCGCCGGCGGTCGGCGGGAGCGCAAGGGGCGCACGGGGCGCACTCCATGTGGTGCGCGCTCTCGCGAGCGCCCCCAGGACTGCGCCGGCCACGCCCGGCCGGGCCGCCGCGCCGGTGGGCGGCGCGGTCGACCAGGCGCGGCTGGGCGCCGCGCTCGGCCGGATCGCGGCGACCCCCGTCGAGCGCGTCCTGGCCCGCCCCGAGATGCCGGCCGCCCAGGCGCTCGCCCAGCGCGGGGTGCCGGCGCGCACCATCGAGGGCTTCCTGCGCCCGCTGCTCGCCGCGCTGCTGTGCGACCCGGAGCTGACCACGTCCAGCCGGTGCGCCGACCTGGCGCTGCGCGCCTTCGCGGGCGGCCGGCTGTGCGTGCCGGAGGGCGGTGCGGAGATGCTGCCGGAGATGCTGGCGCGGGCGCTGCCGCCGGGCACCGTGCACACCGGGGTGCGGGTCACGTCCGTGTCCACGACCTCGGTGACCACCGCCGAGCACGGGGAGATCCGCTGCCGGGCGGTGCTGCTGGCGACCGACGCGCGGGCCGCGGCGGAGCTGCTGCCGGGCCTGCGGGTGCCGGACTTCCATCCGGTGACCGTGGTCCACCACACCACCGACGACCCCGCGGCGGCCTTCGCGACCGGTACCTCGCTGCTGCTGGACGCCGACCGGGGCGGGCCCGTGGCGCACACGGCGGTGGTCAGCAACGTGGACCCGAGCCGGTCGCCGGCCGGCCGGGTGCTGATCTCCTCGACGGTGCTGGGGGCACCGCCGGAGGGGGTCGACACCGCGGTGCGCATCCACCTCTCGCGGCTGTACGGCACCTCGACGCGCCGCTGGGAGACGCTGGCCGTGCACCACACCCCGGAGGCGGTCCCGGCGATGCGCCCGCCCCACGACCTGCGCCGGCCGGTACGGCTGCTGGCGGGCCTGTACGTCTGCGGCGACCACCGGGACACCAGCACCGTCCAGGGCGCGCTGCACTCGGCCCACCGGGCGGCCTCGGCGGTCCTCTCCGACCTGGGCGCGGCGGACTCGCTCCCCGCCGCCGACCCGGCACCGACACTGCCCCGGGCGGCGTGAACGCGCCCCCCGGCCCGTGCCTTTCCCCGGCCGCGGCGGTGGGGGGCGCAGGCACCGGACCGGTCGTGGCCGCCCGCCGTCGCGGCCGACGGCCGTCCGCCCGGTGGCGTGTTTTCATGGTCAGCCCAGTGCCGCGACCTTCTCCCGGTACCCGCGCACCGGTGCCGCGTCCCGGTACGGCTCCAGGCGGCGTTCGAAGTCCCGCACGTACTCCACCGCGCGAGCGCTCCGCATCTCCGCCGCCTGGCCCGCCGCCTCCGCGGCCAGCGCGCACGCCTGGTCGAGTTCGCCGAGGCCGAGCCGGGCGGTGGCGAGGACGATCCGGCAGAACAGGCGGCTGCGGGCGTAGCCGGCCGCCCGCAGCTGCAGGGCGCGCTCGGCGTGCTGCGCGGCGGCCCGGTACTGCTGCAGATCGCGGTGGCAGTGCCCGAACTCGTCGGCGAGCTGCGCCTCGTCGAAGAACGCGGCCCAGTACGGCACGTCGTCCCCGGGCCGGGCCGCGTCGAGCGCGCGCTCGGCCCGGACCAGCGCCGCGGTGCACGCCCGCACCTCGCCCAGGACACCGTGCGCCCGCGCCTCGGAGGCGTGCAGCAGCGCCTGGACGACGGGCGGGGCGCCGGTGCCGACGCCCTGCTGGGCGACCCGCGCCAGCTGCACGGCCTCCCTGCCGTGGCTGAGGTAGACGGCCTGGCGGCTCATCGTGACCAGGACGTAGGAGCCGTACGCCCGGTCGCCGGCCGCCTGGGCGAGCCGCAGGGCCTGGACGAAGTACCGCTGGGCGAGCCCGTGCGCGGCGATGTCGTACGACGTCCAGCCCGCGAGCCGAGTCAGATCGGCGGCGGCGCCGAACAGCCGGCGGCCGGTCTGCTCGTCGTAGCTGCCGCGGAGCATCGGCTCGCACTCGTGCTCCAGGTAGCGCACCAGCGCCTGGCGGGCGTGCCCGCCGCCGAACCGGTCGTCGAGCGTGCGGAACAGCTCGCCGACCGAGCGCAGCGCGGCGATGTCACCGCCGCTGACCCGGTGGCCGCCACGCTCGGCGTGCCCGCGCAGCCGGGGCAGGACCGCCGGCCCCGGATGCGGCTGGGGCCTGACCGCGCCGGGGCGGCCCTGCGGCGGCACCCGGGGCGCCGGCTCGCGGGCCACCCGGTCGTCGGGCTTGCCGATCAGCCAGTCCCGGCTGGGCACGACCAGTCCCGCCGGGGTGAAGGCGATCTTGCGCAGCTCGGCGTGGCTGCCGGAGTCCTTGCGCCACAGCCCGCTGACGATGTCCACGGCCTCCTCCGGGGTGGCCGCGAACTCCAGGCCGGCGTAGACCGGCGCACAGGCGTCCAGGCCGAGGTCCTGGGCGGTGAGCCGACGCCCGAGCCGGCGGGTGAACACCTCGGCGATGAGGGCGGGCGTCGTGCCCCGCGGCTGCTGTCCGCGCAGCCAGCGGGTGACGGACGTCTTGTCGTATCTGAGGTCCAGCCCGTGCTCCAGGCCGAGCTGGTCGACGCGACGGGCCAGACCCGCGTTGGAGAACCCCGCTTCTGCGATGAGCGCGGCGAGCTGGCGGTTGGGGGTGCGCTGCGCGGGTCGGTCCGTCATCTGCGGTGCGGTCTCCTGCCTTCCGGGCCTGGCGAAGTGCCCGGATTGCCTTTGAGCAGCCCTTATGGCCTCACGAACGGCGCGAATGTAGCGGAGAGTGAGCAGACGATCGCACACTTCGACGCGCATTCATCCGATCGTGTGAGGAACGCCCGCAGGGCTGACGTACTCCGGTCGGACGTACAGTGGCGTGGGCGCTTTACGTGCCTGACACACCGGTTCGCTGAGGGAGGCGCTTGCCGTGAGTGAGTTGCGGTTCGTCCGTATGGGGTTCGGTGCGGACGCCGTCGAGTACCAGGAGGCCTGGGACGAGCAGCGCCGGGTGCACGCGGCCCGGTTCGCCGACGAGGTCCCCGACACGGTCATCCTCCTGGAGCACCCGCCGGTGTACACGGCGGGCCGGCGGACCGAGGACAGCGAGCGCCCGCTGGACGGCACCCCGGTCATCGACGTGGACCGCGGCGGCAAGATCACCTGGCACGGCCCGGGCCAGCTGGTGGGCTACCCGATCCAGAAGCTGCCCCGCCCGGTGGACGTGGTCGCGCACGTCCGGCGGCTGGAGGAGGCGATCATCCGCGCCTGCGCCGAGTTCGGCCTGGAGACCACCCGGGTCGAGGGCCGCAGCGGGGTGTGGGTGCTCGGCGACCCGGTCGAGCAGCGGCCGGCACTCGCAGGCCTCTCCCTCGACTTCGATCCCCGGCTGACCGACGAGGAGTTCGACCCCCGCCTCAACGGCCCCGAGTACGCCCCCTCCAACGCCGGCCAGCGGCGCGAGGACCGCAAGATCGCCGCGATCGGCATCCGGGTCGCCAAGGGCGTCACGATGCACGGCTTCGCGCTCAACGTGAACCCGGACAACAAGTGGTTCGACCGGATCATCCCCTGCGGGATCCGGGACGCGGGAGTGGCCTCCCTCGCGGGCGAGCTGGGCCTGGACGTCACGATCGAAGAGGTCCTGCCGGTGCTGGAGAAGCACCTGAGGGACGTCCTGGAGAACGCGGACCCGAGGCCCCGGGTGATCGACAGGGCGTCCGCCTGATCCGCCGGCCGCGACGGGAATGCGCCCTGCGACCGCGAGGTTGGTCTCACCGGCAGGGCGCAATGAGCACGGGCGTACCCTGGTGTACGCCGAAGAATCGAAGTCACAGGGAGCCGGTCGTGTCCGCAGTCGCACCCGACGGACGCAAGATGCTGCGCCTGGAGGTCCGCAACAGCCAGACCCCCATCGAGCGCAAGCCCGAGTGGATCAAGACCCGGGCGAAAATGGGCCCCGAGTACACCAAGATGCAGAACCTCGTGAAGAGCGAGGGCCTGCACACGGTCTGCCAGGAAGCCGGCTGCCCCAACATCTACGAGTGCTGGGAGGACCGCGAGGCGACCTTCCTCATCGGCGGCGACCAGTGCACCCGGCGCTGTGACTTCTGCCAGATCGACACCGGCAAGCCCGAGGCGCTCGACCGCGACGAGCCGCGCCGGGTGGGTGAGTCCGTGGTCACCATGGACCTGAACTACGCCACCATCACCGGCGTCGCCCGCGACGACCTGGAGGACGGCGGCGCCTGGCTGTACGCCGAGACCGTGCGCCAGATCCACGCGCAGACGGCGCAGCGCGAGGGCGGCCGGACCAAGGTGGAGCTGCTGGCTCCCGACTTCAACGCGGTCCCCGAGCAGCTCGCCGAGGTCTTCTCCGCCCGCCCCGAGGTCTTCGCGCACAACGTCGAGACCGTGCCCCGGATCTTCAAGCGCATCCGCCCCGGCTTCCGCTACGAGCGCTCCCTGAAGGTCATCACCGAGGCCCGCGACTTCGGCCTGGTGACCAAGTCCAACCTGATCCTCGGCATGGGCGAGACGCGCGAGGAAGTCAGCGAGGCGCTGCGGCAGCTGCACGACGCGGGCTGCGAGCTGATCACCATCACGCAGTATCTGCGCCCCTCCGTCCGGCACCACCCGGTCGAGCGCTGGGTGAAGCCGCAGGAGTTCGTGGAGCTGAAGGAGGAGGCCGAGCGGATCGGCTTCTCCGGCGTCATGTCCGGCCCGCTGGTCCGGTCGTCGTACCGCGCCGGGCGCCTGTACGGGATGGCGGTCGAACAGCGTCAGTCCGCCGCCGCTCCGCGGCAGGGAGACACCTACGTGGCCGCACAGGCCGTGTGAATTCCCGCACCAGAAACTACCGGCCAGTAATGGCCGATCCGACGCGGTCCTGAGCGTCCTCGCTGATGAGGGCGGTTCTCAGGGCCGCGTCGGCGTTCCGGGGCCGCGCATCAAGGTTTCATCCGCGTTTGACCGGTCGGACACGCCCTGGTAACACCAATCAGTGACTCTAGTGTCACACCCCGTATCTCCATCGCTCCGAGGGGGACCTCGATCATGCAGGCCGCGCCCGTTCGCGCCACCGCCATCCCGTCCTTCACCGACGCGCTCCGCGCCGTCGAGTCCCTGCTGATGAGCGGCGGCCAGCGCACCGCCCGCCGCAACGCCTGGACCTCGGTCCTGGAGGACCGCCGCCGGGCCAAGGACCGGTCCGAGGCCCAGCGGGTCCTCGAACAGGCCGCCACCCGCTCCTGACGCTTCCCCGCCGGCACCGCCGTCGCACCCCTGGCGCCTCCCCCGCGGGGCACTGCCGTCGTCCGGCGCTTCCGGGGGCACGTAGACTTCGTGGCATGGCGAGGAAGGAAACCGCGGCGGACGCCGCGAGCGCAGGGCGACTGAAGCAGATCGCCCTCACGTACAAGATGACCCGCAAGGCCGACAAGACGATCGGCCTTGTACTCGCGGCCGTGGGCATCGGCACCCTCGGTGTCTTCCTCGCGATCGGCTTTCTCATCGGCCACCCGGTCTATCTGGGCCTCTTCGGCCTGCTGATCGCCCTGCTGGCGACGGCGATCGTGTTCGGCCGCCGGGCCGAGCGGGCCGCCTTCGGCCAGATGGAGGGTCAGCCGGGCGCCGCCGCCGCCGTGCTGGACAACATCGGCCGGGGCTGGACGACGACTCCGGCGGTGGCGATGAACCGCAGCCAGGACGTGGTGCACCGGGCGGTCGGCAAGGCGGGCATCGTGCTGGTCGCCGAGGGCAACCCGAACCGGGTCAAGAGCCTGCTGGCCGCCGAGAAGAAGAAGATGAACCGCATCGTCGCGGACGTGCCGGTGCACGATCTGATCGTCGGCGGCGGCGAGGGCCAGGTCGAGCTGAAGAAGCTCCGTACGACCATGCTGAAGCTGCCGCGCGTGCTCACCGGCCCCCAGGTGACGGCCACCACCGACCGGCTGCGGGCCATGGGGGACCTGATGAGCAACATGCCGCTGCCGAAGGGGCCCATGCCCAAGGGCATGAAGCTGCCGAAGGGCGGCCCGCGGGGCCGCTGAGCGGTCCGCACCCTCACCCGGCGAAGCGCCCCTTCGGGGGCGCTTCGGTGTTTTCCGGCCCGTTGACACGCCGCCGAACGGAGTATCCGGCCGGTTATCGGCTCATCGCTCTTAGCCTTCGGGGTGTGACAAAACGCCATATTACGTACTTCGCGTGCACCACGGCCCTCGTCGGTGCGTTCCTCGGCACCACCCCGGCGTCGGCCGCCCACCAGACCCTCGTGGTGCGTCCGGGTGAGTCGATCCAGAAAGCGGTGGACGCCGCCCGCTCCGGCGACACCGTGCTCGTGCTGGCCGGCACCTACCGGGAGAGCGTCACGGTGAAGACGCCCGGAGTGACCCTGCGCGGCGCGGGCCGGGAAACCGTCCTCCAGCCGCCCAGGAGGACCAAGGCCGCACCGCACGGGAAGAAGGGCTCCGTCACCTGCCGCGAGGCAGGCAACGGCATCTGTGTGATCGGCCGGAAGAACAAGGCCCTCGCGAACGTCACCGTCTCCGACCTGCTGGTCACCGGCTTCGCCAAGACGGGCGTGTGGTCCATGGGCACCGACCGGCTGACCGTGGAGCGGGTGACCGCCGACGACAACGGCCAGTGGGGCATCGCCCAGGAGCACTCCACCCGCGGGATGTTCCGGCACGACACGGCCCGGGGCAACGGGGACGCCGGACTGTTCCTCGCCAACAACGTGAAGGCCGAGGAAGGCGCCCGCGACACCAAGGGCACGCAGGTCACCGAGAACCGCCTGGAGGGCAACCGGATCGGCGTCACCGTCCGCCGGCTGCGCAACCTCTCCCTCACGCACAACCACGTGAGCGGCAACTGCGCGGGGGTGTTCGTCGTCGGCGACGAGAACAAGCCGAAGACGGGCGCGCTGACCGTCAGCCACAACCTCGTCGTGCGGAACAACAAGTACTGCCCGAAGACCGCCCGGCTGCCCTACCTCCAGGGCTCGGGCATCGTCCTGACCGGCACGGAGGACGCCCTGGTGACGCGGAACACGGTCACCGGCCACTCCGGCAGGTCCCCGCTGTCGGGCGGCATCGTCCTGTTCAAGAGCTTCGTGGGCGCCACCAGCGAGCGGAACCGGATCACCGGCAACACCCTCGGGAGCAACTCCCCCGCGGACCTCGTCAACCAGGAGGCCGCCAAGCGCGGCAACGCCTTCGACGGCAACTCCTGCCGGGCCTCCAAGCCCTCGGGCCTGTGCTGACCGGACGGCCGTTCCCGACCCACCCAAGGAAGGAAGGCGGCACATGACCGCACCATCCCCCGCCCTCCCGGCTCCGACCGAGCCGGGCGTGCCCCCCTCACCCCTGCCGTCGATGCGGCTGCGCGAGCTGGTGTTCGGGGCCGCCTGCGCCGCCGCCGTCCGTGCCGCCGCCCGGCTCGGCGTCGCCGACGCGCTCGGGGACGCCCCCATGACCGTGGAGAGCCTGGCGAGCGCGGTGCGCGCGGAGCCGAAGCCGCTGCGCCGGCTGCTGCGCACCCTGTCCTGCTACGGCGTCTTCGCCGAGCGGCCCGACGGGACGTTCGCCCACACGGAGATGTCCCGGCTGCTGCGCGAGGACGACCCGAACAGCCTGCGCGACATCTCGCTGTGGTGCACCGAGCCCTGGACCTGGGACGCCTGGCCGCGGCTGGACCAGGCGGTGCGCACCGGCCGCAACGTCGTCGAGGGCCTGTACGGCAAGGAGTTCTTCGCCTACCTGAACGAGGACGCCCCGGAGTCGGCCGACGTCTTCAACCGGGCGATGACGACGTCCAGCGAGCAGTCGGCGCGCGATGTCGCCGCGCTGCTGGACCTGTCCGCCAGCACGTCGGTCGCGGACCTCGGCGGCGGCCAGGGGCACGTGGTGGCCTGCCTGCTGGACAAGTACCCGGCGATGCGGGGCTATCTGCTGGACCTGCCCCGGGTGGTGGACAACGCCCTGCCGCGGCTGCGCGAGGGCGGGGACCTGGCCGACCGGGCGTACATCGTGCCCGGCGACATCCGCGAGGCCGTGCCGGTCGAGGCCGACGTCTACATCATCAAGAACATCCTGGAGTGGGACGACGAGTCCACCGCCCGGCTGCTGCGCAACGTGGTCGAGGCGGGCGGCCCCGGCGCCCGGGTCGTGGTGATCGAGAACCTCGTCGACGACACCCCGTCGATGCGGTTCAGCACCGCCATGGACCTGCTGCTGCTCATGAACGTCGGCGGGGCCAAGCACACCACCGACAGCATGGTCGGCCGGCTCGGCGCGGCGGGCCTGGAGGTCGGCGACGTCCGGCCGGTCAACCCCTACCTGCACGCGTTCGACTGCAAGGTCTCCGGGTGAGCGCAGCCCCCTCGCAGCACACCGGTGCCGGGTCCGCGTCCGACGCGGGCCCGGCACCGGTGGTCCGGACGGGGGATCAGCCGACGGCGTCGCGCTCCCACAGGTAGAAGCGCTGTGCCATGGCGTCCTTCGGGGACCGCCAGGTCTCCGGGTCGTACGCGCTGACGTACGCCGACAGCCGCTCGCTGACGTCCCTGAACTCAGGGTGCGAGGTGACCTTGGCGATGGCCGGCCCGGGCTCGCGCTCGGACTCGATGAGGTGCATGTACACATCGCCGAACTGGAAGAGGCTGCGCCGGACGACCCCGATGAGGTGCGGCAGCTCTCCCCGGTCGGACTCCGCGAACACCTTGGCGATGTCCGTGGCGGAGCCCGGGGCCATGCGGGCGACGATCAGGGCCTGGTGCACGGTCGTCTCCTGTCGTCCGGCTCAGTCGGCCAGGGCCGGGGCGGGCCGGTGGCCGGCTGCCGCCTTCTCGATCTTGTCCCGGATCAGGGCCATCTGGACCTTGGAGTTCTTGTTGATGTTGTCGGTCATCCAGTCGTCGTCGACCGGGGCGTCCGGCTTCATCGCGAAGTCCTGGGTCCAGACCATCCGGGTGCCGGCGGGGACCTCCTCGTAGCGCCAGTGGATGTCCATGTGGGCGAAGGGGCCGGTCTCCACCCGGCGCGCCTTGACGGTGAGGGACTCGCGGTGCGGCTCACGCTCGGAGACCCAGCTCCAGACGGTGCCGTTCTCGTCCGGGTGCATGGTCAGCCGGAACGTCGTCTTCTCGCCCTCCCGCTTGAGGACCTCCACCGAGGCGTACTCGCTGAACAGCTGCGGCCAGCGCTCCAGGTCGTTGGTCATGTCCCAGACCAGGTCCAGCGGGGCGGCGATGGTGATCTCGTTCTGGGTGTGTCCTGCCATCTCAGGCTCCTGCCATCAGGGTGGTGTTGACGAGGTTCAGGAACTGCTGCGGCGTCTTGCAGCGCTCCGCGTCGACCGGCATCGGGGTGCCGTGCGTGTTCTCCAGCTCGCCGACGATGCCGAGCAGGCCCAGCGAGTCGACGCCGAGGACGTCGAAGCCGGTCTCCGGCTTGTCCATGAGCTGCTGTGGGCTGACGGTGACCCCGGCAGCCTTCTTCATCAGTGCGGCGAGCTCTTCCACGGTGATCTGCGGCATGTGCTTTCCTCCTTTGCTGTGCTCACTGCGCGGTGCCGCGTCGCAGCACCAGCGCCGAGTTCGACCCCATGAGTCCGCGGCTGAGGACCAGTGCCGTCCGCAGTTCGGCGACGCGGGCGCGGCCCGTCACGAGGTCGAGTTCGTGGCAGACGTCGAAGACGTTCGGCGTCGGCGGGATCAGGCCGTGCTCCATCGCCAGCACGGCGGCCGCGGTGTCCAGCACGGGGGCCGCGCAGTAGCCGCGGCCGATGCCGGTCTTCGGGGCGGTGACCGGGACCCGGGTGCCGTGCTCGCCGAGGGCGTCGGCGAGCGCCAGGGCCTCGGCGCGGTCCGCCTCCGGCACTCCGAGGGCGTCGGCGAAGACGACGTCGATCTCCTCGGGGGCGCAGTCGGCCTCCCGCAGGGCCTGCCCGATGGCGTGGGCGAGGCCCGCCCGGGAGTCCGCCCAGCGGGAGGCGCCGGTGAAGGTGGCGCCGTGCCCGGCCACGACGGCCCGGATGTCGGCGCCGCGCTCCCGGGCGGCGCCGGCCGCCTCCACGACGAGCATCGCGCCGCCCTCGGACGGCACGAACCCGCAGGCACCTTCCGTGAACGGGCGGTAGGCCCGGGACGGGTCCTCCTCGCGGCTCAGCTCCTCGTAGCCGAGCTGGCAGACCATCGAGTACGGCGCGAGCGGCGCCTCGGTGGAGCCGGCCACGATCACGTCGGTGCCGCGCCGTACCGCCCGTGCCGCGTGGGCGAGGGCGTCCAGGCCGCCGGCCTCGTCGGAGGCCACGACCGAGCAGGGGCCCTTGAAGCCACGGCGGATGGACACCTGGCCGGTGCTCGCGGCGTAGAACCAGGCGATGGACTGGTACGGCCCGACGAACCGGCTGCCCTTGCCCCACAGCTGCTGCAGCTCGCGCTGGCCGAACTCGCCGCCGCCGGAGCCGGCGGCGGTGACCACGCCGATGGAGTACGGCGCGTCGGGGATGCTGCCCTGCCCGAGCCGGGCGTCCTCCAGCGCGAAGTCGGCCGCGGCCATGGCGTAGTGCGTGAACCGGTCGGTCTGGACGAGGAAGCGCTCCTCGATCGTCGCGGCCGGGTCGAAGGCGCGGACCTCACCGGCCACCTTGAGGGGAAGGTGTTCGCAGCCCTCGCGGGTGACCCGGTCGAGGACGCTGAGGCCCTCCTGGGTCGCCTTCCAGAAGGTGTCGGTGCTGGTGCCGTTGGGCGCGACCACCCCGATGCCGGTGACGGCCGCCTGCCGGTCCTTCGGTTCGCTCATCGTGTCCTCACTCCCTCGGCCGGGTCAGGATCACCGCGGACTGGAAGCCGCCGAACCCGCTGCCCACGGACAGCACGCTGGCCAGCTTGCGTTCGCGGGCCACGCGCGGGACGTAGTCCAGATCGCACTCGGGGTCGGGGATCTCGTAGTTCGCGGTCGGCGGTACGACCTGCTTGGCGAGGGCCAGCACACAGGCGACCAGTTCGATGGCGCCGATCGCCCCGAGGGAGTGCCCCACCATGGACTTGATGGAGCTCATCGGGGTGTCGTACGCGTGGTGGCCGAGCGCCCGCTTCACGGCCGCCGTCTCGTGGCGGTCGTTCTGCCGGGTGCCGGAGCCGTGCGCGTTGACGTAGTCGATCGCCGTCGGGTCGAGCCGCGCCTGGTCGAGGGCGGTCTCGACGGCCCGCGCCATCTCCAGGCCCTCCTTGGTCAGGCCGGTCATGTGGTAGGCGTTGCCGAAGGTGGCGTAGCCGCCGAACTCGCAGTACACGTGGGCACCGCGGGCCCGGGCGTGCTCCAGTTCCTCCAGGACGAGCACCGCGCCGCCCTCGCCCATGACGAAGCCGTCACGGTTGTTGTCGAAGGGCCGGGAGGCGTGCGCGGGGTCGTCGTTGTTCGGCGACGTGGCCTTGATCGCGTCGAAGCAGGCCATGGTGATCGGGGATATCGGGGAGTCCGAGGCACCCGCGATGCATATGTCCGCCCGGCCTTCCTGGACGGTGTGGAAGGCGTACCCGACGGCGTCCAGTCCGGAGGTGCAGCCGGTGGAGACGGTCTGTACCGGACCCTGTGCGCCGAAACGTTCCGCCACGGCGGAGGCCACGGTGCTCGGCGAGAACGCCCGGTGCAGCTGCGGCTCCGCCTCGGCGTGATCGACGTCCCACCGCTGCCCGCGGTGGGAGACCAGCACGTAGTCGTGCTCCAGACGGGTGGTGCCGCCGACGGCGGTGCCCAGGGAGACACCGACCCGCCAGGGGTCCTCGCCGGCGAGGTCGAGACCGGAGTCCCGGACCGCCTCCTCACCGGCGACCAGCGCGAACTGTATGTACCGGTCCGCCCGCTGGACCTGCTCGGCGTCCAGGCCGTGCGCGGCGGGGTCGAAGTCGCACTCGGCGGCGATCCGGGACCTCAGGCCGGCCGGGTCGAAGAACGTGATGCCCCGCGTCGCGGTACGGCCTTCGGCGAGCAGGTCCCAGAACGCCGGTACGCCGATCCCGCCCGGGGCGACGACACCTATACCGGTGACCGCCACGCGCCGGCTCATGAGCCGACCTGTTCCCGCTCGGTCGGCTCCGCGGCGACGGCCGCGCAGCCCGTCTCCTCCGTGTCGACGTGGCCGAGGGCCGGCCGCGGGGCCAGCGGACCCAGGTGGAAAACGATCCGCGCCTCCACGTTGCCGGTGTTGCGGAAGCGGTGCCGCATGTTCATGGGGATCATCAGCCCCTGCTCGGGCCGCAGCGGGTGCGGCTCACCGTCCAGGTCCACCTCCAGCTGGCCGCAGACGACGTAGACGAACTCCTCGGAGTACGGGTGGTAGTGCTCAGCGATGCGGTCGCCTGGCCGCACGATGGCCACGCCCATGAAGCCACTGGTGGAGCCCACCGTCGCCGGGGTGAGCATGGCGCGCAGATCGCCGCCGCGCCGGGTGTTGGGCTCGACCTCGCTGAGGTCCACGATCTTCGGAAGGGGTTGGATCACGGCGTTCCTCCGTTGGTGTCTGGGCCGGCCGGGGTCAGGCGTCGGGCGAGCGGCGGTCGGTGACGAGGTCCATGCCGACGGGCTCCCCGTCCAGCAGGGCGCTGAGCTCGGCCTGGCGTACGGGCTCCGGCAGGACGGCGTGGCCGCCCGCGCCGGGGCGTACGTCGACCAGCCGCACGACGACGTCGTCACGGTGGAAGATCGTGCTGCGCAGGACCGGGCTGTCCGGGTCGTCCGCCGCGGCCTCGTCCTGCTGGGCGAGCAGCTCCGCCAGCCGCATGCCGCAGTCGGGCCGGGCCGGGTAGTACAGGGCCTGCCGCTCGCCCCCGGTGAGTTCGTCGGCGGTGACGTGGTGCACGGCGGGCAGCGCCGCCCGGGTGAAGAACACCCGTGCGGACTCCTGGTCGTTGAGGTCCCGCTCCTGCTCCAGGTAGGGGTTGATGGCCTCCTCGACGGCCCGCACCTCGGGCTGCCGGGCGACGTGCCGCAGCGCCGCGAGCAGGTCGCCGCGCACCTCGATGGCCCGCACGACCCGGTTGCCGTGCATGAACAGCGAGGTACGGCACAGCCGGGTGGTCTCGTCGACCTTCGCCTGGGGGGAGGAGTAGTCCGCGAGAATCCGCGCCACCTCCCGCTCGCTGCCCGGCTTGACCGTGAAGGTCAGCGCGTGCCGGATCACGCCGTCGCCGATCCGCGGGGACGTCTGGAGCCGGCGGCGCGACGAGGCGGCGGCCTCCTCGCCGCCGGTCTCGCGGACGATGTGGAAGCGCAGCGACCGGGTGTCCCGGACGCAGGAGTGCAGCGGTTCCACCATCCGCACGTGCTCCTCGCTGTTCACCCAGGTGAGGAACGGCGGGGCGCTCTCCCACTCGCTCGTGATGAGCCACTGGGAGGGGTTCTCGATCGACTGGCACAGCTGGTCGCTGACGTGGCCGGGCACCTGAGCCACCTGGTTGCACAGCTGCTCGTACGCCTCCAGGAACTGCTGCTGGGCGCCGTCGTAGACGTCCACGAGGAGGACGACCCGGAGGCGGGAGCCGTCGAACACGGACTGGGAGACCCGTTTCGACTGGCGCGTCAACTGGTCCGAAAGCTTTTCCGACATGGTGGTCATGCTGCGCACATCTCCTTCACGGTGGCAGAGGCGAACGCCGGCGGCCGAATGACGCGACGTCAGCGCTTCTTGATCCTGTGCCCCTTCCCCCGGTGCGCGCGACTCGCGTGAACCACGCGGGTGATTGCGCACGCGAAAGCTCTCCCAGAGGGCACAGAAACACCAATGCGCCCCACATCCCGACCCCTGCCCCTGGAGCCTTGATGCAGCAGAAAGCCGATCACCAGGTGCCCGTCCTCGTCGTGGGCGGTTCTCTGGTGGGCCTGTCCCTCTCCCTGTTCCTGGGCCGTCTCGGCGTACCGCACATGCTCGTCGAGCGGCATTCCGGGACCTCGATCCACCCGCGTGGCCGCGGCAACAACCTGCGGACGATGGAGTTGTTCCGGGTGGCCGGCATCGAGCCGGACATCAAGGCGGCGGCCTCGCTCCTCGCCGACAACCACGGCATCCTGCAGACCCCCACGCTGGCCGGTGACGCCGGAGAATGGCTGTTCAGGCACATCGACCCGGGCGGCGGACTGGCGAAGTTCAGCCCCACGGCGTGGTGTCTGTGCAGCCAGAACGACCTTGAGCCGGTACTGCTGAACGGGGCCCGCGCGCTCGGCGGCGACCTGCGTTACTTCCACGAGATGGAGTCCTTCTCGCAGGACCCCGAAGGAGTGACGGCGTTCGTCCGCGACCGTGACAGCGACGAGCTGTACACCGTCCGGGCGGACTACCTGGTCGCCTGCGACGGCCCGCGCAGCCCCGTCCGCAACCGGCTCGGCATCGGGCAGAGCGGCCCCGGCGACCTCTTCGCGAACGTGAGCATCACCTTCCGCTCCAAGCTGCTCGCCGAGACCGTGGGCGACCGGCGCTTCATCTGCTGCTACCTCACCAGCCCCGAGGCCGACGGTGCGCTGCTGCCCGTCGACAACAAGGAGCACTGGGTCTTCCACGCCCCCTGGCACCCGGAACACGGCGAGACGCTGGAGGAGTTCACCGAGGAACGGCTCCAGCGGCACATCCGGCTGGCGGTCGGTGTCCCCGACCTGGACATCGAGGTCACCGGCAAGGCGTCGTGGCGTGCCGCGGAGCGCGTCGCCGAGCGGTACACGGCCGGCCGGGTCCTGCTCGCCGGCGACTCCGCGCACGAGATGTCCCCGACCGGCGCCTTCGGCTCGAACACCGGCATCCAGGACGCCCACAACCTGGCCTGGAAGCTGGCCGCCGTCCTCGACGGCTGGGCCGGCCCCGGCCTGCTGGAGACCTACGACACCGAGCGCCGGCCGGTCGCGCTGGCCACCAGCGCCCGCGCCTCGGCCCGCTCCGTGGAGCACAGCCACCCCGGCTTCGCCCCCACTCCGGGCGTCGGCGCCGGGCCGCGCAGCGGCATCCTCCCCGTCGTGCTGTGCTACCGCTATCTGGAGGGCGCCGTCCTGGGTGCCGACCCGGCCCAGCCGGTCGTACCGGACGGAGTACGGCTCACCGGGGATCCGGGCAGCCGGGCCCCGCACCTGTGGCTGCGCCGGGCGGACGAACGGCTGTCCACGATCGACCTCTACGAGCAGTCACTGGTGCTGCTCAGTGACGCGGGGTCGGTCGCGGGCCGGGCCTGGCACGCCGCCGCCCGGCACATCGCCGGCACGGACGGAGTACGGCTGGAGGCGTACCGGATCGGTGCGGGGGCGGACGCCGACCTCGCCTACGACGGGGACGGGCCCACGGGCGGCGGCGACTGGGCGGCGCTCCACGGCACGACGGCCGACGGAGCGGTGCTGGTGCGCCCGGACGGATTCGTCGCCTGGCGCTCCACGGCCGCGGCGGCGGATCCGGAGGCCGAGCTGCGGGAGGTCCTGGCGACGGTCCTGTGCCGGCGCTGAGGGCGAGATGAGCGGGCCGACACCGGGGACGGCGCGCCCGCACCCGCGCTGAGGACGTCACGCACCCACGCACGCGCCGCCGCCGAGGCGGCGCGGCCGGACATGTCACAGGCCACCCGTACCGGGCGGTGCGGGTGGCCTTGTGTGCCGTACGGCGGGTGGCCTTGTGTGCCGTACGGCGGGTGGCCTTGTGTGCCGTACGGGGGACCGTCAGATGCGGACTTCGACCGTCTTCGCGACCCGGTCGTGCAGGCCGCGGCCGTCACGGTCCCAGATCAGGGGCGGAAGGGCGAGGAAGAACAGGACCGTGCGCAGCACGGCGCGCGGCGGGCTGACGCGGCCGGTCTCCAGCGCGACCACCCGCAGCCCGAAGAGGCGCTTGCCCGGGGTGGAGCCCACCGTGCCCAGGGTGAGGACCAGCAGGACGAACAGGACGAGCGGTGCCCAGATCTGCGCCGCGTCGTGGTAGCTGTCCGCGATGAGACCGTATGCGATCAAGAGGCAGAGCCCCCAGTCGACGGCGAGTGCGCCGATCCGCCGTCCGGGGCGTGCGATCGAGTTCGGCCCCTCCTCGGGGAGGCCGAGCCGCTCGCCCCGGTATCCGAAGTCGGCGCCCGCCTCTTCCATGGCCGCGCGCGGCCCGGAGAGCCACGATCCGATTGCCTGCCTGTTGTCCACCCGTCCACGGTACTGCGCCCGGTTTCGGGCACTACGCGCAGGGGTGTGTCGGGGCTACGGTGGACAGGTGGCCGGTTAACTTCTGCGAAACAAACGGGTCACGCCCGAGAAATCACCCGTCCCTAGGGTCGAGACCAGCGTGTGCCACCGCACTGGCCGCACGAACGATCTACCACCCCGGCGTCGACGGTCGGGAGTAGGAGGAGCTGGATGTTCCAGAACGCCGACGAGGCCAAGAAGTTCATCGCGGACGAGGACGTCAAGTTCGTCGACGTCCGTTTCTGCGACCTGCCGGGCGTCATGCAGCACTTCACGGTGCCCGTTGAGGCGTTCGACCCGGACGAGGAGCTGGCCTTCGACGGATCGTCGATCCGTGGTTTCCAGGCCATCCACGAGTCCGACATGGCTCTGCGTGCCGACCTGTCCACCGCGCGTGTGGACCCGTTCCGCCGGGACAAGACCCTCAACATCAACTTCTTCATCCACGACCCGATCACGGGCGAGCAGTACTCCCGTGACCCGCGCAACGTGGCGAAGAAGGCGGAGGCGTACCTGGCGTCGACGGGTATCGCCGACACGGCCTACTTCGGCCCCGAGGCCGAGTTCTACGTCTTCGACAGCGTCCGTTTCGCCACCTCGGCGAACGAGTCCTTCTACCACATCGACTCCGAGGCCGGCGCCTGGAACACCGGCGCCGTGGAGAACAACCGTGGGTACAAGGTCCGCTACAAGGGCGGCTACTTCCCGGTCCCGCCGGTCGACCACTTCGCCGACCTGCGCGCCGAGATCTCCCTGGAGCTGGACAAGCAGGGCCTGAAGGTCGAGCGCCAGCACCACGAGGTGGGCACCGCCGGCCAGGCGGAGATCAACTACAAGTTCAACACCCTGCTCGCCGCCGCCGACGACCTGCAGCTCTTCAAGTACATCGTGAAGAACGTCGCCTGGCGCAACGGCAAGACCGCGACCTTCATGCCGAAGCCGATCTTCGGCGACAACGGCTCGGGCATGCACGTGCACCAGTCGCTGTGGACCAACGGCGACCCGCTGTTCTACGACGAGGCCGGTTACGCGGGCCTGTCGGACACCGCCCGCTACTACATCGGCGGCATCCTCAAGCACGCCCCGTCGCTGCTGGCCTTCACCAACCCGACGGTGAACTCCTACCACCGTCTGGTGCCGGGCTTCGAGGCGCCGATCAACCTGGTGTACTCGCAGCGCAACCGCTCGGCCGCGATGCGTATCCCGATCACCGGCTCGAACCCGAAGGCCAAGCGCGTCGAGTTCCGTGCCCCGGACTCCTCCGGCAACCCGTACCTGGCCTTCTCCGCCCTGCTCCTCGCGGGCCTGGACGGCATCAAGAACAAGATCGAGCCGGCCGAGCCCATCGACAAGGACCTGTACGAGCTGGCTCCCGAGGAGCACGCGAACGTCGCCCAGGTCCCGACCTCGCTGAACGCCGTCCTCGACGCCCTCGAGGCCGACCACGAGTTCCTCCTCCAGGGTGACGTCTTCACGTCCGACCTGATCGAGACGTGGATCGACCTCAAGCGCACCCAGGAAATCGCCCCCCTCCAGCTCCGCCCGCACCCGCACGAGTTCGAGCTGTACTTCGACGTGTGATATCACCCCAGGTCACAGCGGGTAACCGCTCCCCTGGGCCGTCTGTGGGCCGTCGGCCGTGTTCTTCCTTCTCGGGAAGGGCACGGCCGACGGCCTGTTTCCGACCCGGCCGCCGCTTAGACGGTGTCCTACGCAGTGAGGGCTCGCTGAGCCGTGTAGGGGGCGGGGTACGTGGAGTTGGATTGTTCCGGACGGGCTGCGGGAGATCGCGAAGCCGCTGATCCCACCGCCGAAGGTGCGGCCGCAGTGCGGCGGAACGCAGGACACGCCCGATGAGACGCTGCTCGCGGCGATCATCTACGTGCTGGTCAGCGGCTGCGCCTGGCGGGCTCTGCCGCCTAAAAAAGGGGCGAACGCCGCCGCTGGGTCATCGAGCGGACGATGTCCTGGCTGTCCGGCTACCGACGTCCGAGCCCTCGCTACGAGCACGATCCCCGCAACTACCTGGCCTTTCTCGGCCTCGCCGCCGCCCTCTGCTGCTACAGACGACTCGTCCGCCTCACCACGTAGGACACCGCCTTAACGGGCAGGTCCAGCCCAAAGCCGCTACGCCGACCGACTAAACCGCACCGATATATCCCCTAATTAGCTCAATATCCTGTTGATCCTTATGTCGATTGGACCTCATCTTCCAAGCCAGGACCTCAGAGAGGGGGCAGAAAGGGATGCCCTGAATCAACTCCGCCGAATCGATCAGGCCATCAGAATCCTGCGTGCCAGGAAGCCATCGATCGAAGATCTCAATGTGCCCCTCGAACAGCACCACCATCAAGCCGTGACCCGAAGGGGCAGACACAGCCTCAGCTAGGCTCGATGCGATCTTCCAAGCACCGCCTCTGGCTACGACGTCGAGGTCACTTACGCCTTGCCTGAGGCCATGCGCGAGCAGCGGTCCGCTGCCGGCCACAACGTAGTCGGTCGAAGGCAGGTTCAGGGAGAGCAACTCACGGATGAATGGGTGCTGCCTGAGTTCCAAAGGACCTCCTAGAAGACAGGCAGCCCAACCGCAGTACGAGCAGCCATGCTCATGGCCATTGAGGCGCTGACGCTTGCCAGCGTACCGATGAGGAAGTACTTGGATGCGTGGTTGACGTGATCGACTGGAGCCCGAGCCAGTGCCTTGGCTGCCAACACGAGCGCAGCAGCTTCCGGCTTACCGGCAGCGAGGAAGGCGAACAACAGCCCGCGTTCGATGAGACCGATGCTCCGCCCACCACTGCGAATCAGGGCTAGGGCAGAGTCCCGGTTCGTGCCGTTGGGGAGGTTATAGATCTCATCCACCACAGGATCAGTAGTCAATTTAACGAAGGCCCCGCCGCCGAAAACCGCGATGAGCAAGGCAGAAGACATCACGGTCAGCTTGTCACTTAGCAGCAGCTCCCTAACAAGCTTGGAAACCGCTGCCCATCCGATCCACACTCCTGCGAGTGCAGCAAGTCCCACCACAGAGGCTCCTACTCGCTTAGTGGCGTTAACAGCCCCTGCGGTAAGTGGGCTCGTGATCGAGAAGCCCAATGATGGCGTGAGGTGAGACCGAAGCATCAAGGTCGCGCCGAAAGATAACAGGAGAGCGACACCGAGGGCCGCCTCCGCCTTGCGATCATCGAAGTACGGCCCTATGGCGTAACTGCCATACGCGCCAGTGAAGAGGATCGCCCATCCAGGACGGGTTGTGAACCACTTTCGCTCCCAGGACACCACCACTGGTGCCGCGAGACCGAAGAAGACCCGAGCCGTCTCCACAGTTCCCCCAACTCTCCCCGAGAATGGCCGCGTTGACTGGGTTGAGATCTTAGCCAACGTGAGGGAGCACGCCTGTTGCCCAGCGCAGACGGGAACGGGCCACCCGGTGGCGGTGACGTCGTGTAACTTGCAGATCCGGACATGGGCGGGGGGCCTGCTCCAGGTCGGCGGCCGAGGGGAGAGGGTGTGAGCGGGGTGCGGCGGTTCATCGTCGTCATGCTGTTCGACGGGGTCGACCTGCTGGACGTCACCGGGCCGCCGGAGGTGTTCGCCCTGCTGCGGCGGGAGACCGACGACGACACCGGGTACGAGGTGGTCCTGGCCGCCGGGACCATGGACCCCGTCACCACCGCCGCCGGCGTCCGCGTGCTGCCGGACGTCACCTTCGCCCAGGCGTCCCGGAGGGCGATCGACACCCTGCTCGTGCCCGGCTCGGTCGAGGTCGACGAGCAGCGCCGGGTGCACGCCCTGACCGATCCGGCCGTCGTCGGCTGGGTGCGGACCCTCGCCGCCCGGGCCCGGCGCGTCGCCTCCGTCTGCGTGGGCGCCCACCTGCTCGCCGCCGCCGGTCTGCTGGACGGCAGGCGTGCCACCACCCACTGGTCGACCGCGCAGCAGCTCGCCGCCGACCATCCCTCGGTCGAGGTGGACGCCGATCCGATCTTCATCCGCGACGGCGGGGTGTGGACCGGCGCGGGCATCACCGCCTGCCTGGATCTGTCCCTCGCGCTCGTCGCCGAGGACTTCGGGGAGGCCGTCGCGCTGCGGGTCGCCCGTCAGCTCGTCATGTACCTGAAGCGGCCAAGCGGACAGAGCCAGTTCAGCGTGCCCGTCGAGCCCGTCTCCACCACCCGGCGCATGGCCGGGCTGCGCCACTTCGTCACCGAACGCATCGCCGGTCCGCTGACCGTCGCCGACCTGGCCGAGCACGCCCACGTCAGCGAGCGCCAGCTCACCCGGATCTTCAAGACGGAACTCGGGATGACCCCGGCCGCCTACATCGAGGCGGCCCGCGTCGAGGTGGCCCGGAACCGGCTGGAGACCTCGGACGACACCCTGGAACGGGTCGCGTCCGCGTGCGGCTTCGGCACCTCCGACACCCTCATCCGGGCGTTCCGCCGCAAGCTCGGCACCACGCCCACGGAGTACCGCAGCCGATTCCGCCGTTCCGCCTGACCGGCTCCGCCCCCTGTGCAACCTTTCCCGCTTCCCAGACTTCCTATTGTCGGGGGATCATCCCTCCCGGAGCGTGTCGGACGAGAGAGGTTGAACGGGGATGTCGCAACAGGACGACTGGGAGCGCGAGTTCGATCACACCTGGGCGAATTCGGCCGAGCACAAGGAGCCCTCCGCCCGGGCCCGGATGCTCGCCGCCCGCTGGAAGGAGAACCCGCCGGACCCGGCGCCCTTCCGCGCCGACCCGGACCGCACCGCGCCGCGCCGGTCGTCGTGGGTGTCGACGGCCGTGGTCCTCGGCTGCGTGGCCGCCGTGATCGTCCTGCTGGGGTACGCCCAGATGCGTTCCCCTTACTAGTTGCCGGAGCGGTCGCCTCACCAGTCACCAGAGCGGTCGCCCGACGTTCACCGCGGTCCTTCGCAGGGCCGTACATCGCACAAGCGGGAGACACATGCGTCAGGGGAGCGCGGCGGCGCGGCGTCTGGCCGAGGGCGCGGCACTGCGGGAGGTGCTCGACACCGGCGACCCGGCGGCCTGGCTGGAGCTGGACGAGGGCGCGCGGGCGCAGCAGTGCAACTGGGCGCGTACGGACGGCGGTCACGCGCTGCTCGCCGCCCTGGCTGCCGACGGCCCGCTCACCGACGGCCGGCTCGCCCTCGCCCTGTGCCACCGCGACGGCAGGATCCGGCACCGGGCGCTGGGCCGGGTGGCCGGCCGGCCGGAGCTGCTCGCCCTGGTGGCCGTGCGGTGCGCCGACTGGGCGGAGCCGGTGCGGACGCGGGCCCGGGAGCGGCTCACCGAGGCGCTGGACGCGGAGACGGCCACGCGGCTCGCCGCGCTGATCCGGCGCCTCGGCGACCGCCGACGCGGCGACTTCGCCCTCGGCCTGCTCGGCGACGTACTGCGCCGGGCGCCCCGGGAGCGGCTGACCCCGCTGCTCGCCTCCGGTGACCGTGCGGTGCGCCGGCTCGGGTACGGCGTGGCCCTCGAGCGGGGCCTGCTCTCCGCCGTCGAACTGGCCCGCGCCGCCGCCCGGGACGACGACACCGTCGTACGGGCGCAGTGCGCGGACGCCGCGCTCGCCGCCGTGCGCGAGGACGACGCGCCGGGGGTGCTGGACGCCCTGCTCGGCGCCCGTGGCCCGCATGCCCGGTCGGCGGGCGTGACCGCGCTGCGGCGGCTGGGCCGGCCGGACCGGGCCGTGGCTTTCCTCGCCGACCGTTCGGCGCTGGTGCGGGCCTGCGCCCGGTACGTCCTGCGGCAGCACGGGACCGATCCGCTGCCCTGGTACCGGGCGCGCTGCGCCGACCCTGCGGACCCGGCGCTGCCGCCCGGTGCCGCGATCGGGCTCGCGGAGTGCGGTCGGCGTGCGGACGCCGCCCTGCTGTGGCCGTTGCTGGACCATCCGGCGCCCGGGGTGCGGGCGCGGGCGGTGGCCGGGCTGCGGACCCTGGACGTCGGGGACGTCCCCCGGATGCGGCGGCTGCTGGACGACCCGGCGCCCGGTGTGGTCCGCGAGGCCACGCTCGCCCTGCTGCCGTCGGCCGGCGCGCTGCCGGCGCAGTGGCTCCTGCGGCGGCTGGACCCGGCACGGCCCCGGTGGGAGCGGCTGTCGGCGTGGCGGCTGCTGGACGCGCACGGGGAGGCCGTACGGCTGCGGGCGGCCGTGGCACTGCTCGGCGATCCCGACGAACGGCTGCGCAAGCGGGCGGTACCGGTGGTGCGCGGCGCGCTGCCGCGGGGGGTGCTCAGCGGGCCGGACCCGGCGGTCGCGGAACTGCTCGGCCCGGGCCGCGCCCCGCTGGGCTGATCGACAGCGGCCGGCCGGCGGTGCGGCGGCGGAGCGGCGGCGTCGCGTCAGTGGTGCCCGTCGGGCCGTCGGCGGCATCCGGGATCCTTTTGCCGCTCCTAGGACCGTTCGCAACCACTTCATGGCGATCGGCAGGTGCACACTGGACAGCGGGACGAGTGCCTGACTGCGGGGTGATGCAAGATGCAGAGCCGGTTCCGGAGCGATCGGCGGCTGACCGTGCGCATGGGTCTGACGCTGTTCCTGCTCGGGCTGCTGTACGTGGGCTTCGTCGCCGCGCTGATCGTGCTGCTGAAGTCCTGGTTGCTGGTCGTCGTCCTGATCGGGGCGATGTTCGTGGCGCAGTTCTGGTTCTCCGACAAGATCGCCATGTTCGCCATGCACGGCCAGGTGGTGGAGCGCGAGGAGTACCCCGAGCTGCACGCGGTCGTCGACCGGCTGTGCGCGATCGCCGACATGCCCAAGCCGGTGGTCGCCGTGTCCCGGATGGACATGCCGAACGCGTTCGCGACCGGCCGCAGTCCCGACCACGCCGTGGTCTGTGTGACCACGGGGCTGCTGCGCCGGCTGGAGCCGGCCGAACTGGAGGGCGTGCTCGCGCACGAGCTGTCGCACGTGGCGCACAAGGACGTCGCCGTGATCACGATCGCCTCCTTCCTCGGGGTGATCGCCGGACTGGTCGTGCGGTTCGCCTTCTACTCGCAGATCCTCGGCGGGGGCCGCAGGGACCAGAACACCGCCGCCGTCTTCGCTGTCGTGCTGGGCGTCTCGGCGGCCGTGTACGCGATCAGCTTCCTGCTGATCCGGGCGCTGTCCCGGTACCGGGAGCTGGCGGCCGACCGGGCGGCGGCGCACCTGACCGGCCGGCCCTCGGCGCTGGCGGCGGCGCTCACCAAGGTCTCCGGTGAGATCGCCCGGATCCCGACCAAGGACCTGCGTACGGCGCAGGCGTTCAACGCGTTCTACTTCACCCCGGCGACCGGCCGGGAGCCCGGCATCGAGCGGTTCTTCTCCACCCACCCGAGCCTGGAGCAGCGGCTGGAGCAGCTGGGCCGGATCTCGGCGGAGCTGGGCGAGGCCGCCACCCCCGGGAAGGCGGGCTGAAACGGTGGGGCTGCTGGACATCCTGCTGGGCCGTACCAAGCCGGTCGCGCCCGATCTGGACCGGCTGTTCGCGCTGCCGTCGGCGGCGGTGACACTGGAGGCGGCGGCCGGCTTCACCCCGACCGGCGGCGGCGCGGTGTGCTTCGCCACGGTGGAGGGGGCGGCCTTCGAGCAGATCCACCGTGAGATGCAGGCGCTGCTGGACGCGGACACCGACCGCACCGGCCCGCCGGTGGAGCTGCGCCGGGACGGCTACGGCTACTCCTGGCTGGTGTCCCGGCGCTCCCCCGGCCAACTGCCCGAGCTGGTCAACGACCTGCACGCGGTCAACAGCTCACTGGAACTGGCCGGGTTCGGACCGCAACTGCTGTGCTCGCTGACCTCCTTCACGGACGACACCGGCCGGAGCCTTGCGCTCGTGTACCTCTACAAGCGCGGCACGTTCTATCCGTTCGCCCCGCTGCCCGGTGCCGCCGAGCGGCGGGACACCGCGCTGGAGCTGCAGCTGAAGTCGGCGCTCGAGGGCGACCTGCGGATCGAGCCGGACCTGGGCCGCTGGTTCCCGGTGTGGGGCGCCCCCGGCCTGTGACGGCCGGGGGCGCCCGGCTCGGCGTGCCCTCAGCGCGCCTTCTCCCGGTGCTGCCGACGGGTCTCGAAGGGCCGCTCACGGCGGTAGCGGCGCTCCCACCGGGCCTGCCGGTCCCGGCGCTCCCGGTAGGCCCGGTAGCTGTCGGGCTGGGCGCCGGGGCCGGCGGACGGGGTGCCGGAGCCGGCGGGCGGGGTCGTACCGGGCGAGCCACGCCCCTGCGTCGCGTACAGATACAGCAGCGCGACGGCGGCGAGCCACCAGAGATGGTTCCCGGTTCCGAGGATCACCAGGACGAGGGTCCCGGTCGCGAGAATGCCACGCATGACGGACCTCCGTGGGTGAGTGGGTGAGGGAGGAGGCGGGCGCCGTGTCTGTTTCGCCGCCGTTTGTTCAGCGTAGGGAGGGCGTGACCGCCGGTGCATCCCGTTTTCCGGCGCGCGGGGCGGCCGTGAGTCAATGTCCCGCATGGACGAACTCACCGGTTTCGCGCACGTGTACGACGGCGAACGGCTCAGCGGAGCGAGCGCCGGCCCCGCCGGACGGGCCACGGCGGTGCTGCTGCACGGCGCGGGCAACGGCAGCAAGGAACGGCTCCTTCCGTTCCTCACGGATTTCGCCGCCCGGGGCTGCCGGGCCCTGGCGTTCGACTTCTCCGGACACGGCGACAGCACCGGCGCCCTCGCGGAGTCGAGCCTGCGCCGGCGCTACGAGCAGGCGGTGGCGGTGCTCGACGCCCACGCCCCAGCGGACGACCCGCTGGTGCTGGTCGGCTTCAGCATGAGCGGCCAGACGGTCGCGGACCTGGTACGGCACTACGGGCCGCGGGTGGCGGCGGTGGGCCTGTGCGCGCCCGCCGTCTACGCGCCCGAGGCGTGGGAGGTCCCGTTCGGCACCGGCGACAGCCGCTTCTCCGAGCTGATCCGCACCCCGGACAGCTGGCGGCACTCCCCCGCCCTGGAGGCGCTGCGGTCGTACGAGGGCCGGGCGGTGCTGGCGGTCCCGGGCAACGACACGGTCATCCCGCCGGCGGTGACGGAGGCCGTCCAGGAGGCGCTGTCGGTCCGCGGCCGGCCGACCCGCCTGGAACTCCCGGCGGCGGACCACTTCCTGGGCCTGTGGTTCCGCGACCACGCCGAGGACCGGCGGGCGTTCGTGACGGCACTGCTGGACGGGCGGCTCCCGGGGCGGGCGCCGGCTGTCAGTGGCATCGGCGACCATACCGGCGAGGCATCATGACCCGAGGGAGGCCGGGATGACGGACGGACGGCGGCACATCGACGCGGCGGAGCGGCGGGCCCGGCTGGGCCTGCGGCACCGCCTGGCGGCTGCGGCGCGGGCGGCGACCCCCGAGGAGGTGGCGGCCTCCCTGGTGGCCCTGCACGGCACCGACCCGGCGACGGTGCACCTGGCGGTGGCCGCCCGGCTGTCCGACCCGGCGAAGGCGGTGCCGGAGACGGAGCGCGCGCTGTACGAGGACGGCACGCTGGTGCGGATGCACGGCATGCGGCACACGGTGTTCGTCTTCCCCACGGAGCTGACGGCCGTCGTCCACGCCTCCACGGGTCTGACGGTGGCCGCCCGTGAGCGGGCGAGCCTGGTCAAGGACATGGCGGCGGCGGGAGCCCCGGACGCGGCCTGGCTGGCCGAGGTGGAGCGGGCGACGCTCGCCGCGCTGGCCCGGCGCGGCCAGGCGACGGCGGCGGAGCTGGCGGCCGACGAGCCGCGGCTGCGCGAGCGGTTCGTATACGCGGCCGGGAAGAGCTACGAGGGCGTGCACACGGTCTCGACCCGCCTGCTGAGGGTGCTGGGCGTGGAGGGCAAGGTGGTCCGGGGCCGGCCGCTCGGCTCCTGGACGTCCAGCCAGTTCCGCTGGGCACCGGCGCCGGCCCACCCCGAGCTGGACGTGGCCGGGGCCCAGGCCGGTCTGCTCGGCCGCTGGCTGCGGGCGTGCGGCCCCGCGACCGAGGCGGACCTGAAGTGGTGGACCGGCTGGCGGGTGACGGAGGTGCGCCGGGCGCTGTCCGCGATCGGCGCCGAGGAGGTCGCCCTGGACGAGGGCACGGGGTACGTCGCCGAGGGGGACACGGACCCGGTGGCGGCCCCCGGGGCACCCTGGGCGGCGCTGCTGCCCGCCCTGGACCCGACGGCGATGGCCTGGCAGGGGCGCGACTGGTACCTGGACCCGGCGCTGCGTCCGCTGCTCTTCGACCGCAGCGGCAACATCGGTCCGACGGTGTGGTGGAACGGCCGGGTGGTGGGCGGCTGGGCCCAGCGCGCGGACGGCGAGATCGTCTGGCGGATCCCGGCGGAGAGCGTCCGCCGGGAGGCCGCGGCCGAGGTCGAGACGGAGGTCGCGGCGGAGGCCGGGCGGCTGGGCGGTCTGCTGGGGGCGACCCGGATCACCCCGCGCTTCCGGACACCGCTGGAGCGGGAGCTGACGGCATGACGGTGCCGACGGCATGACAGTGCCGACGGCATGACAGTGCCGACGGCATGACGGTGCCGGGTGCCCCGCACCGGGCGGCCGGGCACCCGGCACCCCGGCTCCCTCAGCGCGAGTAGCGCATCAGCGCCCGCACCATGTGGCAGGTCGTGTCGGACGGGGGCCGCATCCCGATCCGCTCGGCCGTGCCGCGGATCGTCTCGTTCCGGGCCTGGTCGGGCAGGTGGATCCCGGAGTCGAGCAGGGCTATGGCGAGGCGCATGGCCTTCAGACGCCGGTTGTGCGAGACGTACCACTCCCGCGGCCGTCCGGCCGGCAGCGGTCGCTTCACCACGGGTTCGTAGGGCGAGTCGAACAGCACGGAACGCTGGGCGGTGGACTGGGTGGGCAACGGCTTCGGCTTCAGAGCGGCAGCGGGCACGGGCATCCTCCTGTCGCGGTCAGGGCGGACGCCGCAGGCCCGGCGCCCACCCTCGAACACTGCTTCCAGTCTACCGGCGGCCACTGACAATCGCAGGCCCGTCGACACCGGCGAATCCCCAGGTGGGCTCCGGGATTGATGCTCTGTCACGGCCGGGGAGGACGGGGCTGCCGAGGTGTCGTTAATTCGAACAGAGGGGGTGTGGCGTACCGTGCCCCGCATGGAGATCTGGATCAATCCCGCCTGTTCCAAGTGCCGTAGCGCGATCAGTCTGCTCGACGCCGAGGGGGCCGAGTACACCGTCCGGCGGTACCTGGAGGACGTGCCGAGCGCGGACGAGATCAGGGCCGTGCTCGGCCGGCTGAACCTCGGACCGTGGGACATCACCCGCACCCAGGAGGCCGTCGCCGAGGAGCTGGGCCTCAGGGAGTGGCCGCGGGACGAGGGCGCCCGGGACCGGTGGATCGCCGCGCTCGCCGAGCACCCCGCGCTGATCCAGCGGCCGATCATCACGGCCGACGACGGCACGGCGCTGGTGGCCCGCAGCGAGGACGCCGTACGCGAGGCCCTCTCCCGCGACAGGAACTGACGTTCAGTCATATCAGTTGTGGTGCAGGTTACTTCCGGGAGTGCCGCGGCCACTGAGTAATCCCGTTCGGTATCTCGTACATAGCGGCGTACGCCCCCCTACCCCTTCAGGAGGCGCGCATGTCGCGCAGGAGAACTCTCGGCACGAAGAAGAAGATCGCGCTGTTCGTCAGCGCCGCGGCGGTGGCGGGCGGCGGGGCCTTCGCCCTGGCGGCCACCTCGAACGCGGCGCAGAGCCCGCAGAACGCCAGGACGCTGTCCGCGGACTCGACCGTCTGCCAGGGTCTGGCCACCGCCCTCGGCAACAACCAGAAGTTCATCGAGGGGCAGAAGGCGAACCCGGACGCGCAGTCGGCGGCCCGGATCGCCAACCGTGAGGCGGTCATCGCGCAGATCCAGGTCCAGCAGAAGGCGGCCGGCTGCACCGTTGGGGAGTCGGCTCAGGACTCCCGGACGGGGCAGGGCGGCGACGCCGGGCAGGGGACCGGACAGCAGGGCGCCGGACAGCAAAGCTCCGGACAGCAGGGCGCCGGACAGCAAGGCACCGGTCAGCCGGCGGGCGGTGCCCAGCAGAGCGCGCAGCCTTCCCAGACCGGTGCCGCGGGAGCCGGCGGCGGCGGCGCGGCGGCCTCCGGCGCGCAGGTCTGCAAGGGGTCGACCGTGACGCTCTCCGGCGAGGGCGGCGCCCCGGCCGCGTCCAGCGGCCAGTTCCCGGCGGGGACGAGCCTGAAGGTCACCAACCTGGACAACGGCAAGTCCACCACGGTGAAGGTGACGTCCGTCTCCGGCAGCTGTGTCCTGCTCAACAACGCCGCCTTCGAGCAGGTGCGGGAACCGGGCAAGTTCCTCATCCGGCACGCGGTGATCGAGAAGGTGGGGTGAGGCCCGGCAGCCCGACAGGACCTCCGTGAGGAGGCGGACCGCCACCCCGGTGGGGTCGCGGAGGGTGCCGCTGTCCGCGGCCACGGACAGCGGCACCGGTCACGGTGCCGGGACCCCCTGGGCCGCGCGGCGGCACCTGTCATGTGACCCACGGCACAGAACGGCCAGGTAACACGGGGTTCACATACGGGCAATGACCGGGAAACGGCCCGTTGACAGGCTGCCCGGCAGATCGAGCGGCGCACCGGTGCCGCAGCGCCGCGCCCCCCGCGAAGACGGGTGCGCCGACCCACCCCGAAGGATGTGTCCCCCGTGACCTTCAAGGCCGAGTACATCTGGATCGACGGCACCGCGCCGACGGCCAAGCTCCGCTCCAAGACGAAGATCATCACGGGTGCCTCCGCCGGTCTCGACGCGCTGCCCGTCTGGGGCTTCGACGGCTCCTCCACCAACCAGGCCGAGGGCCACTCCTCGGACTGCGTGCTCAAGCCGGTCTTCACCTGCCCGGACCCGATCCGCGGCGGCGACGACATCCTGGTGCTGTGCGAGGTCCTGGACACGGACATGACCCCGCACCCGTCCAACACGCGGGCCGCGCTGGCCGAGGTCGCCGGGCGGTTCGCCGCGCAGGAGCCGATCTTCGGCATCGAGCAGGAGTACACCTTCTTCGACGGCTCCCGCCCGCTCGGCTTCCCCGAGAACGGCTTCCCGGCCCCGCAGGGCGGCTACTACTGCGGTGTCGGCGCCGACGAGATCTTCGGCCGCGACGTCGTCGAGGCCCACCTGGACAACTGCCTGAAGGCGGGTCTCGGCATCTCCGGCATCAACGCCGAGGTCATGCCGGGCCAGTGGGAGTTCCAGGTCGGTCCGCTCGCCCCGCTGGAGGTGTCCGACCAGATGTGGGTGGCCCGCTGGCTGCTGTACCGCACCGCCGAGGACTTCGGCATCTCCGCGACCCTGGACCCCAAGCCGGTCAAGGGCGACTGGAACGGCGCGGGCGCGCACACCAACTTCTCCACCAGGGCCATGCGCGAGGGCTACGAGGCGATCATCACCGCGTGCGAGTCGCTCGGTGAGGGCTCCAAGCCGCTGGACCACGTCAAGAACTACGGTGCCGGCATCGACGAGCGCCTGACGGGCCTGCACGAGACCGCCCCGTGGGACGAGTACTCCTACGGCGTCTCCGACCGCGGTGCCTCCGTCCGCATCCCGTGGCAGGTCGAGAAGGACGGCAAGGGCTACATCGAGGACCGCCGACCGAACGCCAACGTCGACCCGTACGTGGTGACCCGCCTGCTGGTGGACACCTGCTGCGCCGCGCTGGAGAAGGCCGGCCAGGTCTGATCCGCGGGGTTTCACCGAGGGGCGTCCGCCGTCACGGCGGGCGCCCCCGCTGCGCGTTGGGGCGCCGCCGAGGGGCTGGGACGGGACTCACTCCGTACGCGCGCCGCCGGCGTCCGGCGGGTTCCGCACGGGACGCCCTGTCCGGATGACGAGACAGCCCTCCGGTCGAGCCGGACCCCCGGCAGGCCGGTGACCAGGGCGGAAAGCCGGGCTGCCGGGGGCGGACACCGACCGTTTTCCGTCAGGGAAGCGTCCAAGCAGTGAGAGGAGACTCCTGCCCGCCGCGCACCTCTGCTTCAATAAGCCCATGGCCGGCTTCCATCAGATCACCGCGACAGGTCGCTACGACCTCCAGCCGTTCTGGCCTTCACGTCAGCACCACGACTTCGACCGTGTGTGTTGCCGCGCGAGGAACGCGCGGGCCCTCTAAAGCCGTACCCCGGCCTTCGGCCAGCGCGAAACGACGTACGTCCTCCGGCGCGCCCGACCACGAATCGCGGCCGTCGCCCTGCCCGACGAACTCCTCGCGCGAAAGAGCTGACCTCACATGGCGACCACTCGCACCCTCTCCACCGCCACCGCGACCCTGCCCACCCCCGCCCCGAACGGCACGCGACACCGGCTGCGCTCCGTCGACCGGGACGAGGTGGTGGACGTCACCGACCTGCTTCCGCCGGGCGCCACGTGGCTGCCCGCGCCCCAGCACGCCCTGCCCACCCTGCCGGGACAGCCCCCGATGGTCGGCTATCTGGTGCTGGTCCCGGCCGACCAGCGGCCCCCGTTCCTGCCGGTCGCGGTCCCCGACCGGCCGGAGACCGAGGCCGGGCCCGGCACCGGGCCGCTGGTGCGGATCGACCCCGTACGGCGCGCCGCCAGCGTCGACGGCCACGAACTCGACCTCACCTACCTGGAGTTCGAGCTGCTCGCCCACCTGGTGGCCCACCCGCACCGGGTGCACACCCGCGACCAGCTGGTCACCACCGTGTGGGGCTACGGCCATGTCGGCGACGGCCGCACCGTCGACGTCCACATCGCCCGGCTGCGCCGCAAGCTGGGCGCCCAGCACCGCCAGACGATCCAGACGGTGCGCCGGGTCGGCTACAAGTACACGCCGCCGGCCGGCCGCTGACCACCGGATCTGCCCTCGGCAGAGTCCCGTGCCGGTCCGTGCCCGCGGCGGGCAGGATCACCGGTATGAGACTTCTGGTGCTGGGCGGTACGGAGTTCGTGGGCCGGGCCGTCGCGGAGGCCGCGCTCGGGCGCGGCTGGGAGGTGACCGTCTTCCACCGGGGGCGGCACCAGGCCCCTGCCGGGGTGCGGTCGTTGCACGGCGACCGCACCGCGCCCGACGGTCTGGCCGCGCTCGCGGCGGACGGCGGTGACTGGGACGCCGTGGCCGACACCTGGTCGGCGGCCCCGCGCGCCGTGCACGAGGCGGCCCGGCTGCTCCGCGGCCGGGCCGGGCGGTACGTGTACGTCTCCAGCCGGTCGGTGTACGCCTGGCCGTGGCCCCGCCGGGGCACGCGGGACAGCGCGCTGGTCGAGGGCGCCGCCGACGCCGGGGCCACGGACTACGCGCGGGACAAGCGCGGCGGTGAACTGGCCGCTGTCGGGGCCTTCGGCGCGGCGCGCTCGCTGCTGGTCCGGGCCGGGCTGATCCTCGGCCCGCACGAGAACGTCGGCCGGCTGCCCTGGTGGCTGACCCGGATCGCCCGCGGCGGCCCGGTCCTGGCGCCCGGACCGAGCGGGCTGCCGCTCCAGTACGTCGACGTACGCGACCTCGCCGACTGGCTGCTCGGCGCGGTGGAGCGCGGCCTGAGCGGACCGTACGACCTGGCGGCCCCGCCCGGCCACACCACCATGGGCGAGCTGCTCCGGGCGTGTCTGCGGGTCACCGGCGCGGACGCGGAACTGCGCTGGACCGGCCCGGAGGTGATCCTGGACGCCGGGATCGAGCCGTGGACCCAGCTTCCGGTGTGGGTACCGCCGGGCGGCGAGATGTACGACGCCCTGCACCGCGCGGACGTGTCGCGGGCGCTGGCGACGGGGCTGGTGTGCCGGCCGGCGGCCGAGACCGTCGCGGACACCTGGCGGTGGCTGACGGACATCGGCGGCGTGGCACCCCGGCGACCGGACCGGACCGGCTACGGGCTGGATCCCGAGGTGGAGGCGGAGGTCCTGGCCAGGGCCGGGGTGTAGCTGGCACCACCCTCCAGGAGGGGGCCTCGGACGACTGACCGGCGCGGGAGCGTCGGCAAGACTTGCGGCATGAACACCGACGCGACGAGAAGCGACTTCCGCACCAGGGCCAGAGAGACCCTGCTGGCCGCCGTACGGGGCCTGGTGCTGGCCATCGTGGTCCTGCCCTGCGGCCTGGCGTTTCTCGTACTGACCCTCCTGTCCGTCGCACTCGTCCCGCTCGGCATCGGGCTCGTCACGACTCCGGCGGTCCTGACCGGCGTACGGGCCCTGGCGGACGCCCGCCGCAAACTCGCGGCGCAGTGGTGCGGGATACACATCCCGGCCGTGTACCAGCCGCCGCCCCCGGGCCGGGGCCCCTGGACGCGCACGTTCGCCCTGCTCCGGGACCCGCAGGTCCGGCGGGACGTGCTCTGGCTGCCGGTGGACGTGACCGCGGGCTTCGTCACCGCGCTGCTCCCGGCACTGCTGGTGTTCTACCCGGTCCAGGGGCTCATGCTGGCCGCGGGGCTGTGGCGGGCGTACGTGCCCGCTTCGGGCGGCGCGTACTGGTACCTCTTCGTGCCGGTCACCAGTCAGGCGACCGCCTTCGGCGCGGCCGCGCTCGCCGCCGTGCTCCTCGCCATCGGCCGGCGCCGCGCCCCGCGCCTGCTGACCGCGCACTTCCGGCTGACCCGGGCCGTACTCGGCGGCGACGCGGAACTCGCCGAGCGGATCCGGGTGCTGACCGAGACCCGGCAGGACGCCGTGGACACCTCGGCCGCCGAGCTGCGCCGCATCGAGCGGGACCTGCACGACGGCGCGCAGGCCCGGCTGGTCGCGATGGGCATGGACCTCGGCACCGTCGAGATGCTGGTCGAACGGGATCCGGCGCAGGCGAAGAAGCTGATCGCCCAGGCCCGCCGGAACTCCGCGGAGGCCCTGGAGGAACTGCGCGACCTGGTGCGCGGCATCCATCCGCCGGTCCTCGCCGAACGCGGACTGGGCGACGCGGTGAAGGCGTTGGCGCTGCGGCTGCCGCTGCCGGCGGAGGTGAGCGTGGAACTGCCGGGCCGTGCGGAGGCGCCCGTGGAGTCGGCGGCCTACTTCGCGGTCAGCGAGCTGCTGACCAACGCCGTCAAGCACTCCGGCGCCGACCGGCTGTGGGTCGACGTGCACCACACCGACGGCCGGCTGCGGATCACCGTCACCGACGACGGCAGGGGCGGCGCGGTGCCCGGCGCCGGGTCGGGCCTCGCGGGGGTCGAGCGCCGGCTCGGTACATTCGACGGCGTCCTGGCCGTCAGCAGTCCCGCCGGCGGCCCCACCATGGTGACCATGGAGATCCCGTGCGTGTTGTCCTAGCCGAAGACCTCTTCCTGCTGCGGGACGGGCTGGTGAGGATGCTGGAGGCCTTCGGCTTCGAGATCGCCGCCGCCGTCGAGTCCGGTCCCGAACTCACCCGGGCACTGGCCGAGTCGGACCCCGACGTGGCCGTGGTCGACGTACGTCTGCCGCCCACGCACACCGACGAGGGGCTGCAGTGCGCGCTCGCGGCCCGCCGGGCGCGGCCCGGGCTGCCGGTGCTGGTCCTCTCCCAGCACGTGGAGCAGCTGTACGCGCGCGAACTGCTCGCCGACGGCGCCGGCGGGATCGGCTACCTGCTGAAGGACCGGGTGTTCGACGCCGAGCAGTTCATCGACGCCGTACGGCGGGTGGCGGCGGGCGGTACGGCGATGGACCCGCAGGTGATCCAGCAGCTGCTGTCCCGGCGGTCGGCGGACGACCGGCCGCTCGGGCGTCTCACCCCGCGTGAGCGTGAGGTGCTGGAGCTGATGGCGCAGGGCCGGTCCAACGCGGGCATCGCGGCGCAGCTGGTGGTGACGGAGCGGGCGATCGCCAAGCACACGTCCAACATCTTCACCAAGCTGGGCCTGGAGGTGTCGGACGACGACAACCGGCGTGTCCTGGCGGTGATCGCCTACCTCGACCGCGAGCGCTGACCTGCCAACTCCGCGATTGGTCGGGGAACTTGTGGGACCGGTGAACATCTCTGGGGCGGTGTCCGTATGAATGGGCGCCGCTTCACTCCTGTCGGGCGCCTCGATGCTGCCCCGCAAGGAAGTCAGAGGAGTTCCATGGGACGCAACACACGAAAACGCCGTACGCCGCTGGCCACCAAGGCCATAGCCGCATCGGCGGCCCTAGCGCTCGGTGGGGGCGGGCTGATCTGGGCGAACTTCTACGCCTCGGCGCACGAGTCGAACCACCAGACGTGGGGAGGCAACCAGACGAAGGCCGCGACGGCGCAGGTCGCGACCATCTCCTGCCCGGACGTCGGCCAGAAGCTGACGAACGTGCCGTACCGGGCCCGCCAGGGCGTGGCGACGGAGCTGGCCAACCTCGACAAGCAGATCACCGAGGCCTACACCCGGCTCGGCTCGACCCGGAACGCGCAGGCCGGCGATCCGAGTTTCGTGCAGAACGCGATCGTCGGTCCGCTCAAGGAGAAGCGGGCGGCGACGATCGACCGGATCCGGATCGACATCCAGCGGGTCGGCGGCTCCTTCGACAACGCGCTGCAGCAGCTGGCCGCGTGTACGACACAGGCCGCCAACCAGACCACCGCCGGCGGCCAGCAGAACAACGGGGGTCAGCAGAACAACGGCGGCCAACAGCAGGGCAACGGCGGCCAGCAGCAGAACGGCGGCCAGCAGAACAACGGCGGCCAGCAGCAGGGCAACGGCGGCCAGCAGGGCACCACCGGCGGGCAGGCCGGCAACGGCCCGGTCGCGGCCGACTTCGTGGACATCACCAAGGTCGCGCCGAACGTCCAGGGCAAGCCGCGCCGGCTCGGCAACGCGTCGACGGGTACGTTCACCACGCGCTGCGGTGTGAACGCCAACAAGAACCACAACACGGACAACGTGATCGTGGCGCCCGGCGTGGCCAACGGCGCTCACCACCTGCACGACTACACCGGCAACCAGAAGGTCAACGCCTTCTCCAGCAACCAGACGTTCCTGCAGGGCGGCACCAGCTGCCAGAACCGCAGCGACCTGTCGTCGTACTACTGGCCGGTCGTCCGCGTCCAGGACGGCACCCAGGACTTCGACCAGAACGCCGACGGCGGTGGCAAGGAGGGCAACGTCGGCAAGATCCTGACCCCGGTCCAGGCGGAGATCAAGTACGTCGGCAGCCCGGCGAGCAAGGTCGTCGCGATGCCCCAGTTCCTGCGCATCATCACCGGTGACGCCAAGACCACCACCAACGGTCTGGCCAACGCCAACGCGCACTGGAGCTGCACCGGCTTCGAGAACAAGGTGCAGCTGACCCAGCAGTACCCGATCTGCCCGCAGGGCAGCAAGGTGGTGCGCTCGTTCGCCTTCCAGAGCTGCTGGGACGGGCAGAACATCGACAGCGCCAACCACCGCACCCACGTCGCCTTCGCCGACCCGGCGAGCGGTGTCTGCCCGAACGGCTTCAAGGCCATCCCGCAGCTGACGATGCGGCTGGTCTACGACATCACCCCGCCGGCCGTCCAGAACGGCCAGGTGAAGAACGCCTACGCGGTGGACGGGTTCCCCGAACAGCTGCACAAGCCGGCCACGGACCACGACGACTTCATCAGCGTCACGAAGAACGGCCTGGCCAACAAGATCGCCAACTGCATCAACCGCGGGCAGAACTGCGCCTGATCCCGCAACGGGGGCAGACAGAAGGCCGGTGACGAATCCCCCCCGTCACCGGCCTTCGCCGCGCCCGCGGACCGTGCGTACGCGCACACGGTCCGCGGGCCGTGCGCGTACGACGGCGTCAGCCGCTGTGCGCGTGATGGTCGGCGCCCGCCTCCAGATCGCCGCCGAGCGTGCCGCGCAGCGCCTTGACCACCCCGTCCTCGCCGACGGCGACCCACTTGCGGCCGACCAGGTAGTGACCGCCGTAGTCCTTCGCGTCGTTGATCCACTCACGCTGGCCGCGGTCGGTGGCGAAGGTGGCGAGGATGAACCTGCCGTCGCCGTTGCGGCAGATGGCCTGGCGGATCTCGTCGGCGTCCGTCTGCATGTTCGGCGTGCACTTCACCTCGGCGGCCAGGTGCTCCAGGCTGCCGGTCGCGGTGGGCGGCACCGACTCGGCGTCCCCGCCCGCGCCGCAGCCCGCGAGCGCCACGACGGCCGCGGCGCCGATCAGCAGTCCTGTCAACCTCATCTGTTCCTCCGGTCCTGGTGTGCCCAGCATGCCCCAGCTCCTTCGGATACGGCTCCCGCGCGCGGTGCGCTCAAATCCGCTGCGCAGACCCGCACGGATGTGCGAGGGTGACCCGGTGAATCAGAGCTGGGAAGATCGCGTGGCCGCCGCCTGGGCCACTTTCGACGACTATCCGGAAGAGCGCGCGCACGAGTTCCGGGCGCTGATCGACGCCCTCGCCTCCGAGGTGCCGGACGACAGCCCGCTGGGCCCCTTCGAGCGGGCCTGCGCCTGGGACTCGACCGGGCACTCGGACAAGGCGGTGCCGCTGTACCGGGAGGCGCTGGAGCGGGGCCTGAGCGACCTGAGCCAGTACAAGGGGCGCCGGGCCAAGATCCAGCTGTCGAGTTCGCTGCGCAACGTCGGGCAGGCGGAGGAGGGCGTCAGGCTCCTCACGGCCGAACTGGTGGCCCCCTCGGACGAGTTGGACGACGCGGTCCGGGCATGCCTGGCGCTGTGCCTGTCCAGCCTCGGCCGCGACCGCGAGGGCCTGTCGCTCGTGCTCGGGGCGCTGGCACCCCATCTGCCGCGCTACCAGCGGTCGATGGCCAACTACGCGCGCGCCCTGGTCGAGCCGGAGGCCTGAACCGCCCGTCCGGCGGTGACCAACTCACGGCCGGCTCGTTTTCCCGGACGTGCAGTCACAGGATGTAGCCCAGCGTCACGCACCCGTCTCCGGCCCGGTCGCCGTCGAGCAGGCCGAGGCCGCCCTCGTCGAGCACTATCCCCGGCTGGTCCGTCTCGCCTACCTCGTGCTGCCGCCGGGGCTCGGCCGCAGCCGCCGGGTGCTGACCGCGCACGCTCTCGTCCAGCGCGCCCTGCCCAGGGGCCGGCAGCAGGCGCCCGGCATCCCGGCCCAGTCCACGGGCCGGGACGCCGACCCCGGGTACGCCTACCTGCGCGAGCGGGTCCTGCGCACGGCCCTGGAGGCGGCCCGCCCGCGCAAGGGGCGCCCCCGGCTCTCCCCACTGCCGCCGCCGCTCCCCCAGGTGTGGGGCCTGCGGCTGTTCCCGCGCTCGGGCGGGGCCGACGAACTCGCCCTGGAGCAGAGGCTGTCCGCCCTGTCCGGGCCGGCCCGCGCCGCCTACGTCCTGCGCGACCTGGAGAAGCTGCCCGACGCGAGCGTCCGCGAACTCCTGGAGAACGCCGGGGTGGCCGACCCCGGCGGCGCGCTGGCCTCGGCGAACAGCGTGCCCGCGCAGCCGGGGCTGCTCACCTCGGCCGAGTTCGACCCGTGCTCGCTGCAGGCCCGGCCCACCGATCTGGTGCGCCGCCGCCAGCACACCAAGGCCGCCCTCGCCGCCGCCGTCGCGCTCGCGGTGTGCGGCGCGCTGGTCGCCCTGCCGGGCGGCGGCTGGGGCCCCGACGGCGCCGCCGCGCCCGTCTACGCCGGGAACCCGGCGGCCGAGGCCGCCCTCGACCCCGGCAGGCTCACCCGGGTCTCCCCCGCCGTCTGGCGGACCTCGGCGCGCACCGACTTCTCCGTGTGGCCCGCGCGCGGCCCGCTCACCGGCGACAAGGCCCTGCTGCGCCGCGCCCTCGCCGTCTGGGCCCGCCCCGGGGACCGGGTCCGCGTCTCGGCGACCCCCGGCACCCAGACCGGCGGCCCGGCCGGCCCGCCCCAGTTGCTGTACGCGGGCGAGGTGGACGCCGCACATGTGGTGATCCTCTACGACGGCCTGCGCATCGCCCGGTACGCCGAGCCGAAGGACGGCACCCAGGGGGCGGCCCTGGACTTCGCCCGGATCGACGGCGCGAGGGACGCCGGGGCGAGCGCGCTGGTGCTGGGCCGCTCGGACGGCAACGTCCGCTACCTGCTCGCCCCCTGGGTGACGAAGGCGGCTCAGCGGGACCTGGCGAAGCCGGACTCGCCGGCCGCACCGCTCACCCTCGCCGACGGTGTCACCACGCCGCTCGCCAGCTCCGCCATGCGGCCGGGCACCTGCACCTCGTGGAACGCGCTGCAGCTGACCGACGCCTCCGGCACCCGGCTCGCCACCGACCTCGGTGAGCTGGTCCCGGCCCACCTCACCACCGGCCGTCCCGGCTCGCCCCACGAGGCGTCCGACGCGCGGGGACTGCGCACCTGGGCGCCCTTCGCCTGCTCCCTGGCGGCCGAGCGCTCGGCGGGCGTCAGCAGCGTCAACGCCTGGACCTACGCCGAGCAGCCGCTGCCCGACGGCAGCGGAAGCGGCGCGTGGGTGTGCACCCGGGCGGAGACCTGGCGCGGCGACGGCACCGTCACGCTGGCCCAGTTCGGCACGCCGGGCGGGGCGTCCGGGACGGCCGTCGCCAAGGCCACGGACGTGCCGGCCTGCGGGCCGCGTGATCCCCAGGTACTGGCCGGGGTGCTGTGGAAGTCGGCGGCCGGGCACTGGTTCCTGCTGGCGGCGGGCGGTCCGGACACGGCCTCGGTCCGGGCGACGGGCGGGGTCACCGCGTCCGCGGCCGGGCCGCTGCTGGCGGTCAGGGCCGAGCAGGGAGCACGGGCCGGCCTCAAGGGCACCCTGGCGGACGGACGGACGATCAGCGGCCTGCGATAGCACTTGTTGACGTCCACGTAAACAAGCTCCGCCGCAGGGCTTCTCAGGTGTCTTACCCACCAGTACATTGACGCCATGTCTAACACGCAGCCTCGGCCGGTGGAGTCCGAGCGCATCGCGCTCAAGGCCCGCAACGTGTCCTTCTCGTGGGAGGCCACGCCGCTGCACTGGGTGCCCGGCGATCCGTTCACCACGCACACCATCAACGTGCTGCACCTGCTGCTCCCCGCCGGCGAGCGGTGGTTCGTGCACGTGTACAAGCAGGCGCTCCCGCTGATCCGGGACGACCGGCTCCGTGCGGACGTCGTCGGGTTCATCGGCCAGGAGGCCATGCACTCCCAGGCCCACGACGAGGTGCTGCCGCACCTGCGCGAGCAGGGCCTCGACCCGACGCCGTACACCGCCCAGGTCGACTGGTTCTTCGAGAAGCTGCTCGGCGACCGCACCCTGCCGCCGGGCCGGGCCCGCCGCTGGTGGCTGCTGGAACGCCTGGCCCTCATCGCGGCCATCGAGCACTACACCGCGTTCCTCGGCGACTGGGTGCTCAACGCCGCCGAACTGGACCGGCGCGGCGCCGACCCGACCATGCTGGACCTGCTGCGCTGGCACGGCGCCGAGGAGGTCGAGCACCGGTCCGTGGCCTTCGACCTGTTCCAGCACGTCGACGGGAGTTACCGGCGCCGGGTGCGCACCTGGGCGACGGCCTTCTCGGCGCTGGTGTTCCTGTGGCAGCGCGGGATCCGCTTCTTCATGGAGAACGACCCGACCCTCACCGGTGCCAAGGGCTCGCTCAGGGACTTCTACCTGCGCGGCCGGCAGGGCACGCTGCCACGCCCGGGGGACGTGCTGAAGTCCGTCCCGCGCTACCTCGGCCGCGCCTACCACCCCTCCCAGGAGTGCTCCACCGCGCAGGCCGTGGCCTACCTGGCCGGTTCCCCGGCCGCGCTCGCCGCCGAGCAGAGGGAGGCGGCGTGACACCGGGACTGCGGACCGTCGCCCTCGTCGGCGGCGCCGCCCTGCTCACCCGGCGGGCCCTGCGCCGCCGGGTCCGGCGCTCCCCGCTGTGGCCGCTGCCCGCCCTGGACCCGCCGGTCTCCGGCCGGCCGCGCTCGCGGGCCCTGAAGGTGCTGGTCACCGCCCGCGAGACGATCGCCGAGGGAGTCGTACAACTGCGCCTGGAAGGTGCCGGCCTGCCGCGCTGGGAGCCGGGGGCCCATCTCGACCTGGTACTGCCGTCGGGGCTCGTGCGGCAGTACTCCCTGTGCGGGGACCCCGGGGACACCGGCGCCTACACGGTCGCCACGCGGCTCGTGGCGGACGGCCGGGGCGGCTCCCGCGAGGTGCACGAGCAGCTCACCGAGGGGACGGAGCTGGAGGTGCGCGGCCCCCGGAACCGCTTCCCGCTGGTCGACGCGCCCGCCTACGTCTTCGTCGCCGGCGGCATCGGCATCACCCCGGTCCTGCCGATGCTGCGGGCCCTGCCGGAGGGCGCCGAGTGGCGGCTGCTCTACGGCGGGCGGACGCGGGCGTCGATGCCGTTCCTGGCGGAGGTGCGGGAGCTGGCCGGAGACCGGCTGACCCTGGTGGCCGAGGACGAGGACGGACGGCCGGACCTGGCCGCCCTGTTCGCGGACACGGCCGGGGGGACGGCCGTCTACTGCTGCGGGCCGGAGGGCCTGACGGCGGCCGTGGAGGTGGCGCTGCCCGAGGGGACCGCCCTGCACCTGGAGCGGTTCGCCCCGCGCACCGACGCGGACGGCAACACGGAGTTCGAGCTGGAACTGCGCCGCAGCGGGCGGACGCTGACGGTGCCGCCCGACTCCACGGTGCTGGCCGCCGTACGCCGCGTACTGCCGGACACCGCCTACTCCTGCGAGCAGGGTTTCTGCGGGACCTGCCAACAGCGGGTCCTGGAGGGCGAGGTCGATCACCGCGACGAGCTGCTGACGGACGCGGAACGGCACGACTCCCTGCTGATCTGCGTCTCCCGGGCCCGGAACGATCGCCTGGTGCTCGACATGTGAACACAGGCGGCCGAATCTGATCGGTAAGGTGTTCGCATGAGTACCGGGGTTCGCCGCAGAATGGGCGTCGAGGAGCGTCGGCAGCAGTTGATCGGTGTCGCTCTCGACCTGTTCAGCCGACGCTCGCCCGACGAGGTCTCCATCGACGAGATAGCCACGGCGGCGGGCATCTCACGCCCGCTCGTCTACCACTACTTCCCGGGCAAACTCAGCCTGTACGAGGCCGCGTTGAAGCGTGCCTCGGAGGATCTCGCCAGCCGTTTCACCGAGCCGCACGAGGGCCCGCTCGGCGCCCGGCTGCTGCGGGTGATGCGCCGCTTCTTCGACTTCGTGGACGACCACGGCCCCGGTTTCTCCGCTCTGATGCGCGGCGGCCCGGCCGTGTCCGCCGAGGGCGCCGGCTCGCCGGACCATGTCTCGGCCACCCACGCGCTCATCGACTCCGTACGGCAGGTCGCCTACGAACAGATGCTGTCGCACCTGGGAGTGACCGAGGCGTCGCCGCGCCTGGAGCTGGTGATCCGCTCGTGGATCTCGCTCGTCGAGTCCACGGCGCTCATCTGGCTCGACGGCCGGCGCGTCCCGCGCGCCGAGCTGGAGGTCCAGCTCGTGCACGACTTCGCGGCGCTGGCCGCCGTCAGCGCCGCCTACGACGCGGGCATGGCCGGACTGCTGCGCACCATGGTCAAGGACGAGCCGGCCGACGGCCCCTTCGGGGAACTGGTCGGCCGGCTCATCGCCCTGGGTTCCTAACGGTCGAACTTCCGGTACGACGCGTCGAGGTCGCGGACCTCGGCGGAGGCGTGCAGGGTGAAGCCCGCCTCCGCCACATGCCCGCGCAGCAGTTCCAGGGCGCGCTCGGTGAGCTTCGCCTTCGTCTCCTCGCCGCGCCCGGCGAGGAGCCCGATCGTCACATGGACGACGGCGTGCCCGCGCGGTCCGGGGTCCTCGTACCCGAACGCCGTGAGCGCGCTCGGCCGGAACTGCGTCTTGCACGCCTCCGGCTTCGCTGCCGCGATCTCCACGGTCGCCTCGTGGAGCGCCCGTGCGAAGCCCGCGCGGTCGAAGGCGTTCTCCATGGTGGCGGAGTAGTCGATGGTGATCTGCGGCATGGGCACTCCCGTTCTACGGCAACGGCCTCACCCTAGTTCTTCGCCCGGGTGAACACCGCCACGGTCCGCGCGGGCACGGTGAAGGTGCCCGAACCGGCCGCGTAGGCGGCGGTCCTCACCACCGGGTCCGACCCCGCAGCCTGCACCGGGTGCAGCCGGTAGGAGGTGCCGGCCAGGGCGTCGATCCGCTGTTCCTGCTGCCGTGGGGTGGCGTTGAGGACCACGACCAGGTCACCCAGCCTCATGGTGATCACGCCGGGTGTCTCGTCCTTCCCGGACAGCGGGAAGGACAGCCGGTCCTGCACCTGGGCGGCCGTCCGCAGCGAGAACGCCTTCTCGGCCGTACGGATCCTCAGCAGGTCCCGGTACGCGGCCGAGGCGCCGGTGATCTGCGGGCAGCCGACCCGCACCGAGCCCAGCAGCGGCCTGGCGTGGTCCCACTTGGACCGGTTGTCGGCCGCCGGGGGCAGCCCGCGCCCGAAGCCGTTGCCGTCGGCGCAGTTCCAGTGGATGGCGTTGAACCAGTCACCGCTGTCGAAGGAGTTGCGGTCGAGGGACTTCGAGCGCAGCAGGTCGGTGCCCGCCTGGGAGAGGGAGGGTCCCTGCGAGAGGGCGGCCGTGGCCATCGCCAGGACCTGCATCCGGGCCCGGTCGGAGGCGGAGGTGTCCTTCGGGAGCTTGTAGGCCAGGGCGTCGAACAGCGACTCGTTGTCGTGCGCGTCCACGTAGGCGAGGGCGTCGCCGGGCGCGTGCGCGTAGCCGGCGGGCGAGCCGTTGTAGTCGACCTCGGCGCCGGTGACCTCCTCGCCGTCCGTGTCGGTGAAGCGGTACCCGGCGAGGTTGCCGCTCAGGCCGACCTTGATCAGGTCCTGGTAGTGCAGCAGCCGGGCCTTCTGCTCGGCCGGGGTGCCGTTCGCCGTGGAGCCGTTGGGGTCGGTGTACAGACCGGAGGCGAAGCCCTGGACGCCCGGGTCCTCGTCGAAGGGGCCGCCGCCGCGCACCGCGTCCCGGGCGCGGTCGGAGAAGGTGGCGACGCCGGTGCCGGCCATGTTCTTCTGCGTGGCCTGCACGAACCGGGCGTCGTCGGCCACCTCGCCGAAGTTCCAGCCCTCGCCGTACAGGATGATCTTCCTGCCGTCGACGCCGTCCTTCGCCGGGGTCAGCGCGTCCAGGGCCTTGCGGACGGCGAGGATGTTGGCCTTCGGGTGGTGGCCCATGAGGTCGAAACGGAACCCGTCGACCTTGTACTGCCTGGCCCACGTCACGATCGAGTCCACGACCAGCTTGCCCATCATCGCGTTCTCCGGCGCGGTGTTGGCACAGCAGGTGCTGTTCGCCACCGAGCCGTCGGCGAGGAGCCGCTGGTAGTAGCCGGGCACGATCCTGTCCAGCACGGAGGTGTCCGCCTGGCCGGCGGCCGCCGTGTGGTTGTAGACGACGTCCATGACCACCCGCAGGCCGTCCTGGTTCAGCGCCTGCACCATCCTGCGGAACTCGACGGTGCGGGCCGTGCCGTCGGGGTCGGTGGCGTACGAACCCTCGGGGACCGTGTAGTGGTACGGGTCGTAGCCCCAGTTGTAGGCGTCCTTCGCGGCGGTCTTCGCGACGCACTCCTGCTGCCGGTCGGAGTCGGCCGGGTAGGAGGCGAGGTCGCAGCCGGGGGTGGCCTGGTCGGCCTTCCTCTCGGGGACCGTGGCGAAGTCGAAGGCGGGCAGCAGGTGGACGTAGGAGGTCCCCGCCTTCGCCAGTGCCCTCAGGTGCCGGGAGCCGTCGCTGTCCTTGTCGGTGAAGGCCAGATAGGTGCCCGGGTGCTTGGACGTGCGGTCCTCCACGGAGAAGTCCCGGATGTGCAGCTCCTGGATCTGCGCGTCCCGCAGCGGCACGGCTCGGGGCTTGCGCAGCGTCGACCAGCCGGCCGGCGCGAGGGACCTGTCGCCCAGGTCCACGACCAGGCTGCGCCCGGAGTCCGCGGTGAGCGCGACCGAGTACGGGTCGGTGACCTTGTTGGTGACCATCTTCCGGACGCTGGGCGCCCAGACCTTCACGACGTACCGGTACGGCTTGCCCTTCCAGGAGGCCGGACCGGTGACGGACCAGACGCCGGTGGTGTCGTCGCGGCGCATGGCCCTGGGCGAGCCGTCCAGGTCGAGCCGCACGGACTGGGCCGTGGGCGCCCAGACGGAGAGAGTTGGCCTACCGTCGTGGAAGACGGGGCCGAGCTTCGCCTTGGCCGCGCCCGGGTACAGGTCGTCCAGCGCGCCCGCGATCTGCACGCCGGTCGCCGCCAGCACGGCACCGTCCGCGGCCCGCTGCGAGGCCACGAGCTGGCCCTTCAGCGCCTCGCGCACCCGGTCCCGGTCGCGCGGGTCCACCGACCAGGCGGTGTAGTTCCTCAGGTGCGGGAACCTGGTCTTCTGGGCGTCGCTCAGCGTGGTCTTCTCCAGCCGGATCCAGCGCTCGTCGTCGCTGGTCAGCGCCCCGTCCTGGGTGGCGATGGAGCCGTCGTGGGAGTACAGCAGCTGGGTGGAGGCGGCGCCGTCGGCGCCGTTCCAGGCGACGGTGTCCCGGTCGATCCAGACCGCCTTGGATGTGGTCAGGTCGAGCGCGGCGGCACTGCCCGCGGGCTGCGGCAGCAGGTACTTCTCCTGGCCGTTCAACAGCCACACCTCGTAGCCGTTGGCCTTGAGGTCCAGGGACCGGTCGGCGGCGAGGTCCTTCTCGTCGCCCTTGTGGACGATGTAGCTGAGGCTGGTGGCACCCTCGGTGAGCGGCACCTCGAAGACCGCGCCATAGGCGTCAGTCTTCACCGGCTTCAGCGGGTTCGACCAGTCGGTGGGGTGCGCGGCACCCGTCCAGACGTGCAGCCCCCAGCCGTCGTAGTCCCCGTCGGCGCGGTGGTAGTGGAGGACGGCCTTGGCCTTGTCCTGCGCGGGATAGTCGGGCTTCTGCGTCAGGACCTCCGTCTTCCCCTGCTCGATCCAGACCTCGCCCGTCCTGGTGACGTCGATCGTCCGGTCGGCGGAGACGTCCTTGTCGCCGTCCTTGTCGACGACCAGGAAGCCCACGTTCGAGGCACCGGGCCTGAGCTTGACGTAGGCGAAGGCGCCGTAGGCGTCCCGGCCGGCGAACGGGTGGGCGGCCGGCCAGTTCGTGGCCTCGCCGTCGGCGAGGTCGCCCCAGGCGTACAGGCCCCAGTCGCCGTAGTCGCCGTCGCTGCGCTTGTAGTGGACGACCGCGTAGTCCCGGGAGGAGGCGGAGGGGACCTCGGGTGCGGGCGGGGTGCCGGTGGTGCTGCTCGCCGTGGCGCTCGCGGTGTGCCCGGCCGTGTCGACGACGACGGCCTTGTAGCGCAGGGCGGTGCCGGCGGGAACGTCCTTGCCGAGCGTCTGGGTGACCTTGTACGGGGCGTGGTCGGCGGTGCCGAGGACCTGCCACCGGGCGTTCCCGGCCTGCGCGGCGAAGACGACCCGGTTCAGCTGTCCGCCGTCGACACCGGCCTCGACCTCGACCGTCCCGGTGGCACCGGCGGCCGGGGCCGTCAGGGTGATCGCCGGCTCGGCGGCGGGCCCGGACAGGGTGCCGGCGGCCTTGTAGACGACGGCGGAGCCGGCCGGGACGGTGACGGTGACCTTCTTGTCGCCGCCGGTCCGCACGGAGCCGGTGACCCCGTAGACGCCCCGGTACGTCATGTCGGCCGAGCCGGTCGCGAAGGTGGCCGTCCTGGCCTCGCCGGCGTTGTTGAAGGCGACGACGTACTCCCGGCCGGTCCCGGCGTCCGTCCGGGTGAAGGCGTAGACGCCGGCGCCATCGGCCGCGTACCGCTCGGTCTGGACCCCGTCGGTCAGGGCCGGGTCGGCCTTGCGGAGCCGGGAGAGGGCCGCGATGTCCTTGTACAGCGGTGCGCTCGTGTCGTAGGCGGCGCTCGCGTGGGTGCGGGCGGTGCCGATCTCGTCGTCGTCCAGGTAGTCGGCGACCTGGGAGGGGAACATGGTCTGGCGGGCGTCCTTGTCGCCGCCGGAGCCGGTGAAGCCCTGCTCGTCGCCGTAGTAGACGACCGGGTTGCCGCGGCTGAGGAACATCAGCTCGTTGGCCAGCCGGTCCTTCTTCAGGATCTCGGCATCGGTCGCCTTCGGGTCGTCCTGCTTCAGGAAGTACCCGATGCGGCCCATGTCGTGGTTGCCGAGGAAGGTGACCTGCTCGTACGCGTTGGCCTTGCCGGTCGTGTACTTGTAGTCGTCACCGAAGACGCTCGCGAGCCGCTTCGCGCTGCCGCCCTGCGAGACGTAGGCGCGGGCCGCGTCCTGGAAGGGGAAGTCGAGGGTGGCGTCGAGCCTGCCCCGGGTGACGTACGGGGAGGTGACGGAGGTGTCGGCGGAGTACACCTCGCCGAACATGAAGAAGTTCTTGCGTCCGTGCCGGGCCGCGTACGCGTCCAGCGCGGTCGCCCACTGCGTCCAGAACTCCATGTCGACGTGTTTGACGGTGTCGATCCGGAACCCGTCGACGGCGAAGTCCTTCACCCACCGCTGGTAGATCCTCTCCATGCCGTGCACGACCTCGGGACGCTCGGTCCAGAGGTCGTCCAGGCCGGAGAAGTCGCCGTAGGTCGCGGACTCGCCGGCGTACGTCGAGTCGCCCCGGTTGTGGTACATCGCCGGGTCGTTGAGCCAGGCCGGGACCTTGCTCCGGGCGGTGGCCCGGGGGGTGTACGGGAAGGAGCCGGCGTCGACGGGCGGGAACCGGCGGCCGCCGCCCGCGTAGTCGGCGTCGTCGAACGGCCTGCCGTCCTCGGTCAGGTACGGGAAGGCGCCCTTGGAGAGGTAGTCGTACGTCTTCTGCCGGTAGTCGACGACGTCGGCGGTGTGGTTGGTGATGACGTCGAAGAAGACCTTCATGCCCTTGGCGTGGGCCTTGGCGATGAGGGCCTTGAGGTCGCCGTTGGTGCCGAAGTGCGGGTCGACCCGGGTGAAGTCGGTGATCCAGTAGCCGTGGTAGCCGGCGGAGGCGTTGCTTCCCGTGCCCTGTACCGGGCGGTTCTTGAAGATCGGCGCCATCCAGATGGCGGTGGTGCCGAGCCCCTTGATGTAGTCCAGCTTCCGCGTCAGGCCTTTGAGGTCGCCGCCTTGGTAGAAGCCCTTGTCGGTGGGGTCGTAGCCGGTGCTGAGGCGGGAGCCGGTCAGGCCGCCCCTGTCGTTGGACCTGTCGCCGTTGGCGAAACGGTCCGGCATGACGAAGTAGAACTGCTCGCGGGTGTCGTCGTGCCGGGCGGGCTGGGCGGCGAGGACCGCGTCCGAGGGGGGCGCGGGCGGGGCGGCCGGGGCCGGGGCGCCCTGGGCGGCCGGAGGCTGGATCAGTGCGGCGGCGAGGGCGGCGGCGGTGACCGCCGCCGCCCGTCCGACGTGGGCGGTACGGCGCCCGCGGGGCGCCGGCCATCTCGGTATCACAGGCGGAAACTCCTTGCGATTACGGCTCATTCGGGTCCGACCCCGCGCGACCGTACCGCCGACGAAAGGTTTACAGCAAGACTTGTGAAACCCGAAGAAAGAGGTTTCACGGCCCGTGAGTGGCCGCTCAGCAGCTCGACTTGCCGGCGTAGAGCGCCAGAGCCGTATCGGCGCCCAGGGTGGCGGTGAACTGGCCGCCGGCGTTCACGCTCACCGTGGTGTTGTTCTGCACGTTGCAGTACGTCCCGGCGGGCAGGGAGGTCTGGTACGTCCGGGTCATGCTGCCCGGCTCGTGGTTGATCGCCACGTATCCCTTGGTGCCGCGGCCGAAGGCGATCCAGTTGTTGCCGTTGTCCCACCAGCCGGTGACCGCCTGCCCGCGGGTGGCGTTGCGGAAGGCCACCATGGACTTGATCTCCGGCCAGGCGTGCTGGCACTTCCAGCCGTCCTGCCAGCAGGCGTTGACGGTGCCCCCGTTGGGCGGTCCGGCGTCGGCGTCCGTCCACTCGTACCCGGAGTTGATGTCGGGGGCGCCGTAGGGCCAGGCCAGCATGAAGACGTTGGCCAGGGTGTATTTCGCGCCGGACTTGTAGTTCAGCGTGCTGCCGTTGCGCTCGGTGTCGTGGTTGTCCACGAAGACGCCCGCGACCGAGCTGTTCAGATAGCCCCAGCCCTCGCCGTAGTTGTTGAGGTAGGCCAGCTTCTCGGCGGTGAAGACGCGCTTGAGGTCGTAGGCGTACCGGAACTCCTGGACGTCTCCGTTGCCGGTGTACTCGGAGGGCTGGACGGCCTCGCCCGCGCCGTAGATGACCTCCTGCTTCCAGTAGACGCCGGGATTGGTCAGGCGGCTCTTGATGTTCGCCAGGTCCTCGGCGGGGATGTGCTTGGCCGCGTCGATGCGGAAGCCGTCCACGCCGAGGGTGAGGAGGTCGTTCAGGTATCCGGCGATCGCCCCGCGGACGTACTCCTCGCCGGTGTCCAGGTCGGCCAGGCCGACGAGTTCGCAGTGCTGGACGTTCCAGCGGTCGGCGTAGTTCGAGACCTGGGCGGTGCAGTCGTCGAGGTCGTGGCTGGAATACAGGCCGGGGTAGTCGTACTTCGTGTACGACGAGCCGCCGGTGCCCGTGCCCGATCCGGCCGCCATGTGGTTGACGACGGCGTCGACGACGACCTTCACACCGGCCGCGTGGCAGGTGTTCACCATGTTCCGGAACGCCGTGCGGTCGCCGAGGCGGCCCGCGATCCGGTAGGACACCGGCTGGTACGACGTCCACCACTGCGTGCCCTGTATGTGCTCGGCAGGCGGGGAGACCTGCACGAATCCATAGCCGGCGGGGCCGAGGGTGCCGGTGCACTCCTTGGCCACCGAGTCGTACTTCCACTCGAAGAGGACGGCGGTGACGTCCTTGGTGCCGGGCGGGGAGGCCGCGGCGGTAGTCGGGTTCATGCCAACCAGAGCGGCGGTCGTGAGGGCGACCGCCGTGGGGAGGAGTCTGCGTGCCATGTGGGGTTCCTTCGACGTTGAAGGCAAAGGGACCGCTGAAGGCGCTTGCTGCAATGTTTCAGCAAACTTGCGGTGACGCAGATGTTAAAGGCCCGCTGTCCGAAAGACAGCGGGCCGTTGTGAAGTTGATGCAAGAACTTTCAGACGTGCCGTCAGACGGCCGACGTCCACCACACGGTGGTGTCGGCCGGCACCTTCGCCTCGCCGTCGGCCTCGGTCACCTCACCGCTGCTGAGCAGGACGCGGCCGTACGCCGGCGTCGTCACCGACTCCCCGGTGGTGTTCGCGACGCACACGAAGTCCCCCCGCCGGAACGCCACGACGCCCTCGGGCGCCCGCAGCCACTGCACGGCGTCACCCGCGCCCAGGTCCGGCCGGGACCGGCGCACGCGCAGCGCCGAGCGGTACAGCTCCAGCGTCGAGCCGGGGACGCCCGTCTGCGCCTCCACGCTCAGCCCGGCCCAGGCCGGCGGCTGGGGCAGCCAGCTGCCGCCGCTGCCGAAGCCGTACGAGCTGCCCGTCCGGGTCCACGGGATCGGCACCCGGCAGCCGTCGCGGAAGCCGTCCTGGCCGGCGCCCCGGAAGTACGCCGGGTCCTGGCGCGCCTCGTCGGGCAGGTCCACCACGTCCGGCAGGCCCAGTTCCTCGCCCTGGTAGATGTACGCCGAGCCGGGCAGGGCGAGCATCAGCAGGGTGGCCGCCCGGGCGCGGCGCAGGCCCAGTTCGCGGTCGCCGGCGGTGCGGATCTGGGTGCCGAGACCCGGCGGGTTGGCGAACCGGGTGGCGTGCCGGGTGACGTCGTGGTTGGACAGGACCCAGGTGGCGGGGGCGCCGACGGGGCGCATGGCCTCCAGGGTGCGGTCGATGACCGTGCGGAGTTCCTTCGCGTCCCACTCCGTCGCCAGGTACTGGAAGTTGAAGGCCTGGTGGAGTTCGTCCGGGCGGACGTAGTTGGCGGTGCGCTCGACGGTGGGGGTCCAGGCCTCGGCGACGAAGATCCTCTCCCCCGAGTACTCGTCGAGGATCGTGCGCCACTGCCGGTAGACGGCGTGCACGCCGTCCTGGTCGAAGAACGGCATGACATCGTTGCCCAGCAGCTTGAGCTGGTCGTGGTCGCCGAGGTCGGGCAGCCCCTCGGCCTTCACCAGGCCGTGCGCGACGTCGATGCGGAAGCCGTCCACGCCCATGTCCAGCCAGAACCGCAGGATGGAACGGAACTCGTCGCCGACGGCCGGGTGGTCCCAGTTGAAGTCGGGCTGCTCGGGGGCGAAGAGGTGCAGGTACCACTCGCCGGGCGTGCCGTCCGGCTCGGTCACCCGGGTCCAGGCCGGGCCGCCGAAGATCGACTCCCAGTCGTTGGGCGGGAGTTCGCCGCCCTTCCCCTTGCCGGGACGGAAGTGGTAGCGCTCCCGGAGCGGGGACCCGGGGCCCTCGGCGAGGGCTCTCCTGAACCACTCGTGCTGGTCGGAGGAGTGGTTGGGCACGAGGTCGACGATGACGCGCAGACCGTGCGCGTGGGCGTCGCGGATGAGCGCGTCCGCGTCCAGCAGGGAACCGAACATGGGGTCGACGGCGCGGTAGTCGGCGACGTCGTAGCCGGCGTCGGCCTGCGGGGAGGCGTAGAAGGGGCTGAGCCACACGGCGTCGACGCCGAGGTCACGCAGGTAGGGCAGACGGGAGCGTACGCCCTCCAGGTCACCCATGCCGTCGCCGTTGCTGTCGGCGAAACTGCGCGGGTAGACCTGGTAGATGACCGCGTCCCGCCACCAGTCGCGGCGGTCGGCGACGGTGGCGGCGAGGTGGCGGGCCGGTGCGGCGGAGTGCTGCTGGCTCATGGCGTCCTTGGTACGTAACGGGGGCATGGTGGGCGGGCGGTGGGTCGGCGGCGGGCCGGGGCGGAGCGGGGGATGTGCGGCGGGCCGCGGTGCCTGCGGGGTCGGATCGGCACAGCGGCCCGCCTGCCCGCGCGGTCTCCCGCGCGGGAGTCCCGCTCCGGCGGGCGTCAGCCCTTGGTGCCGCCGGCGGTGAGGCCGGTGACGAGGTTCTTCTGCACGAGGTAGAAGAACGCCGTCACGGGTATCGCGATCAGCACCGCGGTGGCGGCCATGTAGTTCCACTGGGCGTCGTGCTCGCTGACGTAGGTCTGCAGGCCGACGGCGAAGGTGTACTTGGAGTCGTCCAGCAGGAAGGTGGTCGCGAAGGCGACCTCGCCCACGGCGGTGATGAAGTTGTAGAAGGCGGCCACGGCCAGGCCCGGCCGGGCCAGCGGCAGGATGAGCCGGAAGAAGGTGCCGAAGGGGCTGAGCCCGTCCACCCGCCCGGCCTCGTCGATCTCGAAGGGGATGGTGTCGAAGTACCCCTTGAGCAGCCAGGCGCTGTACGGCACGGCGGTGGTGCAGTTGATGATGATCAGCGACCAGTAGGTGTCGATGAGACCGAGGTCGCTGAAGATCTCGTACATCGGCACGATCAGGATGGCGATGGGGAACGCCTGCGTCAGCAGCAGGACCCACATCAGCTGCTTGTAGCCGGGGAAGCGCATGCGGGAGACCGCGTAGCCGGTCGTGGCGGCGACGAAGACGCCGATGAGGGTGGTCCCCAGGGCCACGATCATCGTCGACTTGAACCAGTCGAAGAACCCGGTGTGCTGCAGTACGTAGCCGTAGTTGGAGAAGGTCGCCTTGCCCGCGATCCCGGCCGGGTGGAGGTAGTCCTCCTTGTCCGGGCCCAGGGACAGATAGCACAGCCAGGCCACCGGGGCCAGGGCGACGAGGCTCGCCAGCACGAGGCCGCCGTGCAGCAGGGCGGCGCCGAGCGGGCCGCGCTCGCCGCGCCGGCGCACGCGGCGCCGGGGCGTGGTGCCCGGAGCGGGGGCCGGTACGGCGTCGGTCTTGTCCAGGGTCGTGGTGCTCATGGCGGCGGCTCCTGCGGCGTCAGACGGCGAGCTGGTCATTGCGCTTCAGCCAGCGGAAGTAGAAGGAGGTGAAGACGGTCAGGATCGACAGCAGCAGCACGCCGTACGCGGCGGACTGGGCGAAGTCGCGCGGCTGCTGGCCGAAGCCCAGCGCGTAGGCCCAGGTGACGAGGATCTGGGTGTCCGGGGCGGAGTTCTTGCCGAACAGCAGGAAGATGATGACGAACTGGTTGAAGGTCCAGATGATGCCGAGCAGCACGACGGTGGAGCTGACCGAGCGCAGACCGGGCAGGGTGACGTGCCGGAAGCGCTGCCAGGCACTCGCGCCGTCCATCTCCGCGGCCTCGTAGAGCGAGGAGTCGATGGACTGCAGGCCGCCGAGCAGCGAGAGCATCATGAACGGCACACCGCACCAGGTGTTGACCATGATCGCGGCGAACCGCTGCCAGAAGGTGTCCTCCAGCCACTGCGGCTGGGGCAGGTGCAGCCCGCCGAGGACCTGGTTGAGCACACCGGAGTCGGCGAGCATGATCCGCCAGGAGAAGACGGTGACGAAGGTCGGCACGGCCCAGGGCAGGACGAGCAGCAGCCGGTAGACGGTACGGCCGCGCAGCTTCTGGTTGAGCATGAGCGCGAGGCCGAGGCCGATGGAGTAGTGCAGGGCCACGCAGGCGACCGTCCAGACGACGGTCCACAGGAAGTGCGACCAGAACCGGTCGTAGGCCGTCGGGCCGAACAGGATGTCCCGGTAGTTGTCGAGGCCGATGAACCTGTAGGTCGCGTCGATGTGGTTGACGCCGATCGTGCGCGCCGAGTTGAGGCTGTTGGCGTCGGTGAGGGTGAGGTAGAAGCCCCGCGCCAGCGGGTAGCCCACGAGGACGCCGAGCACGACGACCACCGGGGCGATCATCGCGTAGGCGTACCAGTACTTCTGGAGGCCGTTCTTGGCGCGCTGTCCCAGCCCGGGCCGGGGCGCGCGGTCACCGCGGCGCTTGCCGGTCGCGCGGTCGATGGCGACTGTCATGGTGCGGCACCTTCAAAGGATCAAGGAGTTGGGCTGGGTCGGGCTGGGCACAGGGCGGTGGCCGCCGGGTCTTCCCCGCGTTCTCGCACCGGGAGGTCCGACGGCCACACGGGCTCACTTGCGGAAGTCGGGCACGAGCCTGGTGATGGCCAGCTCGGCGTTGCCCAGACCCTTGTCCAGCGACTCGCTGCCACTGGCGACCTTGGGCAGCTCGGTGTCGAGCGGACCCCACAGGGAGCTGTACTCGGCCAGCGCCGGGCGGGGCCGGGCGGCGGACAGGACACCCTGGTAGCCGGCGATGCCGGGGTCGGCCTTGACCTTCGCGGTGTAGGCGTCGGAGCGGGTGGGCAGGGTGGAGTTCTTCAGGGCGACGGTCTCCTGGGACTGCGCCGAGGTCATGAACTTCACGAACTTCAGCGCCGCTTCCTGGTGGGCCTTGTCGGACCCGGCGTAGACCGAGAGGTTGTGGCCGCCGGTGGGGGCACCCGCCTTGCCGGTGGAACCGGCCGGGACGGTGGCGATGCCGAGGTTGGACTTGTCCTTGAAGGCGCTGCCCTTGTAGAAGTTCGTGATCTCCCAGGGGCCCTGGAGGATCGCGGCGACCTTGCCGTTGACGAACGCGTCCTGGATGTGGGCGTAGGCGTCGGCGGTGGCGTCGGCCTTGTGCAGGCCCTTGCCGGAGAACAGGCTCAGCCAGGTGCCGTAGCCCTTCTTGGCGGCCGGCGAGTTCACGGTGATCTTCTTGGCGGCGGCGTCGACGGTGTCGGTGCCCTCGCCGTAGAGGAAGGTCTGGGCGTAGTAGGCCTGGGTGGAGCCCCAGTAGCCGTCGACCCCGGCCTTGCCCTTGATCTTGGCGGCGTCGGCCTTCAGCTCGTCCCAGGTCTTGGGGGCCTCGGTGATGCCGGCCTTCTTGAACAGGGCCTTGTTGTAGACCAGGGCGAGGGTGTCGGTGACCAGCGGGACGCCGTAGGTCTTGCCCTCGTACTGGGCCTGCTTGATCAGGTTCGGCTCGAAAGCGGCCTGGTCGGCGAGGGCCTCGGTGCCGTCCAGGGGCAGGAAGAAGCCCTTCTTGGCGAACGCCGGGGTCCAGCCGACCTCGGAGCGCAGCACGTCCGGCGCGCCCTTGGCGCCGGCCGCGGTGTCGAACTTGTTCTGCGCCTGGTCGAAGGGGACGTCGACGTACTTGACCTTGATGTCCTTGTTGGCGGCCTCGAACTGCTGGACCAAGGCCTTGTAGGTCGGCGCCTCATTGGTGGCGTTGGAGGTGTCCCACCAGGTGATGGTGACCGGGCCGCCCGACTTCCCGCTGTCGCTGTCGTTCCCGCCGCACGCCGTCGCCGTCAGGGCGAGGGACGCCACCAGCGCGGAGGCCGCTATGCCACGCCGCATGAGTTCTCCTTGAGGGTTAAGCCCGAGTGGTACAGGAGGCGGTCCCGTCCGCCCCTGCGACTTGCCGACTGCGCCGTTGCCGCGGCCGGGCGACTGGGAACGTAACAGCGATGTAAGCATCGCGAAAGACCTTGCAGAAAAAAAGTGCAAGAGGACACGATGGTTACCCAGCCGTGACCGGCCGTCGACCGCCGCGCAACCCCCGGATGCCGGGGCTGAGCGGCGGGGACGACACTTGTGCAAGACTCTGCAAGCTCTTGCCAGCATGAATCCGAGGGAGCGCGATGACGCAGCAACCCACGGCAGGCCGTGCGCCCGCCCGTGCCCGGCGACCGGCCGGTGTGCAAGGGGAGATACGACCGGTACAGTCCAGTGGCGTGACCACACGGCTTGCGGACATCGCTGCGCAGGCGGGGGTGAGTGAAGCGACGGTCAGCCGGGTCCTCAACGGGAAGCCGGGCGTCGCCGCCACCACCCGCCAGTCCGTGCTCGCCGCACTGGACGTGCTGGGCTACGAGCGCCCCGTACGGCTGCGGCAGCGCAGCGAGGGCCTGGTGGGACTGATCACGCCGGAGCTGGAGAACCCGATATTCCCGGCCCTGGCCCAGGTCATCGGCCAGGCGCTGACCCGCCAGGGCTACACGCCGGTGCTCGCCACACAGACCCCGGGCGGGTCGACCGAGGACGAGCTGACCGAGATGCTGGTGGACCGCGGGGTCGCCGGGATCATCTACGTCTCCGGACTGCACGCCGACACCACCGCCGACATGCAGCGCTACGAGCGGCTGCGGGCGCAGGGCGTGCCGTTCGTGCTGGTGGACGGGTTCTCGCCGAAGGTGCAGGCGCCGTTCATCTCCCCCGACGACCGGGCGGCGATGACGCTCGCGGTGACCCATCTGGCGTCGCTGGGGCACACCCGGATCGGGCTGGCGCTCGGGCCGAAGCGGTTCGTGCCCGTGCAGCGCAAGATCGAGGGTTTCGTCCGGGCGGTGCAGGAGCAGCTGGGGCTCGCCGCGGACACCGTCGAGACCGAGCTGGTCCAGCACTCCCTGTACACGCTGGAGGGCGGCCAGGCGGCGGCGACCGCGCTGATCGAGCGCGACTGCACGGCGGTGGTCTGCGCCAGCGACATGATGGCGCTGGGCGCGATACGGGCGGCCCGGCAGCGGGGTCTGGAAGTGCCCCGGGACGTGTCGGTGGTCGGGTTCGACGACTCCCCGCTCATCGCCTTCACCGACCCGCCGCTGACCACGGTCCGCAAGCCGGTCCCGGCGATGGGTCAGGCGGCGGTGCGCACGCTGCTGGAGGAGATCGGCGGGACACCGGCGCCGCACAGTGAGTTCGTCTTCATGCCGGAGCTGGTGGTGCGCGGCTCCACCGCCTCGGCACCGAACGTCCTCCGTACGTCGTAGAAGGTGCGCTGCGGACCCAACCTTGGGATGATCGGCCGAAGAACCCTTTTCTGGCAGACTCTGTGCCTATGACTGACTCGACCGTGACAGAGCCGGAAGGTCGCGAGGAGGTGGCCGTTCCGCGGGCAGTCACGGGCGAGGACAGACAGGGGCCGTTGGCCCGGCTGCGCCGCCCGCGGCGGCCCCGGCTGTGGTTCGAGATCCTTCTGATCGCGGTGAGTTACTGGACCTACTCCCTGGTCCGCAACGCCGTCCCGGAGCAGCGGGGCGCGGCGCTGCGCAACGCGGACTGGATCTGGCGGGTCGAGCACGCCCTGGGGATCGGCGTCGAACAGTCGGTCAACCACGCCGTTAACTCGGTGAATTGGCTCATCGTCGGGATGAACTATTACTACGCCACACTGCACTTCGTCATCACGCTCGGTGTGCTGGTGTGGCTGTACCGGTGGCATCCCGGGCGGTACGCGGCGACCCGGATGGTGCTGTTCGCGACCACGGGCGTGGCCCTGCTCGGTTACTACCTGTTCCCGCTCGCGCCGCCCCGGCTGATGGGCGGCGGACGCTTCGTGGACACGGTCACGGTGCACCACACGTGGGGTTCGATGGCCTCCGGCGACCTCAAGCACATGTCGAACCAGTACGCGGCCATGCCGTCGATGCACATCGGCTGGTCGCTGTGGTGCGGCCTGACGGTCTTCGCGCTGGCGTCGGTGCCGTGGGTGCGGGTGCTGGGGCTGCTGTATCCGGCGGCCACCCTCCTGGTGATCGTTGCCACGGCCAACCACTTCTGGCTGGACGCGGTGGGCGGAGTGCTCTGCCTCGGGTTCGGCTTCGCGCTGGCCCGGGCGTGGTACGGCAGCCTGCCGTACGCCCTGCCCCGGATCGCCCCGGCGCCCGCGCGCCGGCCGCTGCCGTCCGCTCAGTCCGCGTAGGACACAGCTCCTCCACAGCCGCTCAGTCCGCGTAGAACAGCTCGTCCACGACCGTGCGGGCCCTGCGGGCGGTACGGCGGTAGGCGTCCAGCATGTCCCCGACATGCCCGGCGCCGTAGCCCAGGTAGCGGCCGACGGCGGCCAGCTCGCGCGGCTCGGTGGGGAAGGTGTCCCCGGCCCGGCCCCGGACCAGCATGACCGCGTTGCGCACCCGGGTGGCCAGTACCCACGCCTCGTCCAGGGTCTCCGTGTCCTCGGCGGACAGCAGCCCGGCCTCGCGGGCGGCGGCCAGGGCCTGGCGGGTGCGCGTGGTGCGCAGCCCGGGGACGTGGTGGCCGTGCCGGAGCTGGAGCAGCTGTACGGTCCACTCGACGTCGGACAGGCCGCCGGGGCCGAGCTTGGTGTGCAGCTTGGGGTCGGCGCCGCGCGGCAGCCGCTCGGACTCCATCCGGGCCTTCAGCCGGCGGATCTCACGGACCGACTCGTCCGTCAGGCCGGCGGCCGGGTGGCGCAGGGGGTCGATCAGCTCGATGAAGCGCCGGCCCAGCTCCTCGTCGCCGGCGACCGGCTCGGCCCGCAGCAGCGCCTGGGACTCCCAGACCAGGGACCAGCGGCGGTAGTACGCCTCGTACGACTTCAGGGTGCGCACCAGCGGGCCCGACTTGCCCTCCGGGCGCAGGTCGGCGTCGATGAGCAGCGGCGGGTCGGCGCTGGGCAGCTGGAGCAGGCGGCGCATCTCGGCGACGACCTTGTTGGCGGCGGCGGACGCCTCGTGCTCGTCCACGCCGTCCTGCGGTTCGTGCACGAACAGCACGTCGGCGTCCGAGCCGTACCCCAGCTCGTGTCCGCCGAAGCGGCCCATCCCGATGATCGCGAACCGGGTGGGCAGGGTGTCGCCCCAGCCGTCCCGGACGACCGCGCGCAGGGTGCCGGCGAGGGTGGCCTTGGTCAGGTCGGACACGGCCGCGCCGACCCGGTCCACCAGGGCGCCCTGGTCGGCCTCGGCGGGGCTGGTCTCGGTGCCGTAGGAGCCGACGATGTCGGCGGCGGCGGTGCGGAACAGCTCGCGGCGGCGGACGCCACGGGCCGCGGTGACGCCCTGAGCGGCGTTCTCCGCCCGGCCCACGGCCGCCACGATCTCCTGCTCCAGGGCGGTGCGCGGGCGAGGTGCGAGGCCGCCGCCGTCGCCGTCGCCCAGCAGGGCCACCGCCTCGGGGGCCCGCATCAGCAGGTCCGGGGCGAGGCGGCCCGCCGACAGGACGCGGGCCAGGTTCTCCGCCGCCGCGCCCTCGTCACGCAGCAGGCGCAGGTACCAGGGGGTCTTGCCGAGCGCGTCGGAGACCTTGCGGAAGTTCAGCAGGCCGGCGTCCGGGTCGGCGGAGTCGGCGAACCAGCCGAGGAGGACCGGCAGGAGGGTGCGCTGGATGGCCGCCTTGCGGGTCACGCCGGAGGCCAGGGCCTCCAGGTGGCGCAGGGCGGCGGCCGGGTCCGCGTAACCGAGCGCCACCAGGCGTTCGCGGGCCGCCTCGGGGCTCAGCCGCGCCTCGCCCGGGGCGAGTTGGGCGACCGCGTCGAGGAGCGGGCGGTAGAACAGCTTCTCGTGCAGCCTGCGTACGACGCCGGTGTGCCGCCGCCATTCGCGGTTCAGGCCGTCCACCGGGTCGGTGCGCAGGCCCAGGGAACGGCCGAGGCGCCGCTGGTCCGTCTCCGCCTCGGGGACGAGGTGGGTACGGCGCAGGCGGAACAGCTGGATGCGGTGCTCGAGGGAGCGCAGGAAGCGGTACGCCTCGGCCAGGCGGGCGGCGTCGTCGCGGCCGACGTAACCGCCGGCCGCGAGCGCCTCGAGGGCGTCCAGGGTGCTGCCGCTGCGCAGGGCGCGGTCGGCGCGTCCGTGCACCAACTGCAGGAGCTGGACGGCGAATTCGACGTCACGCAGGCCGCCGGGGCCGAGTTTGAGTTCGCGGTCGATCTCGGCAGCGGGGATGTTCTCCACCACCCGGCGGCGCATCTTCTGGACGTCCGTCACGAAGTTCTCGCGCTCGGCCGCCTGCCAGACCAGGGGTTCCAGCGCGTCGATGTACGCCCGGCCGAGGTCCGCGTCGCCGGCTACCGGGCGGGCCTTGAGGAGGGCCTGGAACTCCCAGGTCTTCGCCCAGCGTTGGTAGTAGGCGAGGTGACTGCTGAGGGTGCGGACGAGGGGGCCGTTGCGGCCCTCGGGGCGGAGGTTGGCGTCCACCGGCCAGATGGAGCCCTCGACGGTCGTCTCGGAGCAGATCCGCATCAGGTGCGAGGCCAGTTTCGTCGCGGAGCCGAGGGCTTTGGTCTCGGGTGTGCCTTCGGCGGGCTCCGCCACGAAGATCACGTCGACGTCCGAGACGTAGTTCAGCTCGTGGCCGCCGCACTTGCCCATCGCGATCACCGCGAGGCGGCAGGCGGCGGCGTCCTCCGGGGCGGCGCGTTCGGCGAGGGCCAGGGCCGTGCGGAGGGTGGCGGTGGCCAGGTCGGCGAGTTCCGCGGCGGTCTCGGCGACGTCCGTGGTGCCGCAGACGTCGCGGGCGGCGATCGACAGCAGGCAGCGGCGGTAGGCGACGCGGAGGGAGACCGGGTCGGTGGCCTCGGCCAGGCCGCGCTCGAACTCCGCGACACCCGGGTGGAGGTCGTGCGGCTCGTACGTGACCAGGGCCTGCCAGTCGCTGGGGTGGCGGGCCAGGTGGTCGGCCAGGGCGGTGGAGGCGCCGAGGATGCCGAGGAGGCGGTCGCGCAGGGGCTTGGCCGCGATGAGGGTGTCCAGCAGTTCGCGGTGGGCGGTGGGGCCGTCCTGGGCCTCCAGGAGGCGGGCCAGGCCGTGCAGGGCGAGGTCGGGGTCGGCGGTGGCGCCCAGGGCTTCCAGGAGGACCGGGTCGTCGCGGACGGGGCCCAGCTCGGGGCCGTCCAGCAGGCGCTCGGCGGCGGAGGGGTCGGTGAAGCCGTGTCGCAGCAGACGGGTGAAGGTACTGCTCCTGCGCCCCGGCGTCATCTCCGTGGCCTCCCCTTCGGGTGCTCGGGTGTCCTGGCCAGAGCCTAACCGGAGGGGGCGGGTGCGGCTTCGTCTGCGGGTGGGTTGTGGCTTGTCCTGGCTGCGTCCCCCCTGCGGTGGGTTGTGGCTCGGCCCGGCTGTGGGTGCCGCGCTCGGCCCGGCTGCGGGTGCGTTCTGCCGCGCCTTCGGTCGTGGGTGGGGCGGTGCCGCGCCGGGCAGTGTCCGTCCTCGGTCCGGCGGGCTGCTTCTCGTGCGTTGCCGGACTTCTCGCCGGACGCTGCGGGCGGACACCGCCCGGCACGTCCCCTTCCCGCCGTACGCGGGCGCAGCGTCCAGGGGTCTTTCAGCCCTAGGGCCTGTCTGACAATTCCCGTCGTCGCCCGGAGGGCGGCCTCGCGGCGTCAGGTGCGTGCTCTCGGC
>NZ_JBEZBT010000043.1:0-76855 GCF_040647235.1 Streptomyces sp. NPDC042638
GGGGGCGCAGCCACCCGGAGGCGGGGGCGCAGCCACCCGGAGGCGGGGGCGCAGCCACCCGGAGGCGGGGGCGCAGCGCGCGCACAGCCGCCGGGCGGTCCACAACCTCCGGGCGTCCCGGCCGCCGGGCGGGCGCCACTGCGGGACCGTCACCGGCGCCGACCAGGCAGGACCCGCCCGACGTACACCACCGACCAGGCGGGACCGCCGGACGCACGCCTCCGTAGGAGTGGAGCGACCGCCCGGCAAGCACGGCAGCCCCGGCCACCAGGCGGCCACGCCCACCGGCTGCCACCGCCACCAGGCCCCCGCACCGCCCAGCCGGCGTCGGCAGGGGGCGCCGGTGCCCGGTCGGCGGGCGGGCGTCGCGGTCAGGTGCGGGGCGGTGTCAGGCCAGTTCCGCCAGCAGGTCGCCGCCCTCCACCTGCTGGATGCGGTTGATGGCGAGCCGGGAGACGCGGCCCGCCTTCGGGGCGGTGATCGTCGCCTCCATCTTCATCGCCTCGATGGTGGCGATCGTGGCGCCCGCCGCCACCTCGTCGCCCTCCCTGACGGCCAGGGTCACCACACCGGCGAAGGGCGCCGCGACGTGGCCCGGGTCGGCGCGGTCGGCCTTCTCCGTCACCGGGACGTCGGTGGCGGCGGACCGGTCGCGGACCTGGATGGGCCGCAGCTGACCGTTGAGCGTGGACATCACGGTGCGCATACCGCGCTCGTCGGCCTCGCCGATCGCCTGCAGCTCGATCAGCAGCCGGACCCCGGGGTCCAGGTCGACGGCGTACTCCTTGGCGGGGCGCAGACCGTAGAAGAACGCCTTGCTGTCGAGCACGCTCGTGTCACCGAAGCTCTGCCGGTGCGTGTCGAACTCCCGGGCGGGGCCGGGGAACAGCAGCCGGTTGAGGGTGGCCCGGGGGTCCTTGCGGAGGCCGTCGCGGTCTTCGGCGGACAGTTCGGGGGCGGGCTTGGCCGCCGCCCGGCCCTGCAGCGCCTTGCTGCGGAACGGCTCCGGCCAGCCGCCGGGCGGGGTGCCCAGCTCGCCGCGCAGGAAGCCGATCACCGAGTCGGGGATGTCGTACTTGTCGGGGGTCGCCTCGAAGGCGTCCGGGGAGACGCCGGCGCCGACCAGGTGCAGGGCGAGGTCGCCGACCACCTTGGAGGACGGGGTGACCTTGACCAGGCGGCCGAGGATGCGGTCGGCGGCTGCGTACATCGCCTCGATGTCCTCGAAACGGTCGCCGAGGCCGAGGGCGACGGCCTGGGTGCGCAGGTTGGACAGCTGGCCGCCGGGGATCTCGTGGTGGTAGACGCGGCCGGTCGGGGAGGCGAGGCCCGCCTCGAACGGGGCGTAGACCTTGCGGACCCCCTCCCAGTACGGCTCCAGGTCACCGACCGCCTGGAGGTCCAGGCCCGTGGGACGGTCGGAGTGGTCGGTGGCGGCGACGATCGCGGACAGCGACGGCTGCGAGGTCGTACCGGCCATGGAGGCCACCGCGCCGTCGACCGCGTCGGCACCGGCCTGGATCGCGGCGAGGTAGGTCGCGAGCTGGCCGCCGGCGGTGTCGTGTGTGTGCAGGTGGACCGGCAGGTCGAACTCGCGGCGCAGCGCCGTCACGAGCTTCGCGGCGGCCGGGGCGCGCAGCAGACCGGCCATGTCCTTGATCGCGAGCACGTGGGCGCCGGCGTCGACGATCTGCTCGGCGAGGCGCAGGTAGTAGTCGAGGGTGTAGAGCCGCTCCGCCGGGTCGTTGAGGTCGGCGGTGTAGCAGAGGGCGACCTCGGCGATCGCCGTGCCCGTCGCGCGTACGGCGTCGATCGCGGGGCGCATCTGGCCGACGTCGTTGAGGGCGTCGAAGATGCGGAAGATGTCGATGCCGGTGGCGGCGGCCTCCTGCACGAAGGCGTCGGTCACCTCGGTCGGGTACGGCGTGTAGCCGACGGTGTTGCGCCCGCGCAGCAGCATCTGGAGGCAGATGTTCGGCACCGCCTCGCGCAGGGCGGCCAGCCGCTCCCACGGGTCCTCGGCGAGGAAGCGCAGCGCGACGTCGTAGGTGGCGCCGCCCCAGCACTCCAGGGACAGCAGCTGCGGCAGGGTGCGGGCGACGGCCGGGGCGACGGCGAGCAGGTCCTTGGTGCGCACCCGGGTGGCGAGCAGCGACTGGTGGGCGTCGCGGAAGGTGGTGTCGGTGACGCCGATGGTGGGCGACTCGCGCAGGTGCCGGGCGAAGCCGTCGGGGCCGAGGTCGGCCAGCAGCTGCCGGCTTCCGGCGGGCGGCTCGCCGGCGGGCAGCGGCGGCAGCTTGGTCAGCGGGTCGAGCAGGTCGGGCCGCTCACCGTGCGGCTTGTTGACGGTGACGTCGGCGAGGTAGGTGAGCAGCTTGGTGCCGCGGTCGGCCGAGTGGCGGGCGGTCAGCAGGTGCGGGCGCTGCTCGATGAAGGAGGTGGTGACCCGGCCGGCCTGGAAGTCGGGGTCGTCCAGGACCGCCTGGAGGAAGGGGATGTTGGTGGCCACACCGCGGATGCGGAACTCGGCGACCGCGCGCCGCGCCCGGCCGATCGCGGCGTGGAAGTCGCGGCCCCGGCAGGTGAGCTTGACCAGCATGGAGTCGAAGTGCGCGCTGATCTCCGTACCGGCGTGCGTGGTGCCGCCGTCGAGCCGGATGCCGGAGCCGCCCGGGGAGCGGTAGGCGCTGATCCGGCCGGTGTCCGGGCGGAACCCGTTGGCGGGGTCCTCGGTGGTGATACGGCACTGGAGGGCGGCGCCGCGCAGGGTGACCGTGTCCTGGGAGAGGCCGAGGTCGGCGAGGGTCTCCCCGGAGGCGATCCGGAGCTGGGCCTGGACCAGGTCGACGTCGGTGACCTCCTCGGTCACCGTGTGCTCGACCTGGATGCGCGGGTTCATCTCGATGAACACGTGGTTGCCGTCGCGGTCGACCAGGAACTCGACGGTGCCGGCGTTGCGGTAGCCGATCTCACGGGCGAAGCGGACGGCGTCGGCGCAGATCCGGTCGCGCAACTCCGGGTCCAGGTTGGGGGCGGGGGCCAGCTCGATGACCTTCTGGTGGCGGCGCTGCACCGAGCAGTCGCGCTCGAAGAGGTGGATGACGTTGCCGTCGCCGTCGGCGAGGATCTGCACCTCGATGTGGCGGGGCTCGACGACCGCCTTCTCCAGGAAGACGGTCGGGTCGCCGAACGCGGACGCGGCCTCGCGGGAGGCGGCCTCGATGGACTCGCGCAGCTGGGCCGGGTCCTCCACCCGGCGCATGCCGCGCCCGCCGCCGCCCGCCACCGCCTTGACGAAGACGGGGAAGCCGATCTCGTCGGCGGCGCGGACCAGTTCGTCCACGTCGTTGGAGGGCGCTGAGGAGCCCAGGACGGGCACGCCGGCGGCCCGGGCGGCGGCGACCGCGCGGGCCTTGTTGCCGGTCAGCTCCAGGGTCGCCGCGTCCGGGCCGACGAAGGTGATGCCCGCCTCCTCGCAAGCGCGGGCCAGTTCGGGGTTCTCGGACAGGAAGCCGTACCCGGGGTAGACGGCGTCGGCGCCCGCACGGCGGGCGGCGGCCACGACCTCGTCCACGGAGAGGTAGGCCCGTACGGGATGCCCCGGCTCGCCGATCTCGTACGCCTCGTCGGCCTTGAGCCGGTGCAGCGAGTTGCGGTCCTCGTGCGGGAAGACGGCGACGGTGCGCGCGCCTAGTTCGTAGCCCGCCCGGAACGCGCGGATCGCGATCTCTCCACGGTTGGCGACCAGCACCTTGCGGAACATCATGGTTTCCCTTCAGCTGCCCTGCCGGCGACGAACACCCTGGTGTCAGCCACGCGCTGCCGTACTCGCGGACACCCTAGGGGCTGCCCGCACGGGTCGATGTGCGAAAACCATCACATCGCGGGGGTGGCCGGCGCCACAGGGACGCGCCGGACCCCGGTCGGCAGGGTGCGGGAGTCGACCGCGCGGAGGCCTCCGGCCGCGTGAGCGCACCCCGGCACAATGCACTGGAATACCCTATCTGCCGCTTTCGCCGCTAATGCGGAGGTATCGACCCACTGCTGCGGGAAGCCGCACGGAACCTTTCTGTTCCGATCACGAACTCTCGTATAGTGACCGCCAGTTCACCACCGAGTGTCACGTCTCACCACTCGCACCCTTTTGCCCGCTCCACCGTGCCCTTATCTGCCGCAAGGACCAGACCGGACCGATGACCGCGCCCACGCACCCCGGCGACCGACCTTCCCTCCGTACGTTCGTCTCCGTCCTCGCCGTGACCGGTGTGCTGTCGGCGCTCGTGGTCTGTGCGGCCGTGGCGGTGGCGCCCGGCTCGGCGCGCACCACGCTCGCCTGGGGCGGAGCCGCGGCGGCGGTCGCGCTCAGCGCGGCGGTGGCCACGGCCGCGCACGCGCGCCGGAGCGCGCGCGACGCCCGGCACAGGCTGGAGGGTGCCACCCAGGACATCGGACGGCTGCTCCAGCAGCAGGCCCGTACGACGGAGGAGGCGCGCCAGGAGCAGCAGCGTCTGATCGACGAACTCGCCCGGCAGCGCACCGAGTTCACGGAGTCGTTCGCGGCGGAACGCGCTCGGTCGGAGGAGGTGACGACGCGGGAGCTGGAGCGGCTGCGACAGGAGAACGCCCGGTTGTCGGGCGAGTCGGAGCAGGCCCGGCGGGAGCGGGCCGCCGCGATCTCCGCCACCTCCAACGCCGCCGCTCGCATGCAGGCCCTGGCCACGGCCACGCTCGCCGACCTGCGGGCGATGGAGGAGCGGCACACCGACGAGGACGTGCTGGCCGACCTGCTCCAGCTCGACCACCGCACCGCCCAGGCCGGCCGGCTCGCGGACTCCATCGCCGTGCTCACCGGAGCGCGCTCGGGACGCCGGTGGGCGCGGCCGATCGGTATGGAGTCGATCCTGCGCGGCGCGATGGGCCGGATCGCCGGCTACCAGCGGGTGCGGGTGCACTCGGTGAGCGAGACGGCCGTCGCCGGGTACGCGGCCGAGGGGGTGATGCACGCGCTCGCCGAACTGCTCGACAACGCGGCGAACTTCTCGCCGCCGACCGCCGAGGTCCACGTCTACGTGGAGGAGGTGCCGGCCGGGGTCATCGTGTCGGTGGAGGACAGCGGGCTGGTGATGGGCGAGGTGCAGCTGCGCCGCGCCGAGCGGGCGGTCGCGGGTGACGTCTCCGGGCTGGGCGGTCTGACCGGCACCCGGCTCGGGCTCGCCGTGGTCGGCCGGCTGGCCCGCAAGCACGGGCTCAAGGTGTCGTTCCGGCCGTCGGCGCGCGGCGGCACGGGGGTGCTGATGCTCATCCCGCAGGACATCCTGTCCAGCCCCCTCCCGGCCGAGCCGGCCGCCGCCGCGACTCGCCCGGAGAGCGCCCCGCCCGCACCGGCACCGGCCGCCGTGGCCGTCTCTGCGGTCCACGAGTCCGCCGCGCCCCCGGAGGAGGGGCCGGGCGGACTGCCCAGGCGGCGCCGGGGCCGTACGCTCGCCGAGGCGGAGCGCGCCCGCTCGGCGGCACGCACCGGTCACCCCGCCGCGCCGGCCACCGACGAGGGCCGGACCCGCGCCGCCCGCTTCAGCAGCTTCCGCCAGGCCGTCCGGCCGTCCGCGCCGACGGACCGGCAGCCCGGCCCCCCGACCGTCCCGGACCGCGACACTCCGCCCCAGGACGGTCCCCCGACCACCCCGCCGGACGGCACGGCCCCAGCCCAGGACGGCCCCCCGGCCACCCCGCCGCACGGCAGAACCCCAGCCCAGGACGGTCCCCCGGCCACCCCGCCGCACGCGCCCGCACCGGCGTCCCCGCGAGACGCCGTACGGGACGGGCGGACGGCCCCTGCCGAGCAGGGCGCCACGCCGGACGAGCACACCGCCGGGAGCCCCAGAAACACCCCGCCGACCGGCCGCGCCGCCACACCCCGGTCGAGCAACGCGCCGGACGACCGGCCCGCCGCACCCCCGACGAACACCACACGCGACGACCGACCCGCCCAACCCCCGACCGACGCCGACCCGCACGACCGACCCGCCCAACCCCCGGCGGACACCGACCCGCACGACCGACCCGCCCAGCCCCCGGCGGACACCGACCCGCACGGTCGGTTCGGCGGCCGTCCCTCGGGCGGGGCGCCGGACGGTGCGTCGGCCGGTCCCTCCTCGGACGAAGCAGGCGAGCACAGCTCCCCCGCCCCCTCTCACCAGCACGCGCACCCCGCCCCCTCTCACCAGCACGCGCACCCGGAAGGCGACACCACTTCATGACCGGCCCGACCACCGCCGACGACAAGCTCACCTGGCTCCTGGAGGGCCTGCTGGAGAGGACCCCGGGTGCGCGGCACGCGCTCGTGCTGTCCCGGGACGGGCTGAAGCTGTGCCGGACCCCCGAGCTGAGCGTCGACCAGGCCGACCAGCTGGCCGCGATCGCCGCCGGCATCCAGTCGCTGTCGCACGGCGCGTCCGTGGAGTTCGGTGACGGCAGCGGCGGGGTGCGCTCGGCGATGACGGAGTTCTACGGCGGCGTGCTGTTCATCGTGGAGGCGGGCGCCGGCGCCCATCTCGCCGTGATCACCGGCGAGGAGGCCGACGCGGGAGTCGTCGGGCACAACATGAGCGAACTGGTGGAGCAGCTCGGCGAGCACCTGGCCGCTCCGCCCCGCACGTCATGAGCCGACCGGGCATGAACCGTCCCGGCCGGGACGATGCCCCCGACCGGCTGTACACCATCACGCAGGGCCGCACCCGCACCGACCCCGACAGCCCCTTCGACCTGGTCACCCTCGTCGTCGCCGAGTCGGAGCCGACGGCGGGCATGCAGTCGGAGCACGTGGCGATCCTGGACCTGGCCCGGTTCCCCACCTCGGTGGTGGAGATCGCCGCCGAGCTGCGGCTGCCCGTGGGCATCACCAAGGTGCTGCTGTGCGACCTGCTGGCGGCGGGCCGCGTCAGCGCCCGCCATCCGCGCCGGCCGGCCATAACCGACCCCGACATCCTGGAGCAGGTGCTCGTTGGACTCCGCAACCTCTGACGCGCGCACCCCGTTGGGTGCCGCCGCCGACCAGGGTTTCAAGATCGTGGTCGTGGGCGGCTTCGGCGTCGGCAAGACCACGCTGGTCCGCTCGGTCAGCGAGATACGTCCCCTCAACACCGAGGAGACGATGACGCAGGCCGGTGAGCCGGTCGACGACATACGCCAGGTGCGCGGCAAGTCCGCCACCACCGTCGCCTTCGACTTCGGACGGATCTCCCTGGACGCCCGCAACGTGCTGTACCTGTTCGGCGCGCCGGGCCAGGAGCGGTTCTGGTTCCTGTGGGACCGGCTGTTCTCCGGCACGCTCGGCGCGGTCGTGCTGGTCGACACCCGGCGGATCGACGACTCCTGGTACGCCATCGACCGGCTGGAGCACCACGGCACGCCGTTCATCGTGGCCTGCAACGACTTCGGCGGCCCGGTCCACGCCGGCGCCGACGTCCGCGAGGCCCTCGACCTGGATCCACAGGTGCCGCTGCTCGACTGCGACGCCCGCTCCCGCGCATCGGGCAAGCAGGTCCTGATCACGCTGGTGCAGCACGTGAAGAACCGGTACGCCGACCCGTCCGCGCGGGCGGGCCTGCCCCGACAGGAGTTCGTGTGACCACCCCCGACGCCGTCCCGCTCGGCGGCCCCCGGTTCCAGACCGAACCCGCCCGTCTGTACCGGGAGATGCGGCGCGACCACGGCGCCGTGGTGCCCGTGCTCCTCGACGGCGGCATCCCGGCCTGGCTGGTGCTCGGTTACCGGGAACTGCACCAGGTGACCGGCGATCCCGCGCTGTTCAGCCGGGACTCGGACCTGTGGAACCAGTGGGAGAACATCCCGGCGGACTGGCCGCTGCTGCCGATGATCGGGCGCAGGCAGCCGTCGATCCTCTACACGGTCGGTGAACGGCACCGGCAGCGCGCGGCGATGGTCAGCGGCGCGCTGGAGGCGGTGGACCCGTTCGAACTGAAGGGACACGCCGAGCGGTTCGCCGACGAGCTGATCGACGCCCTGTGCCCGGCGGGCGAGGCCGACCTGGTCGCGCAGTACGCGATGCTGCTTCCGGTGCGGGTCCTGGCCCGGCTCTACGGCTTCCCGGACGAGGACGGTCCGGGGCTGGTCACCGCCCTCAACGACATGATCGACGGCCGGGACCGCGCCCTGGCCGGACAGGCCCATCTGGCCGGTTCCATGGTGCGGTTGCTCGCGGACCGCAGGAAGGAGCCCGCGCACGACGTGGTCTCCCGGATGCTCGCCGACGACAGCGGGTTCACCGACGAGGAGATCGCGCAGGACCTGATGGTGATGCTGGCGGCCGGACACCAGCCCACCGCCGACTGGATCGGCAACTCGCTCCGGCTGATGCTGACCGACGACCGGTTCGCCGCCTCCCTGTTCGGCGGGCGCAACAGCGTCGCCGAGGCGATGAACGAGGTGCTGTGGGAGGACACGCCCACCCAGAACGTGGCGGGCCGGTGGGCCGCCCGCGACACGCACCTCGGGGGCCGGCGGGTCCGGGCCGGCGACCTGCTGCTGCTGGGTCTGCAGGGCGCCAACTCCGATCCGCAGGTCCGGACCGACGGCTCCGCGCTCACCGGCGGCAACAACGCGCACTTCTCCTTCGGTCACGGCGAGCACCGCTGCCCGTTCCCGGCGCAGGAGATCGCCGAGGTGATCGCGCGGACCGGTATCGAGGTGGTCCTGGACCGGCTGCCGGACATCGACCTGGCGGTGCCCGCCGAGTCCCTCACCCGCCGGTCCTCGCCCTGGCTCCGGGGGCTGACCGAGCTGCCCGTCCGGTTCACCCCGGTACCCGCCCTCTGACCGCGCCGCCTCGGCCGGCCGCCTTTCCGCCGGGGATCCGGGGGGGATCCCCCGGGACCTGCCCAGTACTCCGACCGACCCTGCCCTGGGAGGCACGTCACGATGACGACCGGTACCGAAGCACCCCGCATCGCCCTGGATCCCTTCGTCACCGACCTGGACGCCGAGAGCGCGGCGCTGCGCGCGGCCGGTCCGCTCGCCGCCGTGGAACTCCCGGGCGGGGTCCCGGTGTGGGCGGTGACCCGTCATGCCGAGGCCAAGGCGCTGCTCACCGATCCCCGGCTGGTGAAGGACATCGACGTCTGGGGGGCCTGGCGGCGCGGTGAGATCCCCGGCGACTGGCCGCTGATCGGCCTGGCCAACCCGGGCCGTTCCATGCTCACGGTGGACGGCGCCGACCACCGCCGGCTGCGCACCCTGGTCGCTCAGGCGCTCACCCCGCGCCGGGTGGAGCGGATGCGGGAGCGGATCGAGCAGCTCACCCAGGACCTGCTGGACGCGCTGGACGCGGGCGACGGGACGGTGGACCTGAAGGCGGCCTTCGCCTATCCGCTGCCCATGTACGTCATCGCCGACCTCATGGGGATCGAGGAGGCGCGGCTGCCCAGGCTGAAGGTGCTGTTCGAGAAGTTCTTCTCCACCCAGACCCCGCCGGCGGAGGTCGTCGCGACCCTCACCGAGCTAGCTCAGATCATGGCCGGGACGGTGGCGGCGAAGCGCGCCGAGCCGGGCGACGACCTGACCAGCGCGCTGATCCTGGCCTCCGCGGACGGCGACCGCCTCACGGACGCGGAGATCGTCTCCACGCTCCAGCTGATGGTGGCGGCGGGCCACGAGACGACCATCTCGCTGATCGTCAACGCCGTCGTCAACCTCTCCACCCACCCCGAGCAGCGCGCCCTGGTGCTGTCCGGCGAGGCCGACTGGTCGGCGGTGATCGAGGAGACGCTGCGGTACTCCACCCCCACCTCGCATGTGCTGATCCGGTTCGCGACCGAGGACGTGCCGGTCGGCGACAAGGTGATCCCGGCCGGGGACGCGCTGATCGTGTCGTACGGGGCGATCGGCCGCGACGAGCACGCGCACGGGCCGACCGCCGGGGACTTCGACATCACGCGCGAGACGAGGAACCGTCACATCTCCTTCGGTCACGGCCCGCACGTCTGCCCGGGAGCCGCCCTGTCCCGTCTGGAGGCGGGCGTCGCCCTGCCCGCGTTGTACGCCCGCTTCCCCGGGCTGGACCTGGCGGTGCCGGCCGCCGAACTGCGCAACAAGCCCGTGGTCACGCAGAACGACCTGTTCGAGCTGCCGGTACGGCTGAAGCCGTAGTGCCGCACGGAGCGCGCTTGACTTCGAGAGCGCTCCAACTCGTAGCGTCACGGACATCGGGCGGCCCCGCACCCGGCCTCCCACACGGGATGCCGGGTGCCGGAATCCGTCGCTAGATGGAAGAAGGCCCGCCGCCCGGGAGAACCGCCCGGGAGGACGACGAACGAGTGCGCACGAAAGGACCTCCCATGCAGAAGCGCAGCCTGCGGGACCTCCAGGTATCGGCCATCGGCCTCGGTTGCATGGGGATGTCCGCCTTCTACGGCTCCGCCGATCGGGACGAGGGGATCGCCACCATCCGGCGCGCCCTCGACCTGGGCATCGACTTCCTCGACACCGCGCAGGTCTACGGCCCGCTCACCAACGAGTCGCTGGTCGGCGAGGCGATACGGGGACACCGCGACGAGTACGTGATCGCGACGAAGTTCAACTACCGGATGGACGACGCCGTCCCCGGCGACATGAGCACGGTCGGCAGGCAGGACGGCTCGGCCGAGCACGTCCGCAGCTCGGTGCACGGCTCGCTGGAGCGCCTGGGCACCGACCACATCGATCTGTACTACCAGCACCGGGTGGACCCGAACGTGCCCATCGAGGAGACGGTGGGCGCGCTGGGCGAGCTGGTCGCCGAGGGCAAGGTGCGGCACATCGGACTGAGCGAGGCGAGCGCGGAGACCATCCGGCGGGCGAACGCCGTCCACCCGATCACCGCGGTGCAGAGCGAGTACTCGCTGTGGACGCGGGACGTGGAGGCCGAGGTGCTGCCCGCCTGCCGGGAGCTGGGCATCGGCTTCGTGCCGTACTCGCCGCTCGGCCGGGGCTTCCTCGCGGGCCGCTTCAACTCCCCCGACGAGCTGGACGAGAACGACTTCCGGCGCAGCAATCCCCGCTTCACGGAAGCCAACCTGGAGGCGAACCTGCGGCTGGCGGCGAAGGTGAAGGAGATCGCCGCCGAGAAGGACGTGACCCCGGCCCAGCTGGCCATCGCCTGGGTGCTGGCCCAGGGCGAGGACCTGGTGCCGATCCCGGGCACCAAGCGGCGCACCTACCTGGAGCAGAACGCCGCCGCGGTCGGTATCGAACTGACCGCGGAGGACCTCGCCCGCATCGACGCCGAGCTGCCCGAGGCGGCGGGCGAGCGGTACGACGAGGCGGGGATGCGGGCGGTCAACCGTTAGGGCGCTGTCGTACGGGCCGCCTTCGTCAGATCCAGGTCCGTGGTCTCCGGCGCCAGGATCGGAACCGGGAGACCGGGCCGCCGACGGCGAGGACGGCCGCGCCCACCAGGAACACGAAGCGGGCGCCGTACCGGTCAGGCCCGTCGCTGCGGCCACGGGAGTCGGCTACGCCCGCGCCTCAGGGCCGGCGGCCGTCGTCGCGCCCGGCGGCGGCTCGGTGCTGGACGCCGCCAAGGGCGTCGCCCTGCTGGTCGGCGATCCGGACGCGGCGGCGGCCGGCGCGGACCGGCTGTGCACCGGCACCACAGGAAGGTCCGCTGCCGCCACCGGCGCGAGGACGCCGTACGCCACGGCGAGCGCGGACAGCGGGCCGGTGTCCGGGCCGTCCCCCGGATATTGCGCGCGGCCCGAGTCGCGGGGCTGCGGGCGAAGGAGGCCGGGGGAAGGGCGGAGTGGTGACCGATCGCAGCGGAGCGTGACCGGGGGCGCGGCCGTCCGTGCTGTCGCTCACGCGGGGGCGGGGCGGGGCTGTGAGGAACCCCACGCGGGGGCCAACTGCCGTACCGCCGGGGCGGTTTCGGGGCTGCGGGAACGGTGCGGTGGAAGCGGTGAAGGCGGCTCCCCCCTCCCGTCTGCCACCATGGTCGACGCCCCGACCAGGCGGCCCGGCCGTGCGACGCAGCCGGCCCGACGGGCCCCGCCGGTCCCTGACGCCTCCCCCGGTTTCGAGTACTCCGCGTGTCCTCTTCCTCTGCCCTGTCCACGCCCATGCCCTCCACCGCCCCGGCCTCACGTTCGCCGTGGCGGTCCCTGCGCCACCGGAGCATGCGCTGGTGGTCGGCTGCGAACTTCGTCTCCAACGCCGGCACGTGGATGCAGCTCACGGTGCAGAACCTGCTCGTGCTGCAGATCACGGGTTCGGCGGCGGCGACCGGTCTGTCGATGTCCGTCCAGGCGGCGCCCGCGCTGTTCGTGAGCCTGCTCGGCGGCGCGGCCGTCGACCGCTGGCCCCGGAAGCTTACGGTCGCCGTCAGCCAGGCCCTGCTCGGCGCGGTGGCCTTCACCACGGCGCTGCTCGTGGCGCTGGACCGGATCGACATGACGTCGCTCATGGTGCTGGCCGCCGTGACCGGTGTCATCGCCACCGTCGACGGGCCGGCCTGCGCCCTGCTCGGAAACGACCTCGTGCCGGTCACGGACGTGCCGTCGGCGATCGGGGTGGGCGCCCTGGTGCACAGCGCCGGCCGGCTGGCCGGCACCGCCCTGGCCGGGGTGACCGTCGGTTTCCTCGGCACGGGCGCCGCGTACGCCGCCAACGGGGTGTCGTTCCTGTTCGTGGCCTCGGTGGTGCCGTTCCTGCGGCCGGCTCCCGGGGCCGGCGGGGAGCCGGCCGCCGGAGAACCGGCGGTTGCCTCGGCGGACGCCCCGGGCGCGGGGATGTCCGTGCGAGAGGGCCTGTCCTTCTTCCTGCGCCGGCCCCGCCTGGTCGCTCTCGCGGGCATCACCGGGATCAGTTCCGTCTTCGGCCGCAACTACGGGCTGACCCTCGCCGTCCTCGTCACCGGGCCGCTGGCCGGCGGCGCCGGGGCGTTCGGCACGGTCTCCACGGTGCTGGCCGTCGGCGGCATCCTGGGCGCGGTGCTGGGCGCCCGGCTGCGCAGGCCGTCGGTGCGGACCGTGGGACTGCTCGCGGCGGCGGGTGCCCTGCTCCAGGTGGTGGCGGGTCTGTCGCCGTCGCTGGCCGTGCTGCTGGTGATGGTGCTGCCGATGGCCATCGTGGAGTCCGTCTCCGACACGGCCGGTACGGCCGTGCTGCAGACCGATCCGCCCCCGCACATGCGGGGCCGGGTGCTCGGGGTGTGGAGCAGCATCGGCACCGTGTGGAGTCTCGGCGGCCCGCCCGCGCTGGGCCTGCTGATGGAGTGGGCCGGGGCACGCGGTGCCCTGGTCGCGGGCGGGCTGCTCATCGCGGCCTCGATCGGCGGGGGCCTGCTGGCGCGCCACCGCGGCGGACCGGTGCCGCTCACGCTGGCCGCCAGGCGCGGCGATGTGACCGGCCGGGAGGCCCTGGGCACGGCGGCCTGACGGGCTCCGCCCGGCGTTCAGCCGTCCCCGCCGGCCAGGTGGTACACGTGGAAGGCCTGCCCGATCACCGGCTGCGCGACGTTGCGCACGCGCACGCCGCCGCTGGTCATGCCGTGCTCGGTGCCGGCGTGGGCGTGGCCGTGCACCGCGAGGTCGGCGCCGCCGGTGTCGATGGCCTCCGCGAGCAGGTAGCTGCCGAGGAACGGGTAGATCTCCAGCGGCTCCCCGGCGAGGGTCTCCGGGACGGGTGAGAAGTGGGTCAGCGCGATCCGTACGTCGCAGTCCCGCTCCTCCAGGTCCTTCAGGGCACCGTGCAGCGCGTCGGCGCACCGGCGGGTGTAGCGGACGAACTCCTTCATGAGGGGTTCGCCGAACTCGCCGGCGCAGCGGCCGACGAATCCGCCGCCGAAGCCCTTGGTCCCGGCGACCCCGATCCGGGCGCCGTCGGCGGTGACGACGGCGGCCTGCCCTTCGAGGACGTGCGCGCCGGCGTCGCGAAGGATCGCGGTGACCTCCTCCGGACGCTCGTCGTGGTGGTCGTGGTTGCCCAGGACGGCGACGACGGGCACCCCGAGGTCCTTGATCTCCCGTGCGACGACCGCGGCCTCCTCCGGTGTGCCGTGCCGGGTGAGGTCGCCGGCGAGCAGCAGGACGTCGGCGCACTGGGGCAGGGTCTCGAAGGAGGGGCGCAGCGTGCCCTGGCTCTCGGGGCCCATGTGGATGTCCCCGACGGCCGCGACGCGGATCATGTGAGGTCCTCCCCGTGGTCGGGCGAGGCGGTCCCCGCGACGAGCAGGTCGCTGTGGACCGGGTGCCCCGCCAGTTCCTCGCGGGCCTGGCGCAGGATGTCGTCCCGGCACTGGGTGGACGGCACGGTGCCGGTGATCAGGACGGCGTCGCCGCGCAGTTCGAGGCGTACGCCCAGTTCTCCGCAGTTCCCCGAGGCCAGGTGCTCGGCGAGGTGGGCGACGCGGTAGTCCAGGTTCCCTGCCGCCGGCGGGGGCGGTGGGGTGGTGTCGGTCATGGCTGCCCCTCCTGGGCGTCGATGACGTTCAGCCGTTCGAGGAGGAAGAGGAAGGCGGCGGGCATGGGCTGGTCGCCGCAGGCCGCGCGGACCACGTCCCAGTCCACCTTCTCGCGGACGGCGCGGACGACCGGCAGGACCGACCCGAAGTCGCAGTAGTGCTCGGAGAAGGCACTGATCAGGCTGTGGATCAGGTCCGTCGGGCACAGGACGGGCATGAGTACCGAGTCGACCGGCAGGACATGGGCCCGGTCCAGCATGTCGCGGGTGACGGGCTGGTGTGCCAGCTCGAAGATGATGTCGACGTTCTGCCCGTGGCAGGTGGTCTTCAGCAGCCAGTCCTCCGGCGGGATCCGTACGTCGAGACCGGCCTCGCGCAGGGTGGTGGCCACCGCGTCGGCGTCGTCGGGCAGGATCGCGAAGTCGGCGTCGTGCTGGAGGTAGCGGCTGCCGCCGTGGGCGTAGACGGCGACACTGCCGGCCAGCGCGAAGGGGTGGCCGGCGCGTTTGAGTATGGCGCCGATCCGCTTGGCGGCCTCCAGGATCGCCTGGCTGCGGTCCTGCGGCAGTGCCGTCGGCTCCGCGGCGGGGGCGGCCGGCCGGCAACCCGGCCCGTCCGGGGCGAGGTGGAGTCCGGTGACCTCCGGTCGCCGGAGGGGCGAGGTTTCCTCCCCGTTCTGCGTCATGTCCTCTCCATTCGGCACCGTGCACCCGCGTACTGCCCCCGGGGCGGCCCCGGGGGCAGTACGGGTACCCGGCGCGCCGCCGCCGACACGGCGCGCCAGGGGAGGTTCACTCCTCGACGACGAGTGCGGGGGTTCCGGCGGTGAGGACCTGCCCGCGGAAGAAGGCGGGGCTGCGGCGCCGCATCACCAGCATGATCACCACGCCGAGGAGCAGCAGGCCGACGCCGATGACGAAGACGGAGCCGACACCGAGGACGGCCGAGCCGCTGCCGTAGGCCGGGTTCCACATGTCGTACAGCGTCTTGCCGAACACCGCGGTGAGCAGCAGGCCGCCGAGGACCGGGAAGAGCCCCTTGAAGAGGGCGTCGCGGGCGGAGCGGGTGAGGTCGTGCCGGAAGTACCAGGCGCAGGCGAACGCGGTGAGCGCGTAGTAGAAGCAGATCATCAGGCCGAGGGCGTAGATGGTGTCGACCAGGACGTGCTCGCTGAGCAGTGACATGACCGCGTAGAAGACGCCGGTGCCGACGCCGGCGGTGACGGTGGCCCGGCCGGGGGTGCGGAAGCGCTCGTGGACGCGGGCGTAGGAGGCGGGCAGGGCCTGGTACGTCGACATGGCGAGGACCGTGCGGGCGACGGGGATGAACGTGGTCTGCAGACTGGCGGCGGCCGAGGCGAGGACGGCGGCGAAGAGCAGGATGCCGAGGGCGTGGCCCATGACCGGGCCGGCCAGGGCGGCGAAGACGTTGTCGGAGGTGTCCGGGTTCGCCAGGCCCAGGCCGTCGGGGCCGGAGCCGACGGCCATCTGCGCGGCGACGGCGGTGGTGAGGTAGGAGCCGACCAGGACGACCATGGCGATCAGGGCGGCCCGGCCCGGTGTCTTCTCGCTGCCGACGGTCTCCTCGTTGGCGGTCAGGCACGTGTCCCAGCCCCAGTACATGAAGATCGACAGGGAGAGCCCGGCGCTGAAGGAGGCGAAGGACTTCACCCCGAACGGGTTCAGCCAGGACCAGGAGAAGTCGGCGTGGCCGGGGAAGGCGCCGGTGCGGGCCTTGTGCAGGGCCAGGACGACGAAGAGGGCGAGCACCACGAGCTGGAGTCCCACCAGCGCGTACTGCACGCCCTTCGTCGTCGTCATGCCGCGGTAGCTGATGGCGGTGGAGGCCGCGATCAGGGCCAGACAGGTCAGGATGTGGACGGCCTTGTCGCCGTCGAGGTCCGCGACCGTGCCGCTGCCGGTGAGCTCACCGGCCAGCAGCCAGAAGTAGGAGGTGGCGACTCCGGCGAGGTTGGACAGCACGATCACGGTGGCGATGACCAGACCCCAGCCGCACATCCAGCCGACGTGCGGCCCGAACGCCTTGACGGTCCAGGTGAAGGAGGTGCCGCAGTCGGGCACGGCCTTGTTCAGCTCCCGGTAGGCGAAGGCGACCAGCAGCATCGGCAGGAAACCGGCGAGGAACACCGCGGGCATGTGCAGGCCGGCCTCGCCGGCGGTGGAGCCGAGGGTGGAGGTGAGGCAGTAGACCGGGGCCACGGTGGAGACGCCGATGACCGCGCTGCCCAGCAGACCGATGGAATCGCCGCCCAGGCCCTTGCCCCGCACTCCGTCGCCGGATGCCGCGTCACGGGCGTCAGGCCTCATCGCCGTCTGTGTCATGACACCAGACGCTAAATGCTGCGATTTCGGTTGAGGGTATCCCAGAACACCCCACCGGGGCCTTAATTTCACAGGCCACACATCGAAATCACCCGGTGTTTGAACGGAAGATGACAGCAGCCTATCCATCAATCAAAGACAACGCGACCAGTGTCCGATATTCGGGAATCGAAGAGCCGTCTGGAATGTCCGGTTCCAATTCTTCCCGTGTGACGTACGCCGCTTCCGTCGGCCCGCTACTGCGGCGAGTGGCCGCCCGACCGGCCCGGGCGCACGCTGGGAGGCATGGCACCCCGGTTCCGGCGCGCGGGCCGGCGGCAGCCGTGGCAGTCGGTCCACGCGTTGCTGCTGCTCCCCGTCACGCTCATCGTGGTGATCACCGTGGTGGACCTGCGCACCCCCCACGACATCCACCTCGGACCGGCCCTGGTGATCGCACCCGCGCTCACCCCCTCCTTCGCCGGGCCCCGGACCACGGCCGCCGTCGGCGCGCTTGCGGTCGTCGCGCAGATCTTCATCGGCGTCAACCACGGCGGGATCGGCACCACGAACCACGTGGTGCAGATCATCACCCTCTCCGTCCTCGTGGTGCTCACCATCCTCTACAGCGCCCTGCGTGAGCGTCGGCAGGCCCAGCTGGCGCAGGTCCGCACGGTCGCCGAAGCCGCACAGCACGTCCTGATGTGGCCGCTGCCCGAGCAGATCGGCACCCTGCGGATCGCCTCGCTGTACCTGGCCGCGGAGGACGAGGCCCAGATCGGCGGCGACCTGTACGCCACGACGCTCAGCGAGGGCTCGGTGCGCGTCCTGATCGGTGACGTGCGCGGCAAGGGCCTGCCCGCCATCGGCGAGGCGGCGCTGCTGCTGGGCGCCTTCCGGGAGAGTGCGCACCGGCACATGCCGCTGGCGGACCTGGCCACCGCGCTGGACCAGAGCATCACCCGTTACGCGGCGGAGCTGGACGCCCCGGAGGAGGCGGGCGAGCGGTTCGCGACGGCGCTGCTGGTGGAGATCCCGGACCACGACCCGGTCACCCGGATGACCAGCTGCGGCCATCCCCCGCCGCTGCTGCTGAGCCCCGGCCATGTGGTCACGGTGCCGAGCCTGCACCCGTCGCCGCCGCTCGGGGTGCACGGCGACATCGAGAGCATGGAGCCGACGCTGGACGTGTTCTCCTTCCATCCGGGTGACACGCTGCTGCTGTACACGGACGGGGTGGTGGAGGCCCGGGACGAGCGGGGCCGGTTCTATCCGCTCGCCGAGCGGGTCGCGCGGTGGACCGACGACAGCCCCGAGACGCTGATGCACCACCTGCGGCGCGATCTGCTCGCCCACGCGGGCGGCCGGCTCGGCGACGACGCCGCACTCATCGCCCTGCACCGCACCCCCACCGACCGCCGCCGCCATCACAGCCGCGGCGACACGGTCCGACAGGGCTGATCCCCCGGCACACCCCTCATGCACGGCGCGGCCATGCCCGGCACGGCCAGGCCCCACGACACGGGCGGGGGCCCGCCACCGCCGGGAGCGGGCGCTGAGCCACCCCGGGCAGGGGCGAGACTCCGTCATGGCTGCGCACCCGGCACCGCTGAGCACCCGGCGCGAGGGCAGCACCCGGCACCGCTGAGCACCCGGCACCGCTGAGACCGGCGCGGGGACAGCGCCCGGCGCGGCGTCGGCGTTCAACTGGCCTTGTGGCAAAGTTCAGTCCGGAGGGTGGCCCGCCCTGCCGGGGCGTTGCGAGAATCTGCGGCGCCTCGACAACAGGGAGCCCCCGTGCGTCACTTGACCTCCGCGCTCGCCGCCGCCCTCGGCGCGCTCACCCTCGTCCTCACCGCACCGGGCACCGCCGGTGCGAGCGTCCTGCAACCGCTGCCGCAGAACGCCGACGGTCTGGAACAGACCTTCTCCCCCGCCTACGACTACGACGGCGACGGCTGTTACGCCACGGCGGCCATCGGCGCCGACGGCACGCTCAACCCCGGCCTGAAACTCGGCGGGGACGTCAACGGCCGCTGCCACGACTACGCCCAGCTCGCCAACGCCAACACCTACTCGCGCGAGAAGTGCAACAACGGCTGGTGCGCGGTGATGTACGCCAGCTACTTCGAGAAGGACCAGGCGACGCTGGGGCCCGCGGCCATCGGGCACACCCACGACTGGGAGCACGTCGTGGTGTGGATCAAGGACAACACGGTCCAGTACGTCTCGGTGTCCCAGCACTCCGGCTACCAGGTGGCGGCCCGGTCCGCGGTGCGCTTCGACGGCACCCACCCGAAGATCGTCTATCACAAGGACGGCGTCTCCACGCACTGCTTCCGGTTCGCCAACTCCAACGACGAGCCGCCGGAGAACGCCACGGGCGGTTGGTTCTACCCGCGTCTGGTGGGGTGGAACGGCTACCCCGCGGGCTATCGCGACAAGCTGCTGGGCGCCGACTTCGGCGCGGCCACCATCAAGATCAAGGACGGCGACTTCCCGTACGCGCTGGCCCACTCCATGCCGTCGGGCATCCCCTTCGACCCCAACGCGTGACGGCGGGCGCGTCCGCCCGCTCCCGACGGGCGCACGCCCGGGGGTCCGGGCCCCGCCCCGAATGGGGCGGGGCGGGGCCCGCGACCGGTGCCCCCGCTGTCAGCCGGCCTGCCTCAGGTCGGTGATCTTCAGGGTCTTCAGGTCGGACTGGACGTCGATCCGGCTGACCTGTGCCTTCGGCCCGTCGCCCCAGGTGAGCGTGACCCGGCTGGTGGCGTGGCCCATACCGGAGCCGGTGTAGGCGACCTTCCACTTCACGGGCACGTTCTGCGCGAACAGGATGCCGTCGGCGTGCTCCTTCGCCTCGAAGGCGGCGACCTTCTTCTGGGCGGCGGCCGAGAGGTAGAAGCCGCGCAAAGCCTTGGCGCTCGCCGCCGCGCCCGGGTCGTCGGTGGCCCACACGGCGTCGATGTAGGCGCCGTAGAAGTCGGCGACGTGCTGGGTGACGTTGCGGGGGTCGCCCTGGGCGGAGGACACGGCCGCCGCGCGGGTCGCGTGGCTCGCGGAGGCGCCCGCGAGGGCGGGGGTGACGGCGGCCAGGGTGAGGCCGGCGGTGAGCGCCGCGGCGGTGAGGAGGGTCTTGCGGCTACGAACGGTCATACGGTCGGACATGTATCTCATTCCCCCGGATTCTTCGCGACCGGGCCGATCCCGGCCTTCGACGGACCTTAAGACCTCAATTCGCTGGGTCTGGTTGCGCTTCTTTCCGCTTTCTTTCCGGGGGATCCGGCAGCCGCGGGGCAGGAGAAAGGTTGCGTCGGATTTCGGACGGGTCACGCCGGTCTTCCGGTCATTCCGGTTCCGGCGACTGCCACTCCCCGGCCAGCCGGGCGAGGTTGTCCAGGGCCATCCGGGTCCCCAGTTCGTTGTCCCGTCGGGGGATCGCGTCGGGGACGCCCTCGTGCCGGATCTCCACGTCCGTGCCGCCGTCGGCCGCGGTGAGCGTCGTCGTCATGGTCATGGTGGAGCGCAGGGCGTCGTCACCGGTCTCGAACGCGAAGACCTCGACCACCAGCGCGCCCGGCACCAGCCGGGCGAAATGGCCCCGGTAGGTGTCCGTGTGCCCGCCGGACTTGCCGGCGCCGGACGGGTCGTCGTAGGAGAGGGAGATCCGGAACGAGCCGCCCTCACGGGCCTCGAAGGTGTGCACCCGGGCGGTCATACCGGCCGGGACCCGCCAGGCCGCGACGGCGTCCGGGTCGGTCAGGATCCGGTAGACGGCGTGCGGGGGCGCCGGTACGTGCCGGACGACGCGGGTGGTGTACATGGGGCTCACGGTAGCCTCCGGGCGCCCGCCCGGGGCTCGTACGGCCGGGGCGGGGCCGGGGTCCGGGAGGTGGTTCGGACCCCGGCCCCGGGTCTGTCAGGGCTTGCGGGCGACCGCGCCGTACATGGCGATGTCCTCGTCGCGGATGCCCTGCTCGCCGCTGCCGTCGGGGCGCCACTTGTGCACCTGGACGATGCCGGGCTCGACCAGTTCGAGTCCCGTGAAGAACTGGTGGGCCTCGTCCAAGGTGCGCAGCCGCATCGGCATGCCGCGGGCCGCGTACTCGCGGGCGACGCGGCCCACCTCCTCGGGGGCGAAGTCGGCGGTGCCGATGGACATCGCGAGGTGACTGCCGGCGGGCAGCGGCTCCAGCAGCCGGCGCACGACGCCGGCCGCGTCGTCCGCGTCCAGCATGAAGTGCACGATCGCGATGACGGTGAGGGCGACGGGCCTGCTCAGGTCCAGGGTCTCGCGCAGCTCGGGGGCGTCCAGGATGGCCGCCGGGTCACGGAAGTCGGCCTCCAGATACGCGGTCCGGCCCTCCGGGGCGCTGGCCAGCAGCCCCTGGGAGAGGGTGAGCACGATCGGGTCGTTGTCGACGTAGACGACCCGCGACCCGGGAGCCACGGCCTGGGCGATCTCGTGCAGGTTGGGCGAGGTCGGGACGCCGGTGCCGATGTCCAGGAACTGGCGCATGCCCGCCTCCTCGGCGAGCCAGCGCACGGCGCGGTTCATCCAGTCGCGGTTGGCGCGCATGTGCACCGGGAGCGCGGGCCACTCCCGGGCCATGGCGTCGCCCGCCTCCCTGTCGGCGGGGTAGTAGTCCTTGCCCCCGAGTATGTAGTCGTAGACGCGGGCGGAGTGCGCGTTCCCGGTGTCGATCCGGTCGGCGGGCCATCCGTTGTCGGACAACGCCGTGTCTCCCATTCGGGTTCGGGGGTCGGGACTCGCGTCGGGGAACGCGGGGCGGGCCGCCGGTGCGGGCGGCGGCCCCGAGCGGCGGGTCACCACTCCTCACGCAGCGCGGCGAGCAGGGTCTCGGTCTTCCTCGCCGACGCGGCCTGGGCGCTGAGCCGGTCCAGGGCCTCCCGGTACACCACGACGTCGTCGGCCTTGTCCAGGTACACCGCCCCGACGAGACCGTTCAGGTAGCCGACGTCGGGCAGTTCACGGGCCCGGAACCGGAAGAGCTGGAACGCTCCGGCCCACAGGGCGGGGTGCGGTCCGTTGGCGAACGGCATGAGCTGCACGGTGACCTGCGGCAGCCGGCCGACCTCGATGAGGTGGTCGATCTGCGCGCGCATCACCTCGGGGCCGCCGACCGGCCGGCGCAGCACGGTCTCGTCCATCACCACCCACAGCCGCGGCGACGCGGGCCGGGCCAGCAGCTCCTTGCGGCGCATGCGCAGTGCGACGCGGCGCTCGGTTGCTTCGGCGGACGCGTGCGGGTGGGCCGCGGTGAGCAGGGCGCGGGCGTAGTCCTCCGTCTGCAGCAGCGCGTGCACGAACTGGTTCTCGTACGCGCGTACCTGGAGAGCCGCCTGCTCCAGGCTCAGGTAGGCGGCGAACCAGTCGGGCATCACGTCGCGGTACGTGTGCCACCAGCCGCGCTTGTTGGCCTCGCGCACGGACTGCAGGAAGGTGTCGATCTCCTCCCGGTCGGTGACGCCGTAGACCTGGAGGAGTTTCTCGGCGTCCGCGAGCCGCAGCCGTGCCACCTTGGCGGCTTCCATGCGGCGGATCGTGGAGTGGCTGACCCCGATGGCCGCGCCCGCCTCGGCATAGCCGAGCCCGGCCCGGGTACGCAGTTCCTCCAGCTGCCTGCCGAGGATCATGCGCAGTACGGAAGGGGCACCGCCCCAGTCGGTCTCCGCGGTCACATCCACCCCCTCGTCAGGCCCCCGGGATCACCCTCGCACGGCGATCTGTTTGCCCGCCCATTCGATCACGTTCTGGCGGATACAGCATGCACTTGGCCAGTTGAAAATTTCAACTTGTCGGTTGCGGGTCGTGGTTGGCAGGTGCCAGAGTGGACCCACTGCTCCGGCCGAACCACGGAGCGGGCGGCGCGGCCGAGTTGGGGAGACAGGCCGCACCCACCGCCTCCGGTCAGGTGGTGGGACGTCCGCTGTCCGGACGGCCGCGGCCCGACACCCGCGACCCCACTCGCGAGGCCGGACGAAAGGCGCACGGCGATGGCTCCGCCCTCCCTCCCCCGACCGCTCCACCGGCGGCTGTCCCCGGCGGCCGGCCTGCGCAGACCGGCGCGGACCGCTCCGGAAGCCGGGGAGTCGTCCCTGGTCGAGGTGGCGTTTCGGCGCCGGGCCGCGGACGCCGTGGCGCGTCCCGGCCGAATACCGGACGGCGGGCAGCTTCCGCATCGGCTGCCGGCCACGGCCCGCGTCCCCGGGCCGCCCGGAGGCGAGCGTGCCGGTCGACTCCCCGGGCCCCACGGCCCCGACCTGCTCGCCTCCGGGGTTCACTCCCCGGCTCCGCCGGCCGTGCGGCCCTGGGCGCCACCCGCCGTGGCGCGGGCGGCCCGCTGACCGTCCGCACCCGCAGGACAGCGGCGCGGCCGGGGCCTCTCCCGATCGACACACCGGAACACCCCGCCCGCCCTGCGGCCTCCGGCACCCGTCTCCGCCCTCACCCCCTCACCCCCTCACCCCGCGACGACACTCACCCGGACCGTCCCCCACTCGTCCGAAGGACAGCCATGCACCACTCCACCCCCCACCCCACTCCCACTCCCACCCCCGCCGCCGACCCGTCCTGGACCGGTGCCCGGCCCAAGCCCGGCCCGCAGGAGCAGGACGGCTGAGCCGCGTTCGGCAGCGCCCCCCGCCCCGGCAGATGACAAGCCGCGCCCCTACGGCAACCGGCCCGCGACCCGCTAGATTCACCGCCGGTGCGGGTCGTCCGCACCCGTCGGCGGCCCGGTTTCCGGTACGGATCGCGCACCCGCCGCGTGCCGTACCGCCGAGGGGTGCCATGGTCTGGACGCTGATCCGCCGCCGCCGGACCGCGTCCGGACTCCCCGTGCCGGGGAGGTGCGGGCCCGGTCGGCACGTGCTGGCCACCGAACGGCTGCTGCTGTTCACACCGCGAACCCGCCTGGACATGGTGGCGGGGCTAGCGGCGAGCGCGGACGCCGCGGCACAGCGGTGGCTCGGCACCCAGGCGGACGAGCTACTGCCCGACCCCGACACCCGCCGGGCCCTGCTGGCCTGGCGGCCCGCCGGCGACGACGGCCGCCGGATCCCGCGCGGCCTGGCCGAGCCGTACACGCCCGGCCCGGACGACCCGTTCTTCCTGGTCTGCGTGCGCCGGTCCGACCTCAGTTACGCCGGTGGGCTCGAACTGCAGCACCGGACCGGCGAGATGGGCGGCTGGCTGGCGCCGGACGCCCGTGGCCGGGGCATGGGCGCGGAGCTGTTCCGCGCGGGAGTGGAACTGGCCCACGGCCACGCCGGACTGACCACCGTCCGGGCCGGGGCCGAGCCCGGCAACACCGCGAGCCGGCGCGCCCTGGCCCGCGCGGGGTTCGTGCCGGACCGGGGCCCGGCCCGGCACACGCTGCCCGACGGCCGTGTCGTCGACGCCGTCTGGCACCGGCACGACTGCGCGGCGGCCCGCCGCTGCCACTGACGCGCACCGCTCGGCCACACCGCTCGACCACATCGCCCGACCGCGCTGCTCACCCTCGCGACCGCACGATCAGCGGGGCCGGACACGTGCGCGGCACCGGCCGCGCCCGGCCACCGAAGCGGACATATGCTGCGAAACACCGCACCGAAGGGAGGGCCCATGACCGATGCGCCCACCGAACCCGCCGCAGCCGAGCTGACACTCCGGCCACTCGGCTTCGAGCACCTGGCCGCCGTACTGGACCTCGGCCACCGGGTGTACGACACCGACGCGATGCCGTACACCGGCTGGTCGCTCTCGGCCGTCGCCGGGCACCTGGACGCGCCGGACCCGGCCTGCCTGGTGCTGCTCGACGGCGACCGGGTCGCCGGGTTCGTACTCGGCTCCCTGTCCTTCGAGCAGCGCGCCGACTGGGGATACCTGGAGTGGATCGCCGTGGACCCCGGCTATCAGGGGCGCGGGGTGGCCTCCCGGCTGGTCAAGGAGTGCTGTGCGCGGCTGGAGGCGGCCGGCGCGGTGTGCGTCGTCACGGACGTGGAGCGCCGCAACACCGCGTCCGCCGAGCTGATGCGCCGTAACGGCTTCGCGGAGGAGGCCACGGTCAGCCTCTTCGTTCGGCCGCTCGCCGACGCGCCCGCGGCCGGCGCGGGCCGGGCGCGGGAAGCCTCCGCTCCGCGCCGCCATCTCACCCGGGCGGCGGCCGAACGCGTCCGCTGAGCGGCGGAGCCGCCGGACCGGACGCACCCCCCGGCAGAGCCTCGGCGGACAGCGGGCCTCGGCGCACGGTCAGGCCCCGGCCACGGATCGGACGCCATCAGCGGGCGTGCCGCGGACGCGCACCTCGGGGAGCGTCACCGATCCGGAGGCGCCGGCCCCGCCCCGCAGGACTGACCCGCCCGCAGGAGTGTGCCCGGTCCCCGGCGCGCACGTGGCCGGACGTCGCCTCGGCGGCGGTGGGCGCCGGAAGGAGCGGCCCGGTCAGGCGGTGGGCGCCGGAAGGAGCGGCCCGGTCAGGCGTCGGGCATCAGACCCGCCGCGAGGGTGGCGCCCAGCTCCCAGCACGCCTGTGTGCCGGCCTTGCCCGGCTCGCCGGTGACGGTCACCGGTTCGGCCGTCCGGCGCCAGCCGAGGCCGGTGGTGACGGTCTCGACGGCGCGGACGGCGCCGGTGACGTCGTTTCCGCCGTGGACGTAGAAGCCGAAGGGGCGGCCCCGGGTCTCGTCGAGGCAGGGGTAGTAGATCTGGTCGAAGAAGTGTTTGAGAGCGCCGGACATGTAGCCGAGGTTGGCGGGTGTGCCGAGCAGATACCCGTCGGCTTCGAGCACGTCGGAGGCGGTGGCGGACAGGGCCGCCCGGCGCACGACGCGGACGCCCTCGATCTCGGGGGTCGTCGCGCCGGACACCACGGCTTCCAACAGCGCCTGGCAGTGAGGCGAGGGGGTGTGATGGACGATCAGCAGGGTAGGCACACCGGGCACCCTGCCGTGCGTCCGCCGCCCTTGCAAACGGCGGGCCGGGACGGGCGTCGCGAGTGGGCCCCCGGAAGGCGGGGCTCGCGGGAGAGCGGGAGGAGTCGTCGTGGCCGAGGAGGACCGCCGCGCACCGGCTGCCGTGGTGTTCGACGCGCTGGGGCCGGCGTACGAGCAGGCGTTCGCCGGTTCCGCGGCCCACCGGGCGTCGCTCGGCCGGCTGCTGGAACTGCTGGCGCCGGGCAGCCGGGTGCTGGACGTGGGCAGCGGGACCGGTCGGCCGACCGCACAGACCCTCGCCGAGGCCGGCCACCGGGTGCTGGGGATCGACATCTCCCCTGTCATGGTCGGCCTGGCAGCCCGTCAGGTGCCCGGGGCCGAGTTCCGGCTCGCCGACATCCGTGACACCCCGTTGCCGGAGGCCTCGTTCGACGCGGCGTGCGGATACTTCTCGCTGCTGCAGATGGCCCGCGCCGAACAGGCGGCCGTCGTGGCGGGGCTGGCCCGGGCGGTACGGCCCGGCGGCCTGGTCGCGCTGGCCACCGTGCCGCTGGACGTGGAGGACGTCGCAGGGGTCTTCATGGGGCAGCCGGTGCGGGTGACGAGCTTCTCCGCCGAGGCGTTCACCCGCCTGGTGACCGAGGCGGGCCTGACGGTGCTGAGCGAGGAGCAGACGGTGTTCACCCCGGACCACCCCGAGGCCGCGCCCGAACCCCACCTCTTCCTGCTGGCCCGGCGCGGGTCGGAGTGACCCCGGGCCGGTGGGCTCAGGCGGACGGAAAAAGCCCCTTCGGTGATGTCGGCGCCCTCGGTTACAGTGGCCGCTCTGAACCGTAGGGGAGACGACAGTGCAGGTCAGGGTGGGGACAGTCGGAGGCCGAGTGGTCGTGGCGGCGGCGCTGGCGGCGGTGCTCGGCGGGTGCGCGGAGGCGGCGGACGACGGGAAGCGGGCCGCGAGCCCGTCGGCGAGCGCCAAGGGCGCGGCGGCCGGGGGCACGGCGGGGAAGGGTACGGCGGCTGCCCGCGGCGGCACGATCGGCCCGGCCGGCTCGGCCTGTGAACTGCCCGTCAGGTTCGGTGTCGCCGAGCGCTGGACGGCCGAAGCGGTCGACGCGGAGAAGGAACTGGGCACGTCGGGCAAGCCGGCGCGGGGTGAGGACGGCGACCTGGGCGGAGCGCTCGCCGACGCCTTCCTCCGGCAGGGACCGGTCACCATGGCCTGCGAGATCGACGCCAAGCCGGCCGGCCACATCGGCTACCTGCGCGTGTGGACCGGCAAGCCCGGCGACGCGGACGCGGGCAGCGTGCTGCGCCGGTTCGTGGCCGCCGAGGACAATGTCGGCAAGGAGAAGTACCACTCCTTCAGGACCGGCGGCGGCCTCGCCGCGGTGGAGGTGGAGTACCTCTACACGAGCAAGCTCCTGGAGGAGACGAAGAAGGAGAGCGCCTTCGCCGTCAGCACGCCCGACGGTCCGGTGATCCTGCACCTCGGCGGCATGGACACCGAGGAGCACGAGGGGATGCGGCCCGCGTACGACCTCGCCAAGCAGACCCTCGCGCTCTCCTGAGGCGGGCAGCCCCGCTCAGCCCCGGCTCGTGCGCCGGCCCAGGCAGGTGAGCGGGCCCACCGGATCCCATGCGAGGTTCGCCCGACCTCGTACAAGGGAATTCGTTGAGTTGGGCTTCTCAGGCAACGGTTTGCGAAGATCCGTAGTCTTTTGGAGATGGAATCAGTACTGTTCCCGGTCGTCGTGCTACGCCCGTCCATGCACCGGGGCGCGCCCCGGAGGAGGAAGCTTCCATGAACCCTGGTTCTCCGCAGAGGCTCTTGCCGGTGACCGAGCGCACGCGCCACCGTCGGCTACGGGAACAGGGCAGCCTGGACCGCGACCAGCTCGACGCGATCCTCGGCGCGGGCTTCGTCTGCCACCTCGGCGTCACGGTCGACGGAAACCTTCTGGTGGTCCCCACCGTCTACGGATCCGACGGCAGCAGCTTGTACTTCCACGGCTCGGTCGCCAGCCGCAGCCTCGCCGCCTCGCCCGACGCCCAGGTCTGCGTCACCGTCACCCACGTCGACGGGCTGGTCCTGGCCCGCTCGGTCTTCGAGCACGGCGTGAACTACCGCAGCGCCATGATCTTCGGCACGCCCCGTCCGGTCACGGACCCCGAGGAGAAGCTGGCCGGCCTGCGCTGTCTGACCGAGCAGGCAACGCCGGGCCAGTGGGACTACGCCCGCCGCCCCAGCCGCAAGGAACTCGCCGCCACGGCCCTGCTCGCCCTCCCGCTGGATGAGGCATCGGTCAAGATCCGCACGGGCGCACCGGACGACGGGGACGGCGAGGACGCCCGGCTCGGTCTGTGGGCGGGCGTCATGCCGCTGCGCTCCGCCTGGGGCGACCTGGAGCCGGACCCGCTCCTGCCCGAGGGCATCGGAGCCCCGGCTCACCTGACGAAGCGGGTCGGCACCGCGGCCAACTGACCGGACGAGCCGTGGTGCGGTGGATCCCGCTCGTCAGAGCGTGTCGGCCGCCGCGAACTCACCCGTCACACCTGCGCGGGCCAGCGCCCGGACGATGGCCGGCCGGTCCAGCGGATCGTCGTAGCGGTTGCTCTGGCCCAGCCGTTCCAGCAGCCTGCGCGGCTCCAGCCGGTACGCTTCCGCGTCGGCCAGGAGACGGTCCGCGCCCGGCCCGTCGACCGTGTCGTCCAGGTGGTCCGTCAGTTCGCCCAGTACCTCGGTGCGGTCGATGAAGTAGCTCATGCCGCAGTCCAGGCCGTCGTCGTCAAGGCCGTCAGGGTACGGGGCCCGGGCCCAGGTGCCGTTGTCGTACCAGTAGACGCAGCCGATCTCGCGCCCTTCGAGTCGGCCCCGCAGCTCCTCATAGGGCAGCCAGTCCGGGCCGCCCGCCAGCACGTCGATCGCCGGCTCGTACCACTTGACGTCGCTCGCCTCGTCCTCGCCGTAGAGCACGAAACGACCGTCGCCCTCCTTGGACATGACCCACCAGGTGCAGCCGCAGTCGTCCCAGTGCAGGCCCTGGTCATCGATCCAGCGGCCGCTCCGGTGGCGCGGCGGGCGCTCCTCGTCCTCGGTAGTCGCCTCGAGGGCGGCGAGCAGCGCCCAGCGCGCCCACAGCTCCTCGGCCGGCGGAAGGTCCTCCGGCAGTCCTGGCCGGTGAACGGTCACGTGTGCCCCCGTGTATGCGTTCCGATGATGATCACCGCAACGATACGGTCTGCGGCTGACACGACCGTCCCAGGGCCGGCCGGCTCCGACGGCCATGGCGAACGCCTCGGGCAAGGGACGAAGTCCGCTCCCCGCGCCCCCGGGACGGCCCGGTCAGTACCGCATGTGCCGGGCCCGGAGGAACATGAACAGGCCCGACAGGGCGAGCAGCGTGCCGATGGCGGCGGGCCACAGGTGGGCCCCCGTCTCCGCCAGACCGCCCCCGGCCGCCTGGGGTTCGGGCTGCGCTGCCACCGGCGGGGTGTATCCGGCGGCGCCGGCCTGGCCCGACGGGGAGGAGCCGGGCGCGGCGGAGGCCGGTGCGGACTGTGCCGGTGCCGGGTGTGCCGCCGTGGAGCGGGACGGGGCGGTCCGGGCCGGTCCGGTCCTGGCGTCGGTGTCCTGCTTGGTGGTGCGGGCCGGTGCGGTCGTCACGTCGGTCCGCGGGGCGCCGCCGGGGCGGGAGGCCGACGGTGCCGGTGCGACGGTGGCCCCCTCGCCGGGCTCATCGGTGGTGTTCGCACCAGGGGCCGTCGAACCGCCCTCGCCGGGTTCCGCCGCGCTGCCTCCGCCCGGGCCGGTGCCGGTACCCACGCTCGGTTCCGTGCCGGTACCCACGCTCGGTTCCGTGCCGGTGCCTCCGCTCGGTTCCGTACCGGTGCTTCCGCCGGGCTCCTCGGTGGCGCCGGCGCCGGGCGCGGCCGTGGCGGCGGAGCCCGCACTCGCCGTGGGGGCCGCCGTCGCGCCGGGGGCGTCGGCGGAGGCACCGCAGGTGCGGCCGGAGTTGATGCAGTCGACCATCTCGCGCATCAGGTCCTCGTCGAAGACGTTGATGAAGTCGCCGTGGTCGGTGACGGGCTTGTGCAGTTGCTCGGGGAAGGAGTCCACCGCGAACAGCGGAACGGTCCGACCGCCGTCCGCGACGCTCGGCGCGGGGACGTCGTAGACGATGCGCTGCACCAGCTGCGGAATGGGCTGGAAGCCGGCCGGGCAGGAGCCGTCCTCGGCGGCGAAGGCCACATGGGTGCGGTGGTTGGCGCTGTCGATGTTGCGGCCGTCCCAGCAGCTCTGGAACCGGAAGGTGCGCACGACGTCACTGCCCTGCGGGCACAACGGGTACTTGTCCTTCAGCTGCCGGTCCTCGTACCCGGTGCAGCTCCAGGACGCGTTCGCGTTGCCGGGGCCGTTGACGAACGCCTTGGCGTCGCCGGTGATGATGCGCAGCAGGCGCGGCATGGCGGTGACCTTGCCGCGCGCGTTGCCCACGAACGTCAGCGTCACCTGCCGGGGCGTGACGATCCGGCCCGCGTTGCCCTCCGTGCCGCCGCCCGGCGCTCCCGCGTCCCGTTCCCGGGTGCCGTCCTGCAGGCGGAGCACCGGCCAGTAGTAGGTCGACCTGTCCCCCCGGTCCACACAGCTCGTGTCGGCGTTCGCGAGGTCCTCGTCACTGGCGAAGGCGTTGTTGGACTGATTGCCGACGTAGTCGTGGAAGTGGTGGGCGCCGTTGGAGACACCCGGGGCGACGATGACGTTGTCGGAGTTGAACAGGCCGTTCGCGTTGACGCCGCAGTCGGAGGTGAAGGTGCCCCGGGAGGCGTCGGCCTGTGGGGGCGGGGCCGGCGCTTGGGGCGGTACGGCGGTGATGTCCGCGTAGTCGGAGACGACGGGTCCGTTGCCACCCTGGCCCGCGCCGTTCGGGCTCTGGCCGTTCTGTCCCTGGCCCTCACCCTCGCCCGGCTGGGTGCCGTCGCCCGGCGAGGCCGGGGGCTGAGCACTCTCACCGGGGCGCAAGGTACAGGCGGCCAGGGCGTCCAGGCCCTGGGGGCGCTGCCCCGCGCGGTCGATGGCGTCGGCGATCCGCCCGACGGACGCCGACCGCTTCTCCTTCAGCGGGTTCATGATCGCGTCAGCCTCGGAGCCTCCGCCCCGGCCGTCGCCCTGGCTCCAGCGCTGCAGTTGCCGGTACGCCTCCGCGGTCTGCTGGTCCAGCAGGGCGAGTTCGTGGTCGACGTCCGCGCGGGCCGCGTCCGGCACGGCCGTCAGCCGGCTGCCGACGTCGGGACAGTCGATGGTCGGCATGCCCGTGGACAGGACGTGGCCGGCGGCGTCCGTACCGGATCCGTCGCCCCAGCCCTCGGAGGCCGAGGCGTAGACGTTCGCCGCGACGATCCCGGCTCCCCCCAGCATCAGGGCGACCGCGGCGAGGGTCGCGCGTCGTGCGCCGGTCGGGCGTCTGCGCCTGTTGCGTACCAAGGTTGTCCCCTGTGTGTGATCGCCGGTGGTGTGTTCGCCGGTCGGGCATGGAGTTCCCCGGCTTCATACGGCGGGGAAGGCCATCGCGTTCAACGGAATCGCGAATTCACCGGTGACTCACAGGAAACCATGGTCCGCAGCGTTTCCCCACCGAACGGCACTGCGAACATCACGAATATGTATCGGACATTCCACACCTCAACCTTCACACGAGGCACACACGTTGGCTAGGTTGACGCGTGGCCGCGCCCGGCACCGCCCCGGCGAGCCGTCCAACTGCCCCGTGGGGCAAGGAAGGAGCACGTCTTCCATGGCGCCGGAGAGCCGCGACGAGGTTCGGCAGCGGATCGACTCCCTGTACGACCAGGCCGAGAACGCCACCGGTAACTTCAACGCGACCCGGGCCATGGCCCTGCGGGCGCGCTCACGTGGCGTCCCGTTGGCCAAGCGGCCCACCCGACGTCCGGATCCGGCGCTCACCGAGATCACCCGGCAGTGGTTCGACACGGCACGCGGAAAGTTCGGCCCGACCGTGCCCGCCGTACTGCCCGCCGACCGCCTCCCCGCGCCGGCGCCCGAGCGGCCGGCCACCTCGGTCCGTGCGCTGGACCCCGGCCGGGGTGCCCTCGTGGGCGGTGAGAGGGCGGCCCTGGGCCCGGCGCCGGCCGCACCGGCACCCCAGGCCCTGGAGCGGGGCGCCGACGGGGCGCCGGCCGCACTGCGGGCCGCGGGCGCGCCGGCCGAACCGACGGCGCCCTCCCCCATGGACCTGCTACCGGTGGAGGCGCCCACGGGCGGCTGGATGACGGCGCCCGCCACCGAGCCGACCCAACTCGCGGGCACGACAACCGGGTCCACGGGTGGCCTTGCGGCGACGCCCGACACACCCCACCTGCCGGGCCTGTGGGAGCCTGGCGCGCCCGGCGGTACCCCCCAGGCCTCGCCCCTCCCCCTGCACCCCCTGCCGATCGAGACGCCCACAGGCGGCTGGATGACGGCACCCACCACCGAGCCGACCCAACTCGCGGGCACGACAACCGGGTCCACGGGTGGCCTGACGGCGCCGACCGGCACACCCCACCTCCTGGGCCTGTGGGAGCCTGGCACGTCCGGCGGTGCCCCCGAGGCCTCGCCCCTCCCCCTGCACCCCCTGCCGATCGAGACGCCCACAGGCGGCTGGATGACGGCACCCACCACCGAGCCGACCCAACTCGCGGGCACGACAACCGAGTCCACGAGTGACCTTGCGGCGACGCCCGACACACCCCACCTGCCGGGCCTGTGGGCGCCTGGCGCGGTCGGCGGCGCTCCCGTGGCCTCGGCCCTCCTCCCGGCTCCGCCGCTGTCCCGGGCGGACGGAGACCGGGTCCGGATGCCGAGGCCGCTGCCCGGTGCCGCCGGGTTCGGCGGGCTCGCCCCCGCCGTCGCCAAGGCGGCCGGCCGGCGCAAGCTCGCCACCACCGGCGAACTCCTCGCCCGCCACACCATGCGCCCCGGCCTCCCGGCCCAGCCGGCGCCGGCCGCCGACCTCACGCCCGCGGGCCAGGCGAACACCGGCACGGGCACCTTCACCTACCAGGCACCCCCTGCGTCCGTCGCCGACACCGGCCCCGTCCCCCGTCCGGCCGTGGCCCCCGCGGCCCAGCCCGCGACGGCCGTCCTGACCGGCGCCGTGGTACCGGAGTCACCCCGTGCCTCACGCGCCGCCAGGGCGATCGCCTTCGCCCGGGCGCAGATCGGGAAGCCGTGCGTGTGGGGTGCGACGGGGCCGGACTCGTACGACTGCTCCAGCCTCACCCAGGCCGCATGGCGGGCCGCGGGTGTCACGCTGCCGCGCGCCGCGCACGAGCAGGCGCTGTCCGGCACCCCCGTGACGACGGCCGGGATCGAACCCGGTGACCTCGTCCTCTTCTTCGAGGACGACCGGCACGTGGGTCTCCACGTCGGCGGCGGGATGATGGTGCACGCTCCGGGCCCGGGGTCCACCATCCGCGAGGAGTCGATCTACGGCGCCGGGGAGGCGGCGATCCGCCGGATCGTCCGGCCGGCGTGACCCGGGACGAAGAGTCGGTCAGGACACATACCGGACACATACCGGCCGGCCGGCGCCGGAGTCCGGTCACTCGTCCGCTCCGAGCCATAAGTAAGATCGGGATCACCCATAAGCCCGACTTATGAGGTCATAGACCAGACCCCCGTAGCAACTTAGGTCTGCCTTAGTTTAGGCTTCCTGATCAAGTCGCCCATTCGCGCTCGAAGGGAACCTGATCATGCCGCGCCCCCTGCGGGTAGCCATCGTCGGAGCCGGCCCCGCCGGGATCTACGCCGCCGACGCCCTGCTCAAGTCCGAGGTGGCCGCCGACCCCGGTGTGTCCATCGACCTCTTCGAGCGGATGCCCGCCCCGTTCGGCCTGATCCGGTACGGCGTCGCGCCGGACCACCCACGCATCAAGGGCATCATCACCGCCCTCCACCAGGTGCTGGACAAGCCGCAGATCCGACTGTTCGGCAACGTCGACTACCCGACGGACCTCGGCCTGGACGACCTGCGCGCCTTCTACGACGCGGTGATCTTCTCCACCGGCGCGACGGCCGACCGCGAGCTGTCCATACCCGGCATCGACCTGGACGGCTCCTACGGCGCCGCCGACTTCGTCTCGTGGTACGACGGCCACCCCGACGTCCCGCGCACCTGGCCGCTGGAGGCCGAGAAGGTCGCCGTGCTGGGCGTCGGCAACGTCGCTCTGGACGTGGCCCGCGTCCTGGCCAAGACCGCCGACGAACTGCTGCCGACCGAGATCCCGCCGAACGTCCACGACGGTCTGAAGGCCAACAAGGCCGTGGAGATCCACGTCTTCGGCCGCCGTGGCCCGGCGCAGGCGAAGTTCAGCCCGATGGAGCTGCGCGAGCTGGACCACTCCCCGAACATCGAGGTCATCGTCGACCCCGAGGACATCGACTACGACGCGGGCTCGATCGAGACCCGGCGCGGCAACAAGCAGGCCGACATGGTCGCCAAGACGCTGGAGAACTGGGCGATCCGGGACGTCGGCAACCGCCCGCACAAGCTCTTCCTGCACTTCTTCGAGTCGCCGGCCGAGATCCTCGGCGAGGACGGCAGGGTCGTCGGCCTGCGCACCGAGCGCACCGCCCTGGACGGCACCGGAAACGTCAAGGGCACCGGCGAGTTCAAGGACTGGGACGTCACCGCGGTCTACCGCGCGGTCGGTTACCTCTCCGAGAAGCTGCCCAAGCTGCCCTGGGACATCGCCTCCGGAACCGTCCCGGACGAGGGCGGCCGCGTCATCGAGGAGGGCGGCACCCCGCTGCAGTCCACCTATGTCACCGGCTGGATCCGCCGCGGCCCGGTCGGTCTCATCGGCCACACCAAGGGCGACGCCAACGAGACCGTGGCCAATCTCCTGGACGACTACGCCCACGGCAGGCTGCACACTCCGTCCGCGCCCGAGCCGGAGGCCGTGGACGCCTTCCTCGCCGAGCACAACGTCCGCTTCACCACCTGGGAGGGCTGGTACAAGCTGGACGCCGCCGAGCGTGCCCTGGGCGAGCCGCAGGGCCGCGAGCGGGTGAAGCTCGTCGAGCGTGAGGACATGCTGCGGGAGAGCGGGGCGTAAGACCCCGGCCCCTCTCGGCGCCCTGGGCCTGGCCCTCCGGCCGGCGTCGGACGCGGTCACGCCCCGCGATCACAACCGGCGGCCACGGCCCGCGGTCACGGCCAGTTCCGTGGTCGGTGGGACGAGGCCCGCTGTCTGTCCGGGGCCGCCGCCGGCCCTCACGAACCCGTGTCCGCCGGGGCGCGCCGCGTCGGGGCGTACCCGGGGAGTGAACGGGGACCGCCCCTGAGCGGATGGACGGGCGGACCCCGTTCGCCGGACATTGTGGGCGCGGGGACCGGCCGCGGGACACGGGTGAAGCGCGGTCACCCGACGTGCACCGCGCACACGCCGGGCGCACCGCGCGCACCCCGTGCGCCGGTCGCACTCCCAGGCGACGCGCGGGGCCGGGCCCCGGCCGCCGTGTTACGCCGTGCAACGGTGATACTGGGGTGCGCACCCGCTCCCATCAGCAGATTGGCTCATGTCGAACTCCGCCACCGACCACGCCACCGTCCCGCAGACGCTCTGGGCTGCCCGGGGACGCCACACCGGACCCGCTCCCGAGGACGTCGTCCGCCGCACCCTGCGACGGCGCAAGGAGAGCGGGGACATCGACGACTTCGCGGAGCCTGCCGCGGCCGAGGACTCGGCCCGGCGGGTCTTCGAGGCCCGCTGGCGAGCCGGCGGCACGGTGACCGTGCGGGCCCGGCTCACCCTCGTACCGCTCGAGGGCCGGCCGCAGGGCCACGGGTGGCGGCTGGTCGCGGAGGCCGAACGCCCGTGGGACGAGGCGTGGCCCTCGCCCGCGACGCTGTTCTGGCCCGAGGGCGACGACGAGGACGGTGACGGCGGTGAGGACGGCGCCTGGGACCATCACCCGACGGTCCCCGGTCTGCGCCTGCGGCAGGCCAACGCGCTGCCCGAGGACGACAAGGAGATGCGGCGCCGGCTGCGGGACGCGGCCCGGGAGGCATGGTGCGTCCACGTCGTCGTGCACGAGGCGATGACGCCGGACGAGCGGGGCCGGCTGCCGCTGGCGCGGCTGCTGCCGCCCGGTATGCGGCACCGTGTGGTCGAGCACCGGGCCGCGCCCCAGCAGCTGCGTGGGGCCAACTGGGCGCTGAAGGACCTCGGTGTCGAGGTGCCGCGCGGCGGTGCGGTCCTGCTGCCGCCGGATCCGGCGCCGGAAGGCTACGACGGCCGTCGGCACAGTGTGCGCACTGTGTTCCTGGACGGTTCGCAGCCGGCCGATCTCATCGAGGCGACGCGGCACTTCCTCGCATTGCCCCGGCCCCTGCCGCGGGACGCCGCTGAGGCGCTGGCGGACCTGCGCGAGAACTGGACCCTGCTGACCCTCGACGAAGAGCTGGAGCGCCAACGGCGGCTGGTGGCCATGTACGCCGACGCGCTGGAGGCGATGACGAAATCCCGGGACCTGTACAAGGAGGCCGCCGAGCAGGCGCTGGAGGCGCTGGCCGCCTACCGTGACGTCCCCGCGGCCGCCGTGCCGCAGCAGCGGCCGGGCTCCCGGACACCGGGCGCGCTGCAGCAGCTGACGCGCACGTTCGAACGGCTGAAGCTCACGGCCATGGGCCGGCAGCAGCCGGAGAACGCCGCGGACACCGCGCCGAGCGGCCCGCCGAACGGCACGCCGGGCGGCTCCGGGCGGGAGAACGGCGTACGGGAGAACGGCGGCGGCGAGGGCACCCGTGAGGGCATGGAGGACGGCTCGTCCTGAGCGTCCCCGTCCCACCGACCGGGAGAAGGAGCCAGGATGGACACGACCACGACCCTGACGGTGATCGCGGTCTGCGTCGCGGCGGCGCTGCTCGCCGTCGCCGTGGGTCTGCTGGTCCGGCTGGTGCGGACCCGGCGGACGCTGCGGCGGGCGGGGCTGCCGACCGGCCCACGCTGGGTGTTCTGGGGTGCGGTGGCGTATCTGCTGCTGCCCACCGACCTGCTGCCGGACCCGATCTACCTGGACGACATCGGCGTGCTGCTCCTCGCCGTGCGCAGCCTGCGCGCTGCCCGGCCGCTGCCGCAGGGTGACGACCGGGTCCTGGGCGACTGAGGTCCCGGGCGCAAGGCCCGGTAGGGCTCAACGGCTCACCGCGCGTCCTCGCCCGCGGTCAGGGCGGTCAGCAGGACCGACAGCGCGCCGAGGGCGGCTGCCGCCGCCGCCGGGCCGGCCAGCCAGGGCGGGGCCAGGGTCGCCGTCGCCAGCCGGGCCGGGTCCGGCAGGCCGAACCGCCCGCCGAGCACCTGCCCCGCGGCGAGCACCGCCGTCACGCCGACGGCGGCCGTCGCCGCGACGAGCCGGGCCGGCGCCGCGCGCGCCGTGAGGGCCAGCGCCAGCAGCCCGCACAGTGCCGAGGCGAGGAGGGTGGCCCCGAGGACGCCGTGGGACAAACCGGTCCAGTAACGCGGGACGTAGGCCACCGCGCACAGGAACAGCAGCAGCGCGGCACCCCGGGCGGCCCACACGTACGCCGCCGTCGCCTCGCCGTCCCCGGCCCGGTCCCGCACCGCCTGTCGCTTCCCCGGCTCCCTGGCGGCGCCCTCTTCGGCGGGCGGCCCTTGGGCGGACCGTTCCACGGCGGGCCGCACCTGCGGACCCGGCGGGGGTGCCGTTGCCGTTGCCGTTGCCGTTGCCGTTGCAGCGGGCGCGGACCTGAGGGCGGCGGGTTCGGGACCTGCCGACCCGGGGCCGGCCGATGCGGACCCCGTCCGCTCGAAACGGGTCGACGCCGGCCCGGCCGGCTTGAACCCGGCCGGCCCGGGAGCCGGCGGGTCGAGTCGCGCGCCTTCGGGTCGCACACCCTCGGACGCCTTCGGGCCCGCGGACAGCCGGCCGATCAGCTCGGCCAGCTCCTCGACGGGCCGGTGGACGGCCACCGCCCGTACGGCCTCCTCCCAGCAGTGGGGCTCCGCCGGGCTGCGGTGCAGCAGCTCCATCAGCCGGGAGACGTCCTCCAGGGGACGGTTTTCGGCGGCGGCGCGGATCACCTCGTCCGCGCCGTCCGACTCCCGGGGCGGCCTGGTCAGGAGCGTCACCAGGCGGGTGACGTCCTCCACGGACCGGTCGACCCCGATCGCGCGCAACGCGTCGGCCTTGGCCCGGGCGTGCTCCGGCGAACCCTCCAGCAGGGCGATGAGCCGGACGACGTCCTCCAGGGGGCGGTCCGCGACGGCCGCGTGCACCAGGCCCCGCAAGGGGTCGCCGTGCTCGGAGCCGTGCGCGCGCTGGGGCTCGGGAAGCCCCTCGGGAGGCCGCAGGGGACGCATCAGGAGCCGGGGGTACGGCTTGGCGAGGCCGGTGACGGCGGCCGGTGCCGGAGATATCGGCGAATCGTCGGGACGGGGGGACGAAGGGCTGGTCGGCATCTCGGACTCCAGGAGAAGGATGCGACCGCACCTGCGCCCCCGCACGCGGTCGCGGCGTTACGCAGTCCATTACTAGGAGCGGCTCGGGGGCCTCGCCACTCGGGCGGGGCACCGGTGTGAGAGGGGGGCACCGGCCGCGTCCCGTACCCGCTTCCCCCGCTGACGGGCACGGGCGCGCCCGTCCCGCTCCTCCCGCCCAGGTGCGTTCGGCGCGTCCGGTGGCGCATTCTTGCTGTGTCATCCAGCGAAGGCGCACGGGACGAGGTAGGGCCGATGGCTGGGAGCGACGAGCAGGCGGTCCGCGGGCGGGACCGGCTGGCCGCGCTGCTGGCCGACGCCTCGACCGGCGCCCTCGCCGCGGCCGGTGGCCTGGTCGCGGGCGTGTATCTGCGGTCCGCCACCCCGGGCCTGCTGCGCCTGTCGGTGCTCGCCGGTCTGCCGGGACCGCTGTTCAAGCCCTGGTGGCGGCTGCACGTCGACCGTCCCTTCCCCGTCGCCGACGCCTACCGGCTCGGCGTCCCGGTGGTCCTGCCGAACGCCACGGAGACCATGCGGCGTTATCCGCAGTTGGCGGCCGGTCTGCCCTTCCCCTTCGGATCGGTGCACGTGCCGGTGCCGGGCAGGACCGAGCCGCTGGGCGTGCTCACGGTGCTGCGCCCGGCGGTGACGGACACCGAGGACGAGTTCCTGGACCGGGAGCCGCTCGCCCGGCTGGCCGCGGCGCTGGGCGTCGGGCTGCTCGCCCTGGCCGACGGGGACGAGGCCGCGGTGCTCTGGGACGGGGAGCCGATGGGTGTACTGCCGCCCGTCCGCCGGTCCGCACAGGCCGCCGCAGGGCGCTTCCACTGGGACCCGGTGACCGCCGCGCTACGCGCGGACGACCCGTTGCACACCCTTCTCGGGCTGCGCCCCGGCGGGTTGGGGGGCACCGCGAAGGCCCTCGCGGAGGCGGTGGCCCCGGCCGACGCGCCCCGGATCCTGGCCGCGCTGCGCGAGACCGCCGCCGGAAGGCCGCCGAGCGCGCCGCTCGCCGTGCGGGCCCGGGACGGTGCTCCGCGCCTGCTGCTCCTGTGGCCGGAGGGCGCCGACGGCACCGAGCCCGCGGTCGGCGACGTCGTGGTCGGCGGTGTCGTGTTCCACCCCGGTCCGGCCGCCGCGGACGGCGCGGCCGACCTGCTGCCGCAGGGCGTGTTCTGCATGGACCGGCTCGGGCTCATCGTGTACGCCAATCCGGCGGCGGCCCGGCTCACGGGCCGGACGCGGGAGTGGCTGATCGGACGTCAGCTGTGGGACGCGATGCCCTGGCTGGCCGGGGCGCCGTACGACGACCATCTGCGTGGCGCCCTGCTCGCCCCGGACCCGGTGCACTTCCATGCGCGGCGGCCGGGCGGCGAGCGGGACGGGCCCGGCGAGGGCGACTGGCTGGCCGTGTCGGTGCATCCGGGCGCGGACCTGCTGACCTGCACGCTGGTCCCGGCCAGCCGGCTGGATCCCGGGACGGAGCGGGTTCCCGAGGCGCTCGTACCGCCGGGCACGGTGGCGGCCGAGCGCCCGACGGCGTCGCTGTACCGGCCGATCGCGCTGGCCATCGCGCTGACGGACGCGGTGACCGCACGGCAGGTGTCGGCGGTGGTGATGCAGGAGCTGCTGCCCGCCTTCGGCGGCCGTCAGCTGGCCATCTACCTGCTCCAGGACCGGCATCTGTACCTGGCGTGGGAGACCGGGTTCCCGCAGGGCTTCCTCGCCCCGTTCGACGGCGTGGGTCTCGACGCCCGCATACCGGGCGTGGAGACCCTGACGACCGGACGGCCGCTGTTCTTCGAGTCCATGGAGCAGATCGTGGCGGCGTACCCGGGTCTCGCCATCGACGCCGACGTGGGAGCGCGTGCCTTCCTGCCGCTGATCGCGTCCGGCCGGCCGGTCGGCTCCTGCATCCTCGGCTTCGACCGTCCGCGCGGCTTCAGCACGGAGGAGCGTACGGTGCTCACCGCGCTCGCCGGGCTGATCGCGCACGCGATGGAGCGGGCACGCCGCTACGACAGCGAGGCGGCCCTCGCCCGCGGTCTGCAGCAGGCCCTGCTGCCGCGCCGGCTGTCGGCGCATCCGCTGGTGGAGACCGCCGGCCGCTATCTGCCGGGCGCCCAGGGCATGGACGTGGGCGGCGACTGGTACGACGTGGTCGAGGCCGGGGACGGGCTGGCGCTGGTCATCGGCGATGTGCAGGGGCACGGGGTGCAGGCGGCGGCCACCATGGGTCAGCTGCGCAGCGCCGTCCGCGCGTTCGCGCTGGGCGACCGGCCGCCGGACGAGGTGCTGAGCGGCACCAACCACCTGCTGATCGACCTGGACCCGGGCCAGTTCGCCAGCTGCTGCTACCTGCGCCTGGACCCCGTCACCGGCCGGGCCCGGATCGCCCGGGCGGGCCATCTGCCGCCCCTGCTGCGCTGTCCGGACGGCCGCGTCCGGGTGCTGGACATCCCGGGCGGTGTCGTCCTCGGGGTGTATCCGCGGGCCCGGTACCCGGTGACCGAGCTGCTGCTGGAACCGGACTCGATCCTCGCCCTGTACACCGACGGTCTGGTGGAGCGGCCCGGCATGGACATCGAGGACGGCATCGCCTCTCTCGGGCTGGTACTCGCCGAGGCCGGCGGCGCGGTCGGCCGGCGCGCCGGGTGGTCCCTGGCAGAGGTCGCCGACCGGCTCACGGCCACCGTCCGGCTCGCCCCCGATCGCCCGGACGACGTGGCCCTCCTCCTGGCCGCCCGCCGTCCGGCGGCTGCGCGCCGTCCCGAGGGCCGTGCAGGGCACGGCCCGGCTCCCCCGGACCGGTCATGACCGGGCCGCACGGGCCCGAGCGCGCCGGTACCGGCCGGGTGTCGTCCGGTCGGGGGCCGGCACCTCGCGTGACGCCCTCGCCTGAGGGCGCCGGGCAGTGTAGACATGGGCACATGGTGCGACTGCCCGGCCGGACCACGACCCGGCCGCCCCGAGCGTCGGGGCGCCCGCGCGCACCGTACGACCCGCCCCGGCCACCACGCGGCACGGGCGGCAGCCGGCCGGGCAGGCTCCGGTCCGCGGTCACCGGGCGCAGCGTGGCCGGTCAGGTGTTCGTGCTGCAGGTGGTGATCGTGCTGCTGCTGGTCGTCTCGGCGGTGGTGGCCCAGCTGCTCCAGGTGCGGCACGACAGCGACGTCGAGGCCGCCAACCGTTCCCTCGCCGTGGCCGAGACGTTCGCCAACGCGCCCGGCACGGCCCCGGCCCTGCGTTCCCCCGATCCCACGGCCCTGCTCCAGCCGCGCGCGGAGGCCGCCCGCAAGGCGACCGGCGTGGACTTCATCGTCGTGATGAACACCGACGGAGTCCGCTACACGCACCCCGAGACCGACCGCATCGGAAAGAAGTTCGTCGGCGACATCGGCCCGGCCCTGGCCGGCCACACCGTCACCGAGCACATCACCGGCACCATCGGCCCGCTGGTGCAGGTCGTGGTGCCGGTGAAGGACCCGGCCGGCGCGGTGGTGGGCCTGGTGTCCGCGGGGATCACCACCGCGCACGTGGGCGGTGCCGCCGACCAGCAGCTGCCGCTGCTGCTCGCCGCGGGGGCCGTCGCGCTCATACTGGCCACCGGGGGCACCGCCCTGGTCAGCAGACGGCTGCTGCGCCAGACGCACGGCCTCGGGCCGTACGAGATGACCCGGATGTACGAGCACCACGACGCGGTGCTGCACGCGGTCCGGGAGGGTGTGCTGATCGTCGGCGGTGACGGCCGGCTGCTGCTCGCCAACGACGAGGCCCACCGCCTGCTGGACCTGCCCGCGCACGCGGAACGGCTGAACGTGCGGGATCTGGGCCTGGACGACGAGACGGCGGCCCTGCTGGCCTCGGGACGGGTGGCCACGGACGAGGTGCACCTGGTGAAGGACCGCCTGCTGGCGATCAACCAGCGGCCCACGGACCTGCGCGGCGGGCCGCCCGGCAGCGTCACGACGCTGCGCGACTCCACCGAGCTGCGCGCCCTGTCGGGCCGGGCGGAGGTGGCCCGGGAACGGCTGAACATGCTGTACGACGCCGGGGTGGGCATCGGCACCAGCCTGGACGTGGCCCGGACCGCGGAGGAACTGGCCGGGCTGGCGGTGCCCCGCTTCTCGGACTTCGCGACGGTGGACCTGTTCGACGCGGTGCTCAGCGGGGAGGAGCCGCGGCCGGGGGCGGTGCTGCGCCGCGCGGCCTACGCCGGCATCCGCGAGGACGCCCCGCTGTACCCGGTCGGCGAGCGGATCCGGTTCGTGGCCACCTCTCCGCAGGCCCGCGCGCTGACGACCGGACAGTCGGTCGTGGTGCCGCGTCTGGGCGAGGCGACCGGCTGGCGGGCGCAGAACCGGGAGCGCACCGACCAGGTGCTGGAGTACGGCATCCGCTCACTGATCACCGTGCCGTTGCGGGCGGGCAGTCTGGTGCTGGGGGTGGCGAACTTCTGGCGTGCGGAGAAGCCGCAGCCGTTCGACGCCGAGGAGGTGGCCCTGGCGGAGGAGCTGGTGGCGCGGGCCGCGGTGTCCATCGACAACGCCCGCAGGTACACCCGTGAACACAGCATGGCGGTCACCCTCCAGCGCAGCCTGCTGCCGCGCACCCTGCCCGCGCAGGGCGCCCTGGACATCGCCTACCGCTATCTGCCGGCCCAGTCCGGCGTCGGCGGCGACTGGTTCGACGTGCTGCCGCTGTCCGGTGCCCGGGTGGCGCTCGTCGTCGGGGACGTCGTGGGACACGGGCTGCACGCGGCGGCGACCATGGGCCGGCTGCGGACGGCCGTGCACAACTTCTCCTCGCTGGACCTGCCGCCGGACGAACTCCTCGGTCTGCTGGACGAGCTGGTCGGCCGGATCGACCAGGACGAGACGCCGACGGGCGGCGCGGACGTGGTCACGGGCGCGACCTGCCTGTACGCGATCTACGACCCGGTGTCCCGGCTGTGCACCCTGGCCCGGGCCGGTCATCCGCCGCCCGCGGTGGTACGGCCGGACGGCAGCGTGGAGTTCGCGGACGTGCCCGCGGGGCCGCCGCTGGGCCTGGGCGGGCTGCCGTTCGAGACGGCCGAGCTGGAGCTGGCGGAGGGCAGCCGGCTGGTGCTGTACACCGACGGTCTGGTGGAGGACCGGGAGCGGGACATCGACGAGGGGCTCGGTCTGCTGCGGGACGCCCTGCTCCGGGCTCCGGACGCCTCCCCCGAGGACACCTGCCGTGCCGTGCTGGACCGGTTGCCGGCCCGGCCGAGCGACGACGTGGCGCTGATCGTCGCCCGCACCCGGGTGCTGGACTCGGACCGGGTCGCCCGGTGGGAGGTGCCGTCCGACCCGGCCGCGGTGTCGCAGGTGCGGGCCTCGGTGACCCGGACGCTGTCCGACTGGGACCTGGAGGAGCTGGTGTTCACGACCGAGCTGATCCTCAGCGAGCTGGTCACCAACGCGATCCGCTACGGGCGGGGCCCGATCGGGGTACGGCTGCTGCGTGACCGCACCCTGATCTGCGAGGTCTCCGACCGCAGCACGACCTCGCCGCATCTGCGGTACGCGGCGAGCACCGACGAGGGCGGCCGGGGCCTGTTCCTGGTCGCGCAGCTCGCCGAGCGCTGGGGCACCCGGTACACGCCGAACGGCAAGGTGATCTGGGCGGAGCAGCCGCTGCCCTGAGGAGCCGGGAGGCCGGCGGACGGCGTGGGCCCGGCGGACGCCGACGCGGGGGTCCACCGCGTTCGCCGTGGCCTCGGGGGCCGGCCGGCTGCGCGGTGACCGGGCGCGTGTGCGGCCCGCCGGGCCCTGATCCGAGTTCGCGGTGCGCCCGGGCGGAGCGGCGGTCAGCCGCCGCCCAGCCGGGAGCGCAGCAGCTGCTTGCCCTGCTCGGCACCCTTGCGGCTGTGGGCCTGGGCCTTGCGGAACAGTTCCGCGACCTCGTCGTCCTTCTCACGCTCGGCGTCCTGGATGTACTGCTCCAGCCGCAGGGCGTTGTTCAGGCACGCCTCGACGTACCAGATCAGGTTGTAGTCCTTGTCGCGGGTGCCGGTGACGTCGCCGGTCTCGCTGGTGCTGGTCATCCGGGGGCTCCTCCCTCTGTCGACGCTGTGTCGATCCCGCTTGCGGGCGTCCCGGGTACCCGAACGCCCTGGGGACACACCAGCCCGGTCCGGGCGGCTCAGCCGAGGGCGCGGTCCAGGTTGAACGCGGCGCTGATCAGGGACAGATGGGTGAACGCCTGGGGGAAGTTGCCCTGTTGCTCGCCGGTGCGGCCGATCTCCTCGGCGTACAGGCCGAGATGGTTGGCGTAGGTCAGCATCTTCTCGAAGGCCAGCCGGGCCTCGTCGACCCGGCCGGCCCGGACGAGCGCCTCGACGTACCAGAAGGAGCAGATGGAGAACGTGCCCTCGTCGCCGCGGAGGCCGTCGGGGCTGGCCTGCGGGTCGTAGCGGTAGACGAGGGAGTCGGAGACGAGGTCCTCGGTGAGGACGTCCAGGGTGGAGAGCCACTTGGGGTCGGTGGGGGCGATGAACTTGGCGAGCGGCATCATCAGCACCGCGGCGTCGAGGACGTCGGCGCCCTCGTACTGCACGAAGGCGCCCCGGCGCTCCGACCAGCCGTGGTCCATGATCCTGCGGTAGATGGTGTCCCGTGCCTGGCGCCAGCGCCGGTGGTCGGCGGGCAGCCCGCGGTGGGTGGCCAGGCGGATGGCGCGCTCGATGGCGACCCAGCACATCAGCCGGGAGTACAGGAAGGTCTTCCGCCCGCCGCGGGTCTCCCAGACGCCCTCGTCGGGCTGGTCCCAGTGCTCGCACACCCAGTCGACCAGCTGGCACACGTCGTCCCACTGGTCGCTGGAGATGGGCTGTGCCCACTTGTCGTAGAGGTAGATGGAGTCGATCAGTGCGCCGTAGATGTCCAGCTGGAGCTGGTCGGCGGCGGCGTTGCCGACCCGGACGGGTGCGGAGCCCAGGTGCCCCTCCAGGTGGGGCAGGTCGCGTTCGGGCAGGTCGGCGCGGCCGTCGATGCCGTACATGACCTGCAGGGGTCCGGAGGCGGCGCCGTCACCGGGGCTGATGTGCGTGGTCAGGAACTTCATGAAGGCCGCGGCCTCGCCGCTGAAGCCGAGCCTGAGCAGTGCGTAGACGGCGAAGGCTGCGTCGCGGACCCAGACGTAGCGGTAGTCCCAGTTGCGCTCGCCGCCGAGCTGCTCGGGCAGGCTGGTGGTGGGCGCGGCGACGATGGCGCCGGTGGGGGCGTAGGTGAGCAGCTTCAGGGTGAGGGCCGAGCGGTGCACCATCTCGCGCCAGCGGCCCCGGTAGCGGGACTGGTGCAGCCACCTGCGCCAGTAGGTGACGGTGGCGTTGAACTCCTGCTCCGCCTCGTGGTGGGCGCAGCCGCGGGGCGGCACCTGGTCGCCGAGCTGGTCGAGGGCGAACACCGCCGTCTCGCCCTCGGCCAGCTTGAAGTCGGCCCACGCGTCGCGGGCGTCGTTCTCCAGCGTGACCGTGGAGGTCAGCGCCAGGGACCGCTCCGGGGACTCGAAGACGAGCATGTCGTCCACGGAGTTCAGGGTGTGCTGGTCGGCCCCGTAGTTGAAGCGCGGGGCGATCAGCGCCCGGAACGGCACCGTGCCGCGGACGCACACCACGCGCCGGATCACCCGGTGCCGGCTCACCTCGAACGACCCGTCGCTGCGGACGGGCATGAAGTCCTGCACCTCGCCGACGCCCTCCTCCGTGAAGAAGCGGGTGATCAGCACATTGGTGTCGGGGAAGTAGAACTGCTTGGTGCGTGCCGGTACGGCGGCGGCCAGCTCGAAGCGTCCGCCCCGTTCGGCGTCGAGGATGGCCGCGAAGACGCTCGGGGAGTCGAACGAGGGGCAGCAGTACCAGTCGATGGTGCCGTTGGTGCCGACCAGGGCCACGCTGCGCAGGTCGCCGATGAGGCCGTGTTCGGCGATGGGCAGGTAGCGGGGGCTGGGGGCGTCCCCGGCGAACGGCGTCGCGGCCATCGGCGGCCTCCCGGTGAGTTTGCGGTGAAGTTTATCCGCCTACCCTATGTTTTCTCCCGTTAAGGTGGTTTTTCCAGTGTGCGGGATGTTTTCCGGTCGGGGAGCGCGTGGTTTCGCGCGGCGTGGGCAGGCGCTCTTCACCCGCTCCCCAGGCGCTTCCGGATGCAGGGTGCGCCGGGGAGGGCAATGGTGAGAGTGTGCCCCGTTCGGAGGCACCGGCACGGATGCGGTCATCCGGACCGAGGAGGAGGCATCATGGCGACATCCACCCCCGAAGAGTCCCGTTCGTCGGACGACGTCTGCACCCCGGACGCCCTGCTCCATTCCGCGCCCTCGAGGGACGTCACCCCCGAGGACATGGTGATGGCGGCGGGCAGGGACGTCACACCGAAGAACCTCGACTGGGCGCGCCGCAAGCTGGAGTCGGAGGGGCCGGCAGCCGTCGAGAAGCTGCTGCCCTAGGCGGTCCGGGGGACTGCCGCGAAGGAACGGGGAGGCGGGCCGGGCGGCACACGCCCGGCCCGCCCGGCATGACCGGCATGACCGGCATGACCGGCACTGCCGGAAGCACGCCCACGCACGGGATCGCTGCCGCATCGCTGCCGGATCGCCGCCGCACGCCGGGACATGAACCGCGGCCGTCCCTTCCCCAGGACGGCCGGTGCCTGCCAGACTCCCGAGCGTGCCCGACTTCGACTTCGACGTGCTCGTCATCGGATCCGGCCCCGGCGGCCAGAAAGCCGCCATCGCCGCGGCCAAGCTCGGCCGCCGGGTCGCCCTCGCCGACCGCCCCGACATGCTCGGTGGGGTCTCCCTGCACACCGGCACCATCCCCTCCAAGACCCTGCGCGAGGCGGTGCTGTACCTGACCGGCCTCACCCAGCGCGACCTGTACGGGCAGAGCTACCGGCTGAAGGAGGACATCACCGTCGCCGACCTGACCGCGCGCACCCGGCACGTGGTCGGCCGGGAGGTGGACGTCGTCCGCAGTCAGCTGGCACGCAACCAGGTGACCCTGTACTCCGGCACGGCCCGCTTCACCGACCCGCACACGGTGGCGGTGTCCGAACCGTCCGGCCGGGAGCGGCTGATCGGCGCGGAGCACATCGTGATCGCCACCGGCACCCGGCCGGCCCGCCCGGACAGCGTCGCGTTCGACGGGCGGACCATCATGGACTCCGACAACGTGCTCTCGCTGGAGCGCGTGCCGCGGTCCATGGTGATCGTCGGCGCGGGCGTGATCGGCATGGAGTACGCCTCGATGTTCGCCGCGCTGGGCAGCAGGGTGACCGTGGTGGAGAAGCGCCCCGGCATGCTGGACCTGTGTGACGTGGAGATCGTGGAGTCGCTCAGGTACCACCTGCGGGACCTGGCCGTGACCTTCCGGTTCGGCGAGACGGTCGCCGCCGTGGAGCGCCACCCGCGAGGCACGCTCACCGTGCTGGAGAGCGGCAAGAAGATACCGGCGGACACGGTGATGTACTCGGCCGGCCGGCAGGGTCTCACCGACGACCTCGACCTCGGGCGGGCCGGCCTGGCGGCGGACGCGCGCGGCCGGATCGAGGTCGACGACGACTACCGCACCGAGGTCCCGCACATCTACGCCGTGGGTGACGTCATCGGCTTCCCGGCACTCGCGGCGACCTCCATGGAACAGGGCCGGGCCGCCGCCTACCACGCGTGCGGCGAGCCGGTCGGGCGGATGCACCGGCTCCAGCCGATCGGCATCTACACCATTCCGGAGATCAGCTTCGTCGGCCGGACCGAGGACCAGCTCACCGAGGACCGGGTGCCGTTCGAAGTGGGCATGGCCCGGTACCGGGAGCTGGCCCGGGGGCAGATCATCGGGGACTCCCACGGCATGCTGAAGCTGCTGGTGTCACCCGGGGACCGCACCCTGCTCGGGGTGCACTGCTTCGGCTCGGGCGCGACCGAGCTGATCCACATCGGACAGTCCGTGATGGGGTGCGGGGGCACGGTGGACTATCTGGTCAACGCGGTGTTCAACTACCCGACGCTGGCGGAGTCGTACAAGGTCGCCGCGCTCGACGCGACGAATCGGCTCCGCCAGGTGGACCGGCTGGACTAGGCCCTAGGCGTCCTCCACCACGTGCACCGCCGCCTCCTCGGCTCCCGCCGCTCCCCCGTCCACGCCCACGTCCCGCGCGACCTCCTCCTTGACCGTGTCGGTGTGGGCTCCCTCGTCCGGGGCGACCAGGCGGCCGGCTCGGGATTCGCCCGCCTCGGGGCCGACGGGCTCGCCCTCGCCGCCGGGCAGGTCGCCGATCTCGTCGCCGGCCGGCGGGGTGACGTCCGGGACCTCCTGGCCGAGCCGTTCGTCCAGGGTCTCCCCCGCGCGCTGCTCAGCGGCGGTGGTGCCGTGCTTGGTGACGCCGAGGGGCCGCTCGGGCGGGGAGTAGCCCTCGTCGAGCATGTCGTCGTACGTCCGCTCGCCGACCGCGTCCTGCAGATCCAGGGGGCCGGCGTCCTCCTGTTCCTCGTTGGTTCCGGTGGGCTGGTAGACGTCGTCAGCCATGGGGGTCTGCTCGGACTGCTGGTCGCTCATCGTCGCCTCCTTCGGGGCTCGCGGGCGGTCCCGGTCCGCGTTTCCCGTGGCCGGATCATTAATCCCGCCGCCGCCCGGGCCGGACGGACCGAAGTGGCCGAGGGGGGAGAAGGCGGTCGGCGGACACCGGCGGACAGGAGGCGCCGTCGCGCCGGGGGCCCTGCCCCGCCCCTGCCGCGCCCGGAGCCGTGGACGCGGTGCCGGGCCGAGCGCGTGGGCTCGGGCCGAGCGGGGAGGGTCGGAGCGGAGTCAGGGGCGGCCGTCACGGGATGCGTCTTCACCGGTGGCGCGGTCCCGGCCGCGGCTACAGCCTTGTGCCACGGAGAAGCACCTGCAACTTCTGCGCAGTAAAGGCTGCGGCAGACCTCTCCCATGGGGAGGGAAAGCAAGCAGACCCTGGACCGGACGGTGATGCTTAGTCGGCCGGCATGCCCTCCCGCATCGCCCGCGCGGTGCCGGCCGCGTCGTAACCCTCGGGGACGCCCGGGACCAGGACGATGTCGCCGTCGATGTGCCGCGAGCGCAGCGGCGCGATCTCCTGGTACGCGGGTGAGTCCCACCAGGCCCGCGCCTCGTCGATCGTCGGGAAGGAGATCACCACGACGTGTCCGGGCCAGTGGCCCTCCTTGACCTCGTGCTGCGCGCCGTGCACGAGGAAGCGGCCGCCGTACGGCTCGAAGGTGGCGGTGATGCGCTCGATGTACTCGGCGATCTCCGGGTGCGGAGCGGCCTCCTGCAGGTGCGCTATGGCGTAGGCGGGCATGAATGTCCCCTTCCGGTCGACCGGGCTGGCGTATGCCGACGATCCTGGCACGGGGGCCCGCCAAGATCGATGACCTGGCAGGTAATGCCCCCCTGCACCGCGCCTCCCGGTCGTCACAGGGCCTTGCGCCGCACCAGTACCCCGAGCACCAGCAGGCCGGGCAGCAGCGGCAGCCACACGGTGAGCAGCCGGTAGCCGAGCACCGCGGACGCGGCGGCGGCGCCGGGGGTGCCGGCGGCGGTGAGTACGAGCGCCAGCGCGGCGTCCAGCGAGCCGAGGCCGCCCGGTGTGGGCAGCAGGGCGGCGGCACTGCTGGCCGCGAGGTACAGCAGGGCCACCTGGAGCGGGGCGAGCGGCAGCCCGACGGCCCGGGTGACGGCGATGAGGACCAGGGCGTGCAGCGCGGCGAAGGCCAGGGAGCCGCCCCACAGGGCCGCCGCACGGGTCGGGCAGGCGTGCAGCACGCGGATGTCGGTCAGTACGGCGGCGAGCGCGCGCCGGCAGCGCGACCACCAGGGGGTGGCCAGCAGGACCGCGGCCAGTACGGCCCCGGCGAGGACGGCGGCGACCACCACCGGGGAGACGTGCGGCAGGCGCAGCAGCCCCGGGCAGGCGGGCGCGAGCAGCGCGATCAGCGCCAGGCGGACGGCGGCCCCGGTGGCGGCCTTGACGGCGAGCGCGCCGGCCGCGCGGGCGGGCGGCAGCCCGCAGCGCATCAGGAAGCGCAGGTTCACCGCGCCGGCGCCGAGCCCGGCGGGCAGCAGGTGGTTGGCGGAGGCGGCGGCGAACTGTGCGGCGACCAGCCGGGCGCCGGGCAGCCGCCGGACGACGGCGCCCTGCTGGGCGAGCGCGGAGGCCGCCCAGGTGCCCACGGCCGCCACCGCGCCGGCCAGCAGCCAGCCCTGGTCGGCGTCCGCCAGCCGCCCGGCCCCGCTCTCCAGCGCGGGCCAGTGCCGGCGCGCCAGGTACAGCGCGCCGAGCAGTACGGCGAGGCAGACGCCGGCCTGCCAGCAGGTACGCCGGCGGCCCAGAGCCGCGGCGAACCCGGCCGGAGACGTCATGAGCGGGCACCCGGCACGACATGGTGCGCCGGCGGCGCGCCGCCAACCGCGGACACCCGCCTCCGGGCGCGACCCGGCGGCGCGGACCCGGCCGACACAGCCGGGGCGAGCGGCGACCGCCGGGCGGTGCGGGCGACACCGCCGACGGCACCGCCGTCGTCCGGCCCGACGGCGGCGGTGCCGTCGTCCGGCCCGGCGACACGGTGCGGCAGTGCCGCACCCACGGCCGCGGACGCCCGGCTCCGGGCGTGGTCCGGTAGCGCGGACCCGGCCGGTGCCGACGCGGCGAGCGGCGGCCTCGGGGCGGTGGCCTCCTGGCCGCAGGGCGGCCGGACGCCGCGCCGGTGCGGGGCGGTCACGGCACGGGTCCGGGGCCGGCCGAGTGCGTGGGCGCTTTCTGCCGTCCGCGTGACGCCGGTCAGCTGCTTTCCGGCGTGAACGGCGAGGAGCGGGTGGGCCGGAGAGAGCGCGGCGAGCGGCCGGGCGGCACGAGTGGTGCCGGCGGGTGTGCGGCGCGAGCGCTGCCGGCTCACCGCGTCGAGTGTGACGTGCGCGCTGCCGGCCATGACCACCCCTTCGTCCCCACGGGTCGTAGGGGCCCACTGTCACCTCCCGGCTCGCGGACGGGGGTACTAACGGGAAATAACACGGCCAAACCGGCGTGTATCACCCGGCCGTACCCGGCGGAGAGGGCCATCCGGGCGACGGCACTACGCGCTGTAAGGTTGGGGCATGGCTGGCACAGGGTCCCGCGGCAGGGCGGAGCGACGCGGCGCCGGTGAGCTGGAGAGCGAGGTACTGGCCGCCCTCTGGGCCACCGAGCGGCCACTGACGCCCGCGGAGATCCAGCAAGAGATCGGTGGGGGCATCGCGTACAACACGGTCCACACGATCCTCAAACGCCTGTACGACAAAGGGCTGGTGCTGCGGGACGCCGACGGCCGGCGCGGCGCGTACCGTCCGGCCAAGAACGCGGCCGAGCTGACCGCGCAGGTGATGCACGAGGCCCTGGGCCGGGGGCCGGACCCGATCGCCGCGCTCCGGCACTTCGTGACCGGGCTGAGCGCGGAGGAGGAGACGGCCCTGCGCACGCTGCTCGCCGAAGACGGCATGTGAGGTCGCCGCCGCGGGATGCGGACGCAAGGGCAGTGCTCGTACGGCCCCCGCGTCCGCGACCGTTCACGCCGCGGCCCGGACTCAGCCGCCGTTCGGCGCCCGGTGGGGCGGCTGTTCGGGGGTGGGGCGGCGGACCATCGGCGGTACGGCCCGCACGGCCGGCTCCTCGGTGCTGACCGTCAGCGGCTCACCGTGGTGACGGAGCGTCAGCGGCTCACCGTCCAGGAGCACGTACGTCACCTTGTCCGCGCCGATGTCCACGCGCAGCCTGCGTCCCCGGAACTGGACGTGGAAGGCGAGCCGGCGCAGCCGCTCGGGCAGCCGGGGCGCGAAGCGCAGCCGGCCGGCCTCGCGGCGCATGCCGCCGAAGCCCGCGACCAGGGCCATCCAGGTGCCCGCGAGCGAGGCGATGTGCAGCCCGTCGCGGGTGTTGTGCTCCAGGTCGTGCAGGTCCATCAGCGCCGCCTCGGCGGTGTACGCGTAGGCGAGGTCCAGATGGCCGGTCAGGGCGGCGATGACGGCCTGGCAGCAGGCGGACAGGGAGGAGTCGCGGACGGTCAGCGGCTCGTAGTAGGCGAAGTTCCGGGCGATCTGCTCCTCGTCGTGCTCCTGCTCGAAGTAGTCGCCGCAGGTGTACATGGCCAGCACCAGGTCGGCCTGTTTGACGACCTGCTTGCGGTAGAGGTCGAAGTAGGGGAAGTGGAGCAGCAGCGGGTACTGGTCGGAGCGGGTGCCGGCGAAGTCCCAGCGCTGGTAGCGGGTGAACCCGGCGTGCTGTTCGTGGACGCCGAGTTCGTCGTTGTAGGGGATGTGCATGGCGTCGGCGGCGTCCCGCCAGGCGGCGCTCTCCTCCTCGTCCACGCCGAGCCGCTGCCCCTCCCCCGGGTGGCGTTCCACGGCGTCGGCGGCCGCACGCAGGTTCTGGCGGGCCATCAGGTTGGTGTACGTGTTGTCGTCGGCGACCGCGCTGTACTCGTCGGGGCCGGTGACGCCGTCGAGGTGGAAGACCCCGTGGGTGTCGTGATGGCCCAGCGACCGCCACAGCCGGGCCGTCTCGACCAGCAGTTCCACGCCGGTCTCCCGCTCGAAGGCGGTGTCGCCGGTGGCCTCGACGTACCGGACGACGGCGTCGGCTATGCCGGCGTTCACGTGGAAGGCGGCGGTGCCGGCCGGCCAGTAGGCCGAGCCCTCCGGGCCGGCGATGGTCCGCCAGGGGAAGGCGGCGCCGGCCAGTCCCAGTTGGGCGGCGCGTTCGCGCGCCTCGTCCAGGGTGGTGTGCCGCCAGCGCAGCGCCTCGGCCACGGCCTCGGGCGCGGTGTGGGCGAGGAGCGGCAGCACGAACATCTCGGTGTCCCAGAACGCGTGCCCGTCGTACCCGGAGCCGGTCAGTCCCTTCGCCGGGATCGCGCGCCGCTCGGCACGGCACCCCGCCTGCAGGACGTGGAACAGCGCGAAGCGGACGGCCTGCTGGATCTCCTCGTCGCCCTCCACCTCGACGTCGGCGCGGGCCCAGAAGTCGTCCAGGCAGGCCCGCTGGTCGGCGAGCAGACCCTGCCAGCCGTCGTGCGCGGCGGCGGCGAGCGCGGCGTCGACCTGGTCGGCCATCGCGGGCAGCGACCGGGCGCCGGACCAGCCGTGGGCGACCAGCTTCTCCACCCGCAGGGTCTGTCCGGGCTCCAGCACCGAGGTGACGGTGAGCCGGGCGACGTCGATGCCGCTCTCACTGCGGCTCGTGGTGCGCTCGGGACCGGTGACCACGTGGTCGGCGGCCACCGCGACGCGCAGGCCGCTACGCCGGGTGCGGTGCACCAGCCGCAGCCGCTCGCCGGAGGCGAAGCCGTCCTCCTGTTCCAGCGGCGACTTCAGCGCCTTGGCCGCGCGCGGGTCACCGTCAGGCTCCGGCAGGCTCTCGTTGGCGACCAGCTCCGACTGGATCACCACCCGGCTGCGGCTGCCGACGGCCTCCACCTCGTACGCCACCGCGGCCACCGCCCGCTGGGTCAGCGACACCAGCCGGGTCGAGCGCACCCGGACCGTCGAACCGGCCGGGGAGGTCCACTCGCAGGTCCGCTCCAGCACTCCGCGGCGCAGGTCCAGGACGCGCTCGTGGGAGACCAGCCGGCCGTAGCGCAGATCGAACGGCTCGTCGTCCACCAGCAGCCGCAGGATCTTGCCGTTGGTGACGTTGATGACGGTCTGTCCGGACTCGGGGTAGCCGTAGCCGGCCTCCGCGTACGGCAGCGGGTGCACCTCGTGCACACCGTTGAGGTAGCTGCCGGGCAGGCCGTGCGGTTCGCCCTCGTCCAGGTTGCCGCGCCAGCCGACGTGCCCGTTGGAGAGCGCGAACACCGACTCGCTCTGGGCGAGCACGTCGAGATCCAGGGCGGTCTCGCGGACGGACCACGGCTCGACGGCGTACGCCCGCTCGTTGATCACTGCTTGCCTCCCAGCTCGGCGAGGTCCTGTACGACGGTGTCGGCGCCGTGCGCGTACAGCGCGTCGGTCTGGCCCACCCGGTCCACGCCGACGACGTACCCGAAGCCGCCCGCGCGGCCCGCGTCCATGCCGGCCAGCGCGTCCTCGAAGACGGCCGCGCGGGACGCCTCGACGCCCAGGTCGCGGGCGGCGGCGAGGAAGGTGTCGGGGTGCGGCTTGCCCGGCAGGTTCCGTTCGGCGGCCACCACGCCGTCGATGCGGACGTCGAAGAAGTGCTCGGCGCCGACGGAGCGCAGCACGTCCCGGCAGTTGGCGCTGGAGGAGACGATCGCGGTGCGCAGCCCCTCGGCGCGCACCGCCTCCAGGTAGCGCAGCGTGCCCTCGTACGCCTCCACTCCGCCGGTGCGGATCTTCGCGAGCAGCAGTTCGTTCTTCCGGTTGCCGACGCCGTGCACGGTGCGGGCGTCCGGCGGGTCGCCGGGCTCGCCCTCGGGGAGGTGGATGCCGCGTGAGTCGAGGAAGGCCCGGACGCCGTCGGCGCGGGGGCGGCCGTCGACGTACTCGTCGTAGTCGGCGGCGGCGTCGAACGGCCGTCCCTGCGCCCCCTGGTAGTCGCGCAGGAACGCGTCGAACGTCTCCTTCCAGGCCGCCGCGTGGACGACGGCGGTCTTGGTGACGACCCCGTCGAGGTCGAACAGGCAGGCCTGGATGGTGTCGGGCAGACCGAGTTGAGTCATAACGGGAGCGTTCCCCGCCGGGCGCTCCTCAATTGGGTGGCGCACGCCACATGTACGGCGGGCGGCCGGTGACACACGCCGCAGGCCCGGTGACACACTCTGCTGTGTGCCGCTGACCTTCGACGACCTCCTCGTGCGCGCCCGTGCCCTGTCCCGGGACGGCCGGCGTGCCCTGCTGGGCATCGCCGGCAGCCCCGGTGCGGGCAAGACGACGCTGGCCGAGCGCCTGGTGCGCTCCCTCAACGGCGACGGCCCGCCCTGGGCCGTGCACGTCCCCATGGACGGCTTTCATCTCGCCGACGCGGAGCTGGACCGGCTGGGCCGCCGGGACCGCAAGGGCGCGCCGGACACGTTCGACGCGGCCGGGTACGCCGCGCTGTTGCGCCGGCTGCGCGAGGAGTCCCACGAGGTGGTGTACGCGCCGGGGTTCGAGCGGGTGCTGGAGCAGCCGCTCGCCGGTCTGCTCCCCGTACCGCCCCAGGCCCGGCTGGTGGTGACCGAGGGGAACTACCTGCTGCTGACGGACGGGCCGTGGGCGCGGGTGCGGCCGTGCCTGGACGAGGTGTGGTTCTGCGAGATCTCCGAGGAGGAGCGGATCCGCCGGCTGGTCGCCCGGCACGAGGAGTTCGGCAAGGAGCACACGGCGGCCGTGGCCTGGGTACGGGGCACGGACCAGCGCAACGCCGACCTGGTGGCGGTGACGCGCGAGCGGGCGGACCTGGTGGTGCCCGCCACGGCGCTGCCCGCCCCGCCGCCCCGCGAGGGCTGACGTTCCCACCCCTGCTTCCGTGCGCCGGCCGGCCCCGGCGTGCCTGCCGGGGTGGGGTGTTCGGGCGGAGCGAGGTGAACCGCGCCCGGTTGTGGACCGTACCCGTCTGCACGGCAGAAGGTCTGCCGGTACGACTCGTGCGGCGGTGACACCGGCGGCGGTGGGAGCGGTGCGACAGTAGGGCCATGACGCGGCCCCCGAGCTCGCTCCGCTCTCGCGAGCCGGTGCCACCGGAGGGCGGATGATGGCACGCGAACGGCAACCGGTCCTGACACCCGCGGCGCCGGTCACGGAACCGCCGCGGCCGGCCCCCGCCGGAGCGTACGCCCGGCTGCGCCGCCACCGTCGCCGGCTGCTGCCGCTCCTCGTCGTACTGCTGCTCGCGCAGATGGCCGTGGCGATGGTCACCTCGGCCGTCCGGCAGACTCCCACCATCGACGAGCCGGTGTACGTCGCGACGGCCACCGACTATCTGCACGAGCACCGGCTGCGCTACAACCCCGAACATCCCCCGCTCGGGAAGCTGCTGATCGCGGCCGGGGTGGCGGTGGCCGACCCGCACTACGCCCCCGCGCGCACCGGCACGCAGTCGGCGGTGGGCCGGCGCCTGCTGTACGAGTCGGGCAACGACCCCTGGCGGCTGATGCTGTGGGCGCGGCTGCCGGTGATCGCGCTGACGCTGCTGTTCGGGCTGGTCGTGTTCGCGTTCGCCCGGGACCTGGCGGGCGGGGCGGGCGGGCTGGCGGCGCTGGCCCTGTACGCCTTCTCGCCCGATGTGATCGCGCACGGGTCGCTGGCCACGCTGGACGCCCCGGCGGCCGGGTTCGTGCTGACGTCGGTCTGGCTGGTGTGGCGGGCCCGGCGCCGGCCTGTGCGGTACCTGCCGCCGGCGGGGGCGGCGGTGGGAGCGGCCGTGGCGACCAAGATGAGCGCGCTGCCGGCGGTGCCGGTGCTGATGGCGCTGGCGGTGGTTTCGGTGGTGGCCGCCGAGCGGTCCGGGCCGGTCTCCTGGTGGCCCCGCTCCGTCTCCTGGCCCGTCTCCCGGACCGTCTCCCGGCCGGCCGGCGGCCGGCGGCGGGTGCCGGCGGCGCTGGTGGGCGCGGTCGTCGTCGCGGTAGCGGCCGTGGCCGTCGTGTGGGCCGCGTATCTGGCCGTCGATCCCCGGCTGCGGTTCTCGCCCGCCGAGCCGGTGCCGGCCGTGGCGGGCCTGCGCGGGCGGCTGGTGGAGCTGCTGCCGGTGCCGCCGGCGTACCGGGCCGGGATGCTGGTGCAGTTCGGTCTGGAGGACCAGCACTGGCAGAGCTATCTGTTCGGGCGTCTGTACACCGGTTCGCTCTGGTACTACCTGCCGGCCGCTCTGCTGGTGAAGACGCCGCTCGGGCTGATGGCGCTGGGCGTGGCCGGTGCGGTGGCGGTCGTGGCGCTCGGGCGGCTGCGGCCCGCGGCGCCGTACCTGCTGGTGCCGCCCGCGGTGCTGCTGGCGGCGGCGATGACGGGGGCGCGGGACCTCGGCACCCGGTACGTGCTGTTCGTGCCGATGTTCCTCGCGGTGGCGGCGGCCTGTGCGGTCACCCTCCGGCGACGCGGCAGCGGGCTCCTTGCCGGGGTGCTGGTGGCGTTCGCGGCGGTGAGTTCACTGCGCGCGTTCCCGTACTACCTGCCGTACTCCAACGAGGCGTTCGGCGGTCCCGCGCACACCCACCGGCTGCTGCACGACTCGAACGTGGACTGGGGGCAGGACCTGGGCCGGCTCGCCGACCGGCTCCGTGAGCGCTATCCGGGCGAGCGGGTGTGGCTCGTGTACAAGGGCAGCGGCGTACCGTCGTACTACGGCATCCGGGCCGGTGATCCGCTCACGGTGCCGCGGGACCGGGTGCACGGGCTGCTGGTGGTGTCCGACTCCGCGGTCGCCAAGGCGCGCGGGACGCTCGCCGAGCTGATCGGGAGCAGCCGGCCGGTCGACGAAGTGGGCCATTCCATCACCTTGTACCGGCGGTGAGCCGTCCGCCTCAACGCCCTGGTCACGGCGGTCGGTGAGCTATGTTGAGTGCTCGTGGCAGACAAAGGAGGCCGACCCGTGCCCTCGCCGCAGCAGGCACGCGCGCAGGCATCAGCGATCACGTCGGGCAGGACGGCGCCTGCGGCCGAGGCCGCCCCGACCTCCCGGCTCAGGGAGCTCTTCGACGGCCCCCGTCTGTCGCCGGGGCAGCGGCGCATCGCCCAGTACCTGATCGAGCACATCACCGAGGCCGCGTTCCTGTCGATCACCGAGCTGGCCGACCGGGTGGGGGTCAGTCAGCCCTCCGTCACCCGTTTCGCCGCCGCTGTCGGCTTCAGCGGCTACCCCGCGCTGCGTGAGCGGCTCCAGTCCATCGCGCTGAGCAGTCTGGCCGGTGGGCCCGGTGAGGAGAACCGCGCCAACGAGCTGCAGGCGGCCGTCGACGGGGAGATCCAGAACCTGGAGAACCTGCGGCGCGACTTCGCCAACCCCGACCGGGTCATCCACGTCGGCCGCGAGCTGTCCCGCTCCACCCCGCTGACCGTCCTCGGCCTGCGCATCTCGGTGTCGCTGGCCGAGTACTTCGGCTACGCCGCCCGCCGTATCCACCCGGACGTGCGGCTGGTGACCCTCGGCGGCAGCGTGGCCTACGACGCGCTCCTGCAGGCCCGTGAGGCGGGCGGCAGCTGGGTGCTGGCCTTCGCCATGCCCCGGCACTCCCAGGAGACGCTGAACGCCGTCCGGGTGGCGCGCGGCGCGGGTCTGAAGGTGGCCCTGGTGACCGACCTGGCGCTGGGGCCGCTGGCCGACGAGGCCGACGTCGCCTTCGCCACCGGCACGGGATCGCGGCTGGTGTTCGACTCCTACGCCGCCCCCGGTGTGCTGGCCGCGGCTCTGCTGCAGGCCATGACGGACGCCGACCCGGAGCGCACCCAGGCCCGGCTGGAGAAGTACGAGCAGCTCTCCGACCAGCACCAGTTCTTCCTCAAGGACTGACGCTCGCCGTCGGAGCCGGACGGGACCTCTCGAATGGGGCCTTTCGGACGGCCGATCCTTCCGCCCGCACGCGTAGTCCGTGAAGATCTTGCGGTCATTCACCCCCCTGGACGGGGATGATTCACCGCAAATCACGCATGAATGTTTTCATACGTCTTGCAAACCGGTCGGCATATATAAATACTGCTCGGCGGACCTCACCGCACGCACAGCCGCCCCGAGAAAGCCGACGGACCGCCCATGCGCACGCACTCCCGCACGCCGCGCCGGTTCCCCGCGTCCGGGGCTCATGAACGGGCACTTCCCGCCGCCGTCCCCTACCCACGTCGGCGTCCGGAGTGTCCCGGGGCGCGTCGTCTGCGCGACGTGCCCGTGGCGGCCCCGGCCATCCCCTAGGCCGGGGCCGCCCCCGAACTCGTCGTCCACCCTCACGACGCCGCACACCCGGAAGCGATGATCATGCCCCTGACCAGCACGCGCATCAGCCCAGACTGGCCCTGTCAGGTCAAGACGCCGGGCAGCTACGACTGGGAGCGCTCGGCGGCCAAGTGGCTGCGCGAGCTGATCCCCGCGCGCTACGCCAGCTATCCGGCGCTCATCCGGCACCCCGTCCTGCTCGCCCGGCACGCGCAGATCCAGGTGCAGCAGGAGGTGCGGGTCGCGCGGACCGCCCTGCAGACCGCGCGGGCCGAGCTGCCGGTGCTCGGACTGCCCGAATCGGTGATCGAACACACGATCAAGCTGTACGCGGCGGAGGTCCTCCAGCTGCAGCACATCGCACGCAGTGTCCGCGCGGTCAGCGAGGCCCTGGCGGGCCGCGGCACGGGCCGCTGACCCCTCCCGGGCCGCCCCCGCGGTCCCGCCGCTCCCCCTCGCCGCCGGCAGGTCCGCGCCGCCCGCCCCTCCGCCGGGACCCCGCCCCACAGCCGGCCCTCCCGTCCGGTGCGGCCACCTCCCCCGCGGCCGACGGGCTCGTGCGGAGGTCACAGGATTCCCGACCCGGCAGACGAGTGATCGAACGGCACGGGTGTGCAATGCTCGACGCGTGACGAGCGAGCCCCTGCCTCCGGTGGACCGCGACACCAACGCCGAGCTGGCGGCGCTGGCCAAGGTCGTGGCACGGCAGCGCGCCGAGATGGAACGGCTGCGGGACCTGGCCGCCACCTCAGCCGTCCTGGAGCGCGCCAAGGGCGTCCTCATGGCCGTCACCGGCTGCACGCCGGACGCGGCCCACGAAGAGCTGCTCCAGCGCGCCAAGGACGGCAACCGCACCCTCCTCGAACAGTGCTGGCTCACCCTGGGGGCACTGCCGCCCAGGGAACACCACCCCGCCGTCCCGGCCGCGCCGCCCTCGACGGCGCCCGCCCCCGCCGGCTCCTGGGCGGGCGTGCCCGTCGGCGCCCTGGACATCGCGGACGTGCTGGGGCACATCGGCCGCGACCTGGTGCGGGTCGGCTCACCGCACGAGCTGGCCGGCTGCCTGCTGGACCACCTGGCGCCCGAGGTGGACGCCGACGCGGTGATGCTCTACGAGCGGTTGCCCGAGGGCGGGCTCAGCCTGATCGGGCACGCCGGCATCGACCCCACCCTCGCCGCCCAGTGGCGTCACGTGCCGCCGGTGAACGGTGTGCCCGCACTCGACGCCCTGCGGTCCGGGGAACCGCGCTGGCTGGAGAACGCCGCCGCGGACCGCGCGCGCTACCTGCTCATCGGGACCCCTCCGGAGCGGTGGCTCACCCGGGCCTGGCTGCCCGTCCCGACCGGGGACACCGCGAGCGTCGCCCTGGGAGTGCTGCGCCGGCGCGGCGGGCCGTTCGAGGTCCGCGACCGGGAGCTGCTGCGGGCCGTGGCCCGGCTGTGCTCGGGCCGGCTGCGGGCCTTCGACAGCCCGCGGAACGACGCGGCCGGGAACGTCTCCCAGACCGTGCAGGCGGTGTTCGACGCGCTGCCGGGCGCGGTGATCCTGCTCGCCCCGCTGCGCTCCGCCGCCGGCGACGTGGAGGACTACCGCATCGAGGCCGCGACTCCGGGCGCGATCGACGTGTTCGGGCGGACCGGCCGGGACATGGTCGGCAAACACGTCCTGGAGAGCTACCCCTCGGTCGCGGGCGAGCCGCTGTGGCAGGGCTACCTGCAGGCCCTCGAGACCGGGCACCCGTTCGAGGGCGAGCCGTTCGCCTACCAGGACGTGGTCGGGGAGGTGCCCGTGACCGCCACCTACACGGTGCGCGCGGCGCGGCTCGGCGAGGGGCTGGTGGTGACCTGGCTGCGGCACGACCCGGCGGAGCGCCAGGAGCAGCGCCTGTCCGACGTGCAGCGGCTCGGCAACCTCGGCTGGGCGAACTGGAACCTGATCACCCAGGAGATCTCCTGGGCCGCGCAGACCTACGCCGTGCTCGGCAGGCAGCTCGGACAGCGGCCGGTCCCGCTGGAGCGGCTGCCCGACCTGGCCCTGGCCGAGGACAAGGGGCCGTTCGCCCACGCGATCACCGAACTCCTCTCGCGCGGCCGGGCGTTCGACGTGCCGTTCCGGATGGAGACGCCCTCGGGCGTCCGGCATCTGCGGATGGTCGCGGAGGCGGTCATGGAGCCCGACGGCACCCCGGTCGAGGTGCACGGCTTCGTCCAGGACATCTCCGCCCAGCGCAGCGCGGAACTCGCGCTGGTGGAGAGCGAACGCGCGATGCTGCTCCAGCGCGGCATCCTCCAGGCGGAGCGGGCGCTGGCGGCGCGGCTGCAGCACGCCCTGCTGCCGCTGCCCGACAAGCCCAAGCAGTTGGCCGGTCTGCGCATCGAGGTCGCCTACCTGCCCTCGCAGACGGGCATCCACGTCGGCGGCGACTGGTTCAGCGCCATCGAACTGCCCGACTCCGACGCACTGTTCGTGGTCGGCGACGTGGCGGGCCACGGCATCGGTGCCGTGGCCACCATGGCCCAGCTGCGGTTCACCGCGAAGGGCATGGTCAGCACCGGTTCCTCGCTCACCGGCGCGCTGACCCGGCTCAACCAGTTGCTGCTGCACTCCCGCGACAGCCAGACCACCGCCACGATGGTCCTGGCCCGCTACAACCCCGACCGGCGCGTCCTGGCCTGGGCACAGGCCGGACACCCGCCGCCGCTGCTGGTGCGCGGGGGCGAGGTGCGCTTCCTCGACCGTCCCGGCGGCATGCTGCTCGGCGCGACGGCCGCCCCCGTCTACGAGTCGCTGGAGCTGCGGCTGGCACCCGGGGACCGCCTGCTGCTCTACACCGACGGCCTGGTCGAACGCCCCGGCGAGGGCATCGACGCGGGCTTCGCGCGGCTGGGCGAGGCGGTGCGGGCGCACGGCTGCGGCGAGTCCGGCTCCCTGGACGCCCTGCTCGCCACGATGCTGGCGGACGAACGGCGCGACGACGTGTGCGTACTGGACATCCGCGTGCCCCTGGAGAACGTGCAGGACGCGGAGGGGGCGGCGGGGACGGACGCCTGAGTCCACGGCCATGGCCATGGCAGTCAGTCCGCGGGGTGGCCGGCTTCGATGCCGACCGCGTCGGAGAGCCGCAGCAGTGGTCCGTCGGGCCCCTCGCCGCCCCACTGGACCGGATCGAGCACGTGACCGACGTGGTCGCCGCCGTCGATGCGGTGCAGGACGCTGCCGACCAGCCAGGCCGCGGCCCCCTCCAGGACCGCCGCGCCCGCGGGTCCCTCGCGCCAGTGCAGCCGGGCGAACTTGTCGACCTCGTCGCCCGTCTCACCGCCGAACAGTTCCGCCAGGTCCCGCTGTTCACGGGTGAGCAGATGGACGGCGAGGTACTGCGCGGCCCGGGCGACGCGGTAGGTGTGGTTGGCCTTGGACAGCCACACGGCGAACCGGGGCGGCCGGATGGAACACTGGGAGGCGAAACCGACCAGGCACCCGGCACGCTCGCCGCCCGCCACGGCGGTGACCACGCACATGTCCGGGTTCAGCCGGTCGAAGAAGACTCCCGGATCCCGCTGCGGGCCGGCGACCGGGCCCGGCGCCCGGCCGCCCCCGCCCGCCCGCTCATCGCCGTCCGCCGTGCCACCCGCGTCCCCCGTGCCGTTCTCGTCCGCCATGCAGTCGCTCCCGTCCACCGCCGCCCGGCCCGGTACCGGCCGGGCCTGTGATACCGCTCGTGCCTCCGGGGTGCCCGGTACGCCGTTCACGAATCGTCGCCGAAGCCGGTGCGGGACTCCAGCGCGCGGCGCGTGTCGTCTCCGTAGACGCCCGTCTCGTCGCCCCTTATGCCGTACCAGAGCTGGAAGCGGGCCACGGCCGCGGTGAGCGTGGCGTCGTAGGTGCCCTCGGTTGAGCCGTCGCGGTAGACGTCCGGGACACGCAGCAGGCGTTGTTGCAGGTCGCTGACCTCGGGACCGGTGTCGCCAGGGCGGAGGGTGCCGGGGCCGTCGGGGTCGGTCCCTCCGGTGGGCGCGACGGACGCGCTCGTGGGCGGCGTCACCGGCGGGGCGGTCGCGGCGGCCTGCTGACGGCTGGGCAGCAGCAAGGCGGAGCCGAAGCCGACGAGGGCCGCCACCACCACGGCCGCGGCGACGGCAGCGGCCCGACGCGGCCGAGCGCCCGGGCCGGGCACACCCACGGCACGCGCGCCCGCGGAGCGGCCGCCCACCGCGCGGGAGGGGGGCGCGGCACGGGAGTCTGTGCGGCGGGGATCTGCGACACGGCCGCCGGCGCGTCCGGTGCCCACGGCCCGGAAGCCCACTCGGCCGGAGTCCGTGGCTCGGCCGTCTGCGCGGCGAGTGCCCACGGCCCGGAAGTCCGCCTGGTCGGTGGCCTCGGCGCAGAAGTCCGCTCCACCGGAGTCCACGGCACGGAAGTCCGCCTGGTCCGTGCCCTCGGCGCAGAAGTCCGCTCCACCGGAGTCCACGGCACCGCCGTCCACGCGGCGAGTGCCCACGGCCCGGAAGCCCGCTGGGGCGGCGTCCACGGCACGGAAGCCCGCTCGGCCGGTCCGCGGGGCGCGGAAGCCCGCTCCGCCGGTGTCCACGGCACGGCCGTCCGCTCGGCCGGTGTCCGTGGCGTGGGAGCCCGCTCCGCCGGTGTCCACGGGGCGGGCCGCGGGGACGGGCGGTAGTTCACAGGTGTCCTCCTCCGCGGAGTGGGGCGGCGCCGGGTGGGGGGCGGGTGCCGTGCCGAGGGGCTCGTAGGTCACGGGGTCCGGCCGGAACTCCCGCATCAGCTCCGCGAGGGCTTCCACGTTCCGGGGTCGCAGCACCCGGACGGGCTCCGGGGGTGGTGCGGCCGGTGGCTTCGCCGGGTCGGGCGGTGTCGGCACCGGGCTCTCCTTCCGTCCCGCGGTCCGGGGCACAGATACGGTCCCCGCGCTCAGATACGGCGCGTGCCGCGCCCCCGTTCAGCCCACCGCTCCTCCTCCCGTCAAACGGTCGGCGCCCCGGCCCGGCTCAGTTCGTCCGGCCTTCGGCGACCCGACGGGCACGGCGGGAGCGAGCCAGCGGGTCGTGGTCAGGCCGGGCTGAGCGCGCCCCGCGCGAACCGGCTCAGGGACGCGGTGAACGCGGTGACGAAGGCGTCCGCGGCCTCTTCCGGCAACGCGTCCAGGGAGAGGTAGGGGTTGAGATCCTCCAGTTCGACCAGGAGCAGGCCACCGTCGGGGGCGCGGCAGGCGTCGACGCGCTGGATGCCGTACCCGAGGTCGTTCCAGTCGATGAACCGGCGGGCGAACTCCAGGTCGGCGGCGGTGGCCGGGTACGGCCCCAGCTCCCAGCGGCGCTCGGGGTCGGGGGCGTACAGGGCGTACTGGAAGTCGTCGTCGACGAAGTAGAAGGACACCTCGTAGGCGAAGTCGACGCAGGGCTGGATGAGGACGTCTTCGGTGGCGAGTTCCCGGAGCCGGCTGCCGGGGACGATGCGCAGGCCGTGGGAGTCGGCGCCGAGTCTGGGCTTGACCACGTACCGCTCGGCGGAGGGCAGCAGGTGCAGGTCCTCGGCGCGGTCGACGGTCGGGATCACGGGAAAGCCGGCGGCGGTCAGGTCGAGCAGGTACTGCTTGCCCGCCATGTCGGCCTTCCCGGTGAGCGGGTTGTACACCCGTGCCCCGCTGGCCAGAGCCCGCGCGCGGAAGGCGTCGTACGCGCGCCGGTAGCCGAGGACGGGGCCGCTGTTGCGGACGACCACGGCGTCGAAGCCGTCCATCAGGGCCTCGGCGTCCAGCGGGTGGCACAGGGCGAGGTCGAAGTGGGCGCGCAGCCGGGCGGTGAGGTGGATGTCCTCGTCACAGTAGCGGCGCCCGCGCGCCTGGTACGCCAGGTCGGTGACGTAGAGCAGGCGGGGGCGGGCGCCGGACATGGGGCTCCTTGAGGGGGGCGTGGGTACCGGGGTGGTGCGGGGACGGCGTCGCGCAGGTGCTTCGGCTGCTGCGGCGGCGGCGGTGGAGAAAGGTTACGCCGCAGGTGACGCACCCCCTCGGCCACCCCCGGCGGGAGGCCCCGGCAGCACTCAGTTCCCCCAGAAGCCACACACGCTGCACTGAGTGTCAGCATGCGGTCCGGATGCTACTTTCCCGTCCATGAGCTCCAGCAGCGCGGCGCCGGCCGCGAAGCCGCCGATGCGGGACGCCCTGGTCGCGGCGGCCTTCCGGCTCTTCGTGGAACGCGGGTACGAGCAGACCACCGTGGACGACATCGTGGCCCTCGCCGGGGTCGGCCGGCGCTCGTTCTTCCGCTACTTCCCCTCCAAGGAGGACGTGGTCTTCCCCGACCACGAGGGCTGCCTGGCCGACATGACCGCCTTCCTCGCGGCGAGCGGCGCAGGGCACGAGCCGGTGCGCAGGGTGTGCGACGCGGCCCGGCTGGTGCTGCGGATGTACGCGGAGAACCCGGCCTTCTCGGTGCAGCGCTACCGGCTCACCCGGCAGGTGCCGGGGCTGCGCGCCTACGAGTTGTCGGTGGTGTGGCGCTACGAGCGCGCGCTCGCCGAGTACCTGCGCGGCCGGTTCGCCGGGCGTCCCGACGGGAACCTGCACGCCGACGTGATCGCCGCCGCGGTCGTCGCCGCACACAACAACGCCCTGCGCTCCTGGCTGCGGTCGGACGGCGAGGGCGACGCGGGCACGGCCGTCGACCACGCGCTGGGATACGTGCAGACGACCTACGCCCGGTCGGCGGACGCCCCGGCGGCGCCCGCCGCGAGCGGCCCGGCCGGTACCGGCGCGGGACACCCCGACGACGTCGTGGTGGTGGTGACCCGCCGGGACGCGCCGCTGTGGCGGGTGGTGCGGGAACTCGAGACGGCGCTCGGCCGCGACTGACGCCCCGCGGAACCCGTCGACGGCATATCGGGGTACGGAGTGCCTTTACGAGTGACACTGAGTGCCATACTCTGTCGGCGTGCACGGTGGCACCGCGGCCGTGCACATGCGTGCGCGGTCCGCCCGGGCACGCGGGATTTCCGGCCGAGCGCAGGGAGTGACCAGCGTGTACCACCACTCAGCAAGCACCTCGCAGCCGGCGGCCGGTTCCGCGACGGGTGTTCTCGAACCCGTCGTCGCGGACTCCGGGGACGCCATCCTCTTCCAGCGCTGCACCTGGTGCGGCACCGCGACGTACCACCGGCTGCTGTGTCCGGTGTGCCAGGGCAGTGATCTGCGCACCGAGTGCAGCGAGGGCGTCGGCACGGTCCGCCACTCCACCGTGGTGCACCGCAACACGCCTGCGGCACGCAACGTGTCGCTGATCGAGATGGCCGAGGGGTTCGTCGTACGGGGCCGGGTCATGGGGCCGCCGGTCGGGATCCACAGCGGCGACCGCGTCCGGCTGTCCACCGCCAAGGACCCGGTGCGCGGCGAGCCGGTCTTCCAGCTGGTGGACGAACCCTACCGGGCGTGGACCTGACCGGGCGCACACCTGACGCGCCGTTACCACACCTGCAGCTGACCGCTGTTCGGCGCTGAGCACATCCGCGATGTGATCCATCACCTCCTCATCACAGGCAACCCACAGCCTCCGCTTTCCCTCCTCGGGAGCGAGGGGCGCCCGGAACGGCCGGGCGTCCGAGGTCGGGGTTCGAGGAGGAACAGTGGTCCGTGCCCGGCGCATATGGGTGGCCGCCGCCGCGTTACTCGCGGTGGCGGGGGCATCCCCGGGGGTGGCAGTCGCCGGCCCCCAACCACCAGGCGGGGAAGGGGTGTCGACGGCTCAGGACGGCACTCCGCTGCCGCCGGGGTGGCGACTGGCCGGCCAGGGATCGGCGCCGCAGCTGGTGTGGCGGTCGGACCGGCCGGTGCCGATGGGTGACGCACGTGTCGAATTCCGTTCCGCGGGGCGGCTGTTGGGTGTGCCGCGGCCGGGCGCCGACGGGCACACCTTCCGGCTGCCGCTCGACGGACGCCACGCGACGCGGCTGTACGGCCTGCAAGTGTGGTCCGGCGGGAAGCGGTTGGACACGCGGGAGCCCGAGGGCGCCGTGTCGGCCGCCCGGTTGCCGGCCCCCCTGCCCGCGAACGCCGTGGACCCGGGCAAGCCGGGCACGTACCGCACGAGGACCGGCGAGTACGCGCTGACGTCGGTCCGGCTGCCGGGCCTCGCGGCCCCGGTGGAGATGCGCGCGGTAGTCGTCTCACCGGTCGGCGCGGCCGGCAAGCGCCCGCTCGCGCTGTTCCTGCACGGCCGTCACTACACCTGCTACAAGGGACACGGTGACGTCACCGGTGACTGGCCCTGCAAGGCCGGCACCAAGCCGGTGCCGAGCCACCGCGGGTATCTGCGCGACCAGAAACTGCTGGCCTCCCAGGGCTACATGACCGTGTCCATCTCGGCCAACGGCATCAACGGGCAGGACTTCGCGGCGGAGGACGGCGGCGCGCAGGCACGGTCGTCGCTGGTGCGGCTGCACCTGGCCCGCTGGGCCGGCTGGGCCGAACACCCCGAGACGGCACCGAAGGCGGTCCGTGAGGCGCCCCGCGCCGATCTGTCACGGGTGCTGCTGGTCGGGCACTCGCGGGGCGGCGAGGGCGTCAACCGGGCCGCGCTGGACAGCCTCGCCCCGCCCCCCGCCGACCAGGACGGCTATCACGGACCGGTGCGCTGGCACATCCGGGGCACGGTCCTCATCGGCCCGACCGTCTTCGGGCAGAACCCGGTGCCCGACGTCCCGTCGGTGAGCATCCTGCCGGGCTGCGACGGCGACGTCTCCGACCTCCAGGGCGAGGTGTACGTCGACGGCACCCGCGCGGTCAGCAACGGCACCGCGCTGCACAGTGCCGTCTACGTGATCGGCGCCAACCACAACTTCTTCAACTCGCAGTGGACGCCCGGCCAGGCCGCAGCGCCCGCCGAGGACGACTTCTCCGACGACCCGCAGCACGCCGACCCGGTATGCGCCAAGCGGGCCGCGACCCGGCTGACCGCCGACCAGCAGCACCGGGCCGGTTCCACCTACATCGCCGCCGCCGCACGGCTGTTCCTCGCCGGCGACGACCGGGTACGGCCGCTGCTGGACGGCTCCGGCAGGCGGGCGCCGTCGGCGGACCCGGCGCGGGTGCTGAGCCACGCGGTGGGTGCCCGCCGGGGCGGCGGGTTCCTGCCGGACGGCGGGGTCTCGGTGACCGGCGGCAAGCTGTGCGCCGCGGTGGACCCGAGCCCGGCCAAGGCCTGCCTGGGCCGGTCGGCCAAGGGCTCCTCGCCGCACTTCGCGTACTGGGAGACCGACCGGGAGGCCGGCCGGCACGCGATCGCACTGCACTGGACGCGCGCCGGCACCCCGGCACGGGTGACCGCCGGTACACCGGTGTCGCTGTCCGGGTCCACGGCGCTGCGACTGCGCCTGTTCGTGCCGCCGAACTCCCGGGGCACGCAGCTGGACGTGGCCCTGACCGACGCCTCCGGCAAGAAGGCGAAGCTCGGCCGGGTCGGGCTCGACGGACTGCCGGGCAGTGAGCGGACCGCGTCGTACTGGGCGCAGGAGCTCCGGGTGCCGCTGACGGCGGCGACCCGCGCCGGGCTCGACCTGGGATCGGTCAAGTCCCTCGAACTGACGCCGCGTTCGGCGTCGGGGCGGGCCTGGCTCATGGACGCCTGGGGCTGGCGGCCCGGGACGCCCGCGGTGCGCACCGACGCGCTGCCGCGGGTGGACGTCGGCCGGACGACCGTCGACGAGGGCGACTCCGGAGTGCGCACCTACCGGGTCCCCGTGCGGGTGACGGGGCAGGGCGGCAGCGGCCAGGTCCGGGTGTACGTCGTCGACCCGGCCACCGGCAAGGCCACGGACCGGCTGGTGACGGTGCGTCCGGGCACTCAGGACGCCGACGTACCGGTCGAGGTGAAGGGCAACACGCGCTACGGCACCGACGTGTCGCACGACGTCCTCGTCAAGGCCGTCCACGGCGTGGTCGTGGGCTCCTACCGGGGCGGGCTCACCGTCCACGACGACGACCCGGCGCCGAAGATGACCGTCACACCCGTCGCCGGCAAGGTGACCGAGGGGCAGTCGCTGAAGTGGCGGGTGTCGCTGTCCGAAGCGGTGGACGTGGACATGGGCGCCGCGTTCGAGGTCGCGCCGGCCACCGCGCCGGAGCTGTCCACCAAGGACGTCCCGGCCGCCTGGCTGCGGGACACGGCCGGGGAGAAGCCCGACCCCGAGCGCCCGCTGTCGAAGGTGACCGGGCTCTACCTGTGGACGGACATCCCGGCGGGACGCACCAGCGCGGACATCACCCTGCCCACGGTCAGGGACCGGGTCCGGGAGTCCACGGAGTCGGTGCTGTTCCGGCAGATCGACCCGCGGACCGGGGAGCCCCAGACCGGCGGCTTGACCCTGTCGGGATCGGTGCTGAACGCGTCGTAGGGCGCGTGTCCCGGGTGGCCCTCAGTCCCCGAGGGTCACCCGGATGCCGACGGTGCCGTCCAGTCCGCGCCGGAGCCTGCTGCCCAGCAGGGTGAGCCGGCCCAGGAGGCCGTACTTGCGGGCGATGAGGTTCCGGTAGCGGGCGGTGGTGGCCGGGTCGGTGATCTCGGCGGTGGCCGGCAGCTGGTCGCCGGTGGGGTTGCCGCGCACGTCGCAGGGGCCGACGAGGACGCCGGGGCGGCGCCGGATCCGCTTGACCTTCCAGCTGTCGGCGGTCGTCCACACGCCCAGGGCGTCGTCGTCCCGGACCACCCACACCGGGGTGGCCACGGGGGTGCCGTTCTTGCGGTAGCTGGTCACCAGCAGGTACTTGCCGGAGCCGAGCCGGTCGAGCCGTGTGTCGTCCATGGCGGCAGTCTAGAAGGCGGCTCCCGGGGGTGAACGCGCGTCAGGCGGCGGCCGGTTAACGGACGGGCGCCGCCGGGACGTCCCGTGAGGGCACCCGCGGGGTTCAGGCGAGGGCCGCCGCCATCCGCCGTACCGCCTCGGTGAGGATCTCGGGCGAGGTCGCCAGGTTCAGGCGTGCGTGCCCCGCGCCGCCGGTGCCGAACGGCAGTCCGGAGCTGAGGGCCACCCGGCCGCGGTCGAGGAAGACACCGGCGGGGTCGTCGCCGAGGCCGAGGGCCCGGCAGTCGAGCCAGGCGAGGAAGGTGGCCTCGGCGGGGTGCGGACGGACCCCGGGCAGCCGCTCGGCCAGCAGGTCCGCCAGCAGGCGCCGGTTGGCCCGCAGCCCGGCCAGCAGCGCGTCGAGCCAGTCGGTGGCGTCGCGCAGGGCGGCGGTGTGCGCGATGACCCCGAGGTGGCTGGGGCCGTGGCTCACCTCTTCCGGCAGCCGGGCGAGGTCGGCGGCGGCAGCGGGACCGGCGATGGCCAGCGCGGCCTTGAGACCGGCCAGGTTCCAGCCCTTGGAGGCGGACATCAGGGACAGCCCGCGCTCGGCGCCGGGCACGCTCAGGTAGGGCACGAAAGGGACGCCCGGGGTGACGAGCGGGGCGTGGATCTCGTCGGCGACGACCCGGACGCCGTACCGCTCCGCGAGGCCGGCGACGGTCGTGAGTTCGGCGGCGGTGTGCACCGTGCCGGTGGGGTTGTGCGGGCTGCACAGCAGGTAGGCGGCCCGGCCGCCGCGGGCGGTGGCCGCCCGGAACGTCTCCTCCAGGAGGCCGGGGTCCAGGCGCAGTCCGGCGCCCAGCGGAGCCTGCACCACCCGGCGGTCCATGTGGGTCACGAACTGGAAGAACGGCGGATACACGGGCGGGTTGACGATCACCGGGTCGCCGGGCCCGGTGACCAGTCTGATCATCTCGACCACGCCGAGCATCACGTCCGGGACGATCGCGGTCCGCTCCGGGGCGACACCGTGCCAGTTCCAGCGTCCGGCGGCGAAGGCGGCGAGGGCCTCGGCGTAGGCGGCGCCGGCGGGGTACCCGGTGTCGCCGAGGGCGAGTGCGTCCGTGACGGCGCGGACCACGGGTTCGGCGAGGGGGACGTCCATCTCGGCCACCCACAGGGGCAGCACGTCCTCGGGGTAGGTACGCCATTTCATGCTCGTACGACGTCGCAGCCGCTCCAGGCCGAGTGCGCGCAGCGGATCCGGTACGCCGGGTGTGTCCTGCGGGATGCTGGTCATGGGGCTCAAGATAGGCGGCCGTGGGGCGAGCCGGACGGAAGCGGCGGGCCGCGGGAGCCGGTGCGGACGGCGGCCGGGGAAATCCCCGGCCGGGCAGCGGAGATCAACTCGGGCGTCTAGATTGCGTCGTGCACGGTGTATCTCCCGTCAGGCATCTCATCAGGCACCCAGGAGCTGACCCACGTGACCGACAACCCGGCAGCCACCAACGACGTGGCCGTGTCGCTGCGCGCCCGCATCAACACCGGCCAGCCGCACACCGCCCGGATCTGGAACTACTGGCTCGGCGGCAAGGACAACTACGAGGTCGACCGCGCGGCCGGCGACCAGATCCGTCAACTGCACCCGGGTATCGGGGAGTACGCGCGCGCCGACCGGCTCTTCCTCGGGCGCGCGGTACGTCATCTGGTGAGTGAGGCCGGCATCCGGCAGTTCCTGGACATCGGCACCGGGCTGCCCACCGCGGACAACACCCATGAGGTGGCGCAGCGGATCGCACCGGAGTCACGGATCGTGTACGTCGACAACGACCCGCTCGTCCTCGCGCATGCGCGAGCCCTGCTGACCAGCACGCCCGAGGGCCGTACCGACTACCTGGACGAGGACCTGCGCAACGTCGACGCCATCCTCGAACACGCCGCGCGCACCCTGGACCTCAGTGAGCCGGTGGCGCTGATGCTGCTCGGCGTGGTCATCTTCGTCGGTGACGAGGAGGATCCCTACGGGCTGGTACGGCAGTTGACGGACCGGCTGCCGTCGGGCAGCCATCTGGTGCTGTCGCACACCATCACCAGCCCGTCGATGCCGGACGTGGACGAGGCGGTGAAGTTCTGGAACGAGCACGGCACTCCGAAGCTCACGCAGCGCGCCCCGGAGGACGTGGCCCGGTTCTTCGACGGGCTGGAGCTGCTGGAACCGGGCGTGGTGTCCTGCTCGCGCTGGCGTCCGGAGCACGATCACGGGGCGGTGCCGGAGGAGGTCGCCATGTTCGGCGGGGTGGCCCGCAAGAACTGATCGCCGCCGCCGGTGAACGCCACCGCCGCGGACGCCGTATCCAGGAGCGGGCCCCGGCTGATCCGAGGGCTCCGTGGTGCCGGTCGGGGCATCGCGCGTCCGGCGGCTTCGGGAGCCATGCATGCGGCACGCACGACGACGGGTCGTCCGGCGAGTGACACGGCTGGCGGCGGTCGGCGGACTCCTCCTGGGGGGCGCGATGGTCGCCCAGGCGGCCATGGCGAGCGAGACTCCGCCGGCGTCCGGCAGAACGCTCGCCTCCGCCGTGGGCGCCGGGGACACCGGCGCCGCGCTGGCGGCGCGGCTCGGTACCGCCCGGACGGCGGGCAGCTGGATCGGCGCCGACGGGCGCCCGGTGGTGGCGGTGACCGACGAGCCGGCGGCGCGGGCGGTGCGGCGCGCCGGGGCCGAGGCGAAGGTCGTGGCACACAGCATGGACGAGCTGAAGTCGGCGACGGCCGCACTGCGTTCGGCGCCCCGGGTGGCGGGCACGGCCTGGGCGGTGGACTACCGGACCAACCGGGTCGTGGTGCGGGCGGACCGCACGGTGTCCGCCGGGGACTGGTCGCGGCTGACCGCGGTCGCCGGACGGATCGGCGGTTTCGTGCACATGGAGCGTACGAAGGGAACGTTCACCACGCGGCTGAACGGTGCCCAGCCGATCCTGTCGACCGGCGGTCGCTGTTCGGCTGGGTTCAACGTCACCAACGGCCGGTCCGACTTCATTCTCACGGCCGGCCACTGCGGGCCCGCCGGGTCCACGTGGTTCGCCGACAACCAGGGCGACCGGCAGCTCGGCTCCACCGTGAACAGCGACTTCCCGGGCAGCGACTTCTCTCTGGTGCAGTACGCCGGCGGCAGGGCCGGGGAGGGCGCCGACGTCGTCGCGGTCGGCGGCGGCAAGGGCGTGCGGATCACCGGGGCCGCCGATCCGGCGGTGGGACAGCGGGTGTTCCGCAGCGGCAGCACCAGCGGGCTGCACGACGGCCGGGTCACCGCGCTGAACGCGACCGTCAACTATCCGGAGGGGACGGTCACCGGGCTCATCGAGACCGATGTGTGCGCCGAACCGGGCGACAGCGGCGGCCCGTTGTTCTCCGAGGGCATCGCGCTCGGGGTCACCTCGGGCGGCAACGGCGACTGCACGACGGGCGGGACGACGTTCTTCCAGCCGGTGACCAAGGCGATGGCGGCACTCGGGGTCCGGCTGATCGTGTCGGCGCAGAACACGGGCGGGGCGCAGGGCGGCGCGCCCTCCGCAGCGCCGTCGGCCCCCGCCGGCCAGGGCGCGATGGCCCCCAACGCGGCCTCACCGGGCTCCTCGGCGCCGGTCACGGGCGGCTCCGAGGGCGCCACGCTGCTCGCGCGGCTGACGGACACCCGGAACGTGGGCCCCGGCCTGCTGGTCATCGCGGGCAGTCTGATCGCGCTGGTCGCGACCCGGTACATCCGGGCCGAGCAGGATCGCAAGGCGTACCAGCGGTACTACTCGGCGACCTGGGGCTGAGCGGAGCGGCGCCCCGCCGGGGGCGCCGGGGTCACGGCGGAAAGGGCACCCGTGCGGTCACGGGTGCCCTCGGCGGTACGGCGCGGTGTGCGCGGGGTCGGTCAGGCCGCCCGGTGCGGCTGCGGGGCCGCGGCGGCCCACTCCATCACGAGGCGCTGGTACTGCGCGCGCTGCTCGGTGGTCAGTGTCCCGCCCGACCGGCGCCACAGCGCCCGGATCTCCTCGTTGACCTCCGCGGCCGATCGCTCGGAGGCGGTTGCAACAGTGGACATGCTGTGAAGCATATGCCGACCGAGGTGAAGGCACTGTGAGTAAGTGTCCGCAATACGGACATATCAGACCGTGTTACTCATCACGTCAATGTGTCAACTGCGCTGACCGCCGCCGGTGGACGCGTCCGCGGCCGTCCGCCGCGCCCTGCCGGGAGTCATCACGCACGAGTCGGCACGGCAGGGCGGGGACGGCTGCGGATCCCGGACGTCGGGGACGCCCCGAGGCGGGACGGGAGCGACGCCGGCTCAGGTGCCGGGCTTGCGGCCGTAGACGAACACGTCGTCGCCGTTCCTCAGCAGCGACCAGTACTTCTTGGCGTCCCTAGTGGTCATGTTCACGCAGCCGTGCGAACCCGGCGGGTTCCACATGCTCAGGCCCACCGAGTGGAAGGCCTGGCCGCCGTTGAAGAACTGGCTGTAGGGCATCGGCACGTCGTAGAGGTTGGAGACGTGGTCGATGTCCCGCCAGTAGATCTTCTTCAGGCCGGTGCGGGTCTCGTAGCCGTCGCGTCCGGTGCGCACCGGCACCGGGCCGTAGACCAGCCGGCTGCCGTCCTGGATCCAGCTGAGCTGGAGCGTGAGGTTGACGCAGGCGATCCTGCCCTTGTTCGTCGGGCACGCGCCGGCCTTGTTCGGCTTGTCCCCGACGGCCTTCTGCTTGTTCATCAGGTCCATCACGCCCCAGGTGACGGGACCGGCGTAGCCGATGTTCGGCGTGATGCCGTGCCTGTTCTGGAAGGACTGGATGGCCTTGCAGTCGGCGGCGGACTGCTTGCCGTCGACCGGCCGGCCCAGGAACTTCTCCACCTGCTTCTGGTACGGCCCCGTCGCCGTGCTACAGCTCGCGGCCTGAGCCGGTGCCGCGGTGAAGGCGAGCGCGAGCGGCGCCACCAGTCCCGTGACACCCAGCGCGACGACGCCTCGTCTGCGTATGCCCCCCATGGCGGCCTCGACCTCTTCCCCTTGTCCGGATCCACGGTTCGCCCGGGCCTTCGCCCGGGGTTCTCCCAGCGCGATTCCCGCGCTCTCGGACTACTAGACCCGGCACGGCGGAGCACGGTTGTGTTTCCGGTCAGGCTGTGACGAAACGGTGAAGTTCAGACCGTACAGCACGTCCTCAGCAGCCCGACCGCACGGGTCAGGGTCTCCGGGGTCGCCGTGAACGGCAGGCGGAGGTGGCGGCCGAGGGTGGTGCGGTCGGTACTGAAGTGGGGGCCGGGGGTGACCGCGAGGCCGCGCGCGGCGGCCCGGGCCGCGAGGTCGGTGGCGGACGGTCCCGCGGCGCCCAGGTGCAGCCACAGGGTCAGCCCGCCCGCCGGGACCGTCCAGGTCCAGCCGGTGCCGTCGAGCAGCCCCGCGAGGTGGTCGCGCTGGACGCGCAGCCGGGCCCGCCGGTCGGCGAGCACGGACGGGAACGGTGCGCCGAGCAGTTCGGCGGCGATGAGCTGTTCCAGCGGCGGCGGCGCCAGCTGGGCCTGGAGCGGACTGAGCCGCAGCTGTCGTACGAGGTCCGCGGTGGCCCGGATCCAGCCGATCCGGAGGCCGCTCCAGAGGGTCTTGCTCGCGGAGCCGAGCTGGATCACGCGCGCCCCGGCGAGGTGGGGCTCGATGCCGGGCGGTGTTCTCAGGTCCAGGTCGCGCATGGTCTCGTCGGCGAGGACGGTCAGCTGGTGGCGGTCGGCGAGCGCGGCGACCGCCCGGCGCGTGGTCGCGGTCATGTGGGCGCCGGTCGGGTTGTGGAAGTCGGGGACGAGGTACGCCAGTCGCGGCCGGTGGCGGCGGACGGCCGCGGTGAGGTGCGCGGTGTCCCAGCCGTCCGCTGCCGAGACGGGCACCGGCAGCAGGCGGGCCCCACGGGCGCGCAGCACGGCGAGGGCACCGGGGTAGGCGGGGTTCTCCACCACCACGGGGGCCCTGCGGTCGGTGTGCAGGTGGTCCAGGAGCAGGGTGAGGGCGGCCTGCGCGCCGGCGGTGACCAGGATCTGTTCGGGGCGGGTGGCGAGGCCGGCGCGGGTGTAGCGGTCGGCCAGCAGTTCCCGGAGCCGGGGCAGGCCGGCCGTGGCGACGCCGGAGTCCACGAGCAGGGGTGCGCTCAGCTCGGTGGCGCGGGCGAGGGCGGCGCGGTAGGCGTCGTGGGGCGCGGCGGTCACCGCGAGGGTGAGGTCCAGGGCGGCGTCGGGGGCGCCGCCCCGGTCGACGGACCAGGGGGCGGTGCGCTCGGTGAGGCGGGCGGGCAGGCGGAGGGCGCTGCCGCTGCCGTGCCGGGTGTGCAGCCAGCCGTCGGCGCGCAGCAGGCTGAGCGCGGCGACCACCGTGCCGCGGCTGAGATGCAGGGTGCGGGCCAGCTCCCGCTCCGCGGGCAGCCGGGTGCCGACGGGCAGCCGGCCGTCGGCGACGGCGTCCCGGACCGCCGCGGCGAGGGCACGGGCGAGGGGCCCGCGCCGGGTGCGCCAGTCGCCGAGCGCGGCGACGAATCCAGAGCCCGTCCGTCCAGAGTCCATCCGTCCAGTTTTCCTGGTCCAGTCGGCGTCAAGTGGACCAGGCACCGGGATCCGCCGCCGTCTACGCTGCCGCGCGTGCACCGGACTCTCGCCGACGATCCCTCCCGGCTCCCCGAACTGCTCCGGGCCGCCCGTGACGTCGCCGCCCGTGAGGTGGCGGGGCCGGCCGGCCGGCTGGTGGCCGCGCCCGGCCGGAGCCCGGGGCGACCGCCCCTTCCGGCCGAGGGCGCGGGGGGCGAGGGCGCCCTCGCGCGGTTCGCCGACCGGTGTGCGCCGGACTTCTCCGGCTCCGCCGGCCCCGCTGCCCGCGAACCGGTGCCCGGGGGCGGCCTCGGGCCGCGTGCAGCGTGACGTCACCGATCACGGACGCCGTGGGTGCGACGAACGCCTC